>JAITQK010000010.1 GCA_031288975.1 Treponema sp. | reverse complement strand
GAATTGACAAAATCAGCGCAGTTCCTCGTTACAATATAGTCGGCATTTTCGCGCTGTGCGACAGCAGCCACTATAGCGTCCTCAAAATCAGACATTCCTAACCCCATTGCTGTCCAGATATCCTGAACTTTCGTATCAACAAGATTAAGAACCCGCAATACATCGGTAATCATATCCAGTATTCCTAACGTGCTTTTGAAAAACTTTCTGACAACATAGTAAATATCAGCAATAGATCCAGCGGCAACAATTCCTTCAATCTGATTATTTGCGACCATAAGGAACAGTATATTTGAATATTGATAAAACGGTTCCCGTTTTGTAATAATATCAATAATCACATTGAGGTCAAATAAAACTTTCACTCTTTTCATTGCCGGGATAACCTCTCTCTTTCTTTGTAACGGTGAGATCCTTAAGACGGCTGACCGCCTCCAGGATCTGTTGGCTGCTGGTCAAAGCTGGGGCAGAATATGATCCCACACCGCGTAGAGAATAGGCTTCATATTTTCTTCGTGGGACGTAATGCTTACCACTGCATCCTCCCGTGGGAGTACTACCACATACTGCCCCTCCTTGCCGTCGGCGCGGTAAGCCCCGTGACGGCAGGTCCAGAAGCAATAACCGTACCCCAGATCATAATCCGGCGGGTTTTCCCTGGTGGCAATATGGGTCCGGGTCGCCCCGTCTATCCATCCTGGAGATACGAGCTGGGTTCCCTTCCACACCCCCCGCTGCAGCAGGAACTGCCCGAAAACCGCGAGACTTCTGGTGGAAACCTCAAGCCCTGTGGCGCCCATGGTATACCCGTCATCGCTTGCTGCCCACGCAGGCTCAGGGATCTCCAGGGGGCGGAAAAGCCGTTCCACCAGGAGGTCCCGGACAGTGCGTCCTGTAGCCTTGGTAACCATAGCAGAGGCGAGGAAGGTCGATGCGTTATCGTAGACAAAGCGCGTGCCAGGATCATAGGCGAGGGATTCGGCTAGGACCCCGGCAACACTGCGGGGCCGGGTAAACGCCGGGTAGCCTCGGCTCATGGTCAAGAGATGCTCCAGGCTGAGGGCCTTGAGCCGCGCTGAGGGGGCCGGAACCAGACCGGGGAAGGCGTCGAGCACCTTATCGTTTAGGGAAAGTTTCCCTGCATCAAGCGCCATACCCACGGCAATTGCAGTAAAACTCTTGCTTACAGAATAAACATTTCGGGGTACATCAGGAACCCAGCGATGTTCCGCGATTTGTTTACCCTGTTGCAGCACCACAACGCCTTCAACAGCCAATTTTTGCCCTTCAATTGCATCCACATACCGCTTAATATCCATTAACGACCCCCTTTGCTACGCAGTTCAGGCTTTAAGCGTTTCGTGGGCCATTTTGAGCCGCTCGATGATATCAATGTGCTGGGGACACTTCTGCTCACATTCCCCGCAGGCAGCACACAGGGAAGCATCCTGGTTTGACATCGTCAGAAACGAATAGCTCCGTTTGGCGGGATCAAAGTTGCCGAACATGACCCCATCATTGTACTTACTGAAGGCCCCGGGAATATTGACCCCATTGGGACAGGGAAGACAGTATTCACAGCCGGTGCAGGGAATCGACGCCAAGGATTCATAGTGTGATCTGACCCGGGACAGGATGGCTTTTTCCGTGTCATTGAGACATCCGGGACGTGCGTCGGGCTTGGAGAAGATCTCGATATCTTCCTTGAGCTGTTCCAGGGTGGTAACACCGCTTAAAATGGTGCTAATCTCAGGGTAGTTGATGAGATGCCGGAACCCCCATTCAACGGCGCTCCGTTTCACCGGGTATGCATCATAAATCGCCTTGACCGCCGCAGGGGGAGTCGCCAGGCTGCCGCCCCGGAGGGGTTCCATGATGACCAGGGCCGTCCCCTTCTGGCCGGCCAGGTGTATTGCTTCGGCGGTCGCCTCCCGCTCAACATCCAGGAAATTCTGCTGAATCTGGCACATATCCCAAGGATAGAAGGAAAGTACCTCCTTAAAGGTGGGTAAAAGCCCATGATAGGAAAACGCAATGCCCCGGATAAGCCCTTCGGCACGGAACTTCTCGTATTCCTCGATGATTTTCCGCTTTTTTATGTCCTCCCAGTCCGGTTTCTGGATGTTGTGGATAAGATACACATCAATGTGATCGGTTCTGAGCTTTTTCAGGGTGTTTTCTAGGTTCCGCCGGATTTCAGCCTGAGTGGTCATCACTCCAAAAGGCTGCTTGGTAACGATCTTGACCTTGTCCCGGTATCGGTCCTGTTCCAGGGCTTCACCGAGAACCGCTTCGCTGGTCTTGTTATGGTACCCATAAGCGGTATCAAAATAGTTGATCCCATGATCCACCGCATACCGGATCATGGCAATGGCCTTTTCCGTATCCACATCCCCTTCACCGGTCCCGTTCAAGTGCCGGGGCAGCCGCATACAGCCCATGCCCAGGGCGGATACCTTGAAACCAAGTTGTTTTCCATAGGTTCGATACTGCATTATCTTATACCTCCACGTAAAGAAAAAAATAGAAAGAATATTAAAAAGAATATACGAATTAATGTTTACGTTAAGTCAAGGACTTTGTGCTTATTTTTTCATTTTTAACGCCTGGATCACCGAATGGTAAACCGTACCGGATACCGGTAGCGGACCGCCACCGGGGTTCCGTTGGCCTCTGCTGGGGTTCCCTGGATTCCCTGGAAAGCCTTTACCGCCGCTTCCCCAAAGCCCATCCCCTCAGGATCCTCCTTGATGATATTGATCCGTTGTATGGTCCCCTGGCGGTCAACAAAAAGTTCAAGGTACACCAGCCCTTCCCTGCCGGAGCGGAGGGCAATGGGGGGATATACCAGGGCTTTTCTAAGCTCATCTTCGGGAAATTTGGGCAGGGCGGATATTTTATGCATCGGCAGATAGTCGATTTCTTCAGGCATAGCCGGCTCGGGGGTAAGCTCATACTCAGGCAGGGGTTCAGCAACCACCACATCAGGCGGCGGCTCATCGGTTTCTATCATGGTTTCCGCCACGGCCTCAACCGTATTTTGCTGCACCACCGGCGGCAGTTTAGGCGGCGGCGGAGGTGGGGGCGGAGGTTCAACCGGCGGGGGTGGCAGCTCCCGCACATCCACCAGCTTCATGACATTCGCACTGGCTTCAGGGGTTTTTAATTCGTTTTTCATCGTAAAGACGATACTGAACAGGAAGATACCGTGGAGACCGGCAACCACCAGCAAAATCACCAGCCGCATCCGGTTAATCTTACGCATCTTTTACCACAAAGCTGACCACCCGGTATTGCAGCAGTTGTAACACCTTCAATACCTGGTCAATATGTTTAAAAGGGGTATTCCGGTCGGCGATAATATGGATCCGCGTAGCCGGAGCTTGCTGGTATGCGTCAATAATCCCGTTTTCTATGGCCTTCAGATCGCAGCGGTTCCCGTCCAGATAGAGCGCCCCGGCCTGGTCAATCCAAATTTCAAGGTTCTTGTCCTCGCTCGTCTTCTGCGCCGTTGCCGCTTCTGGGTATTCGATCTTGACTTCCTTCCGGTAATTAATGAGAGAAACGAGCATGATGAAGATGAGAAGCAGGAATGCCACATCGGACATGGAATTCAAGGGAACTATGAATCTTTTACGGGGACGGACCAGGCGCATCAGGGTTCCTCCGGCACGTTCCCTTCTTTCATCGAAAAGGAAAAGGACTCTACCTGAAGGTTTTGCGCCAGTTCCACAAAGGAAACCACCTGCTGCCAGGGAGCCGCAGGGTCAATGGTTAAAACCACCGCGAGATTCGGCTGGGCCCCCACTGCAGACCGAATCTCCTGTTCCGCACGGGCCAAGTCCATGGTTTCACCATTATAAAAAAGCCTCCCCGATGCGTCCAGTTCAAAGCGTAACAGATCATCCTTTAAAATAAAGCGCATCGAATCCCGTGGCGGAAGGTTCATCAGAAAGCCCTTGTTGATGTTGAACCCTGCAATCACGATAAAATAGATGATCAATAAGAACGCAATGTCACTTGAAGCCCCGGGATCTTCAAAAAGATGCTTCCGTCTTGTTAGTTTCATGTATAATCGTCCAGTACCAGGATATCTGCCGGACCACGCTTAGGCGCCGGTAGCCGGATGCTCTCATCCCCCCCCTTGGGAACCACCAGGGTGATTTCGGTGATAAGGTCCGAACAGGTCTTTTCCACCTCTGCGGTAAACTTGTCCACAATATGGGAAAAGAGGGAATGAGCCACCATGGCAATCATGGCGATGATCAGGCCGAAGACCGTGGTAATCAGGGCCTCATAAATGCCATTGGCCACGATTTGGGCATTGACATCAGTGGCCTCTGCGATTGACCTGAAGGCGCCTATCATGCCCGAAACGGTCCCCAGAAACCCGGTTAAGGGCGAGATGGATCCCAGGGCAGTGAGGAAGTTAAAGCCATTTTCCAGGGAATTGATACAGCTCATGGCTTCCGCCTCCACAGCCTTTTCCATCCGGGATTCCGGCAGATCCGCCCGGTTTACCAGGGTGAAGAGGACCCGCGCCCCTATCCGGCGTTTGGTCAGACCAGCGAGGTATTCTACTGCCCCTGGAATATTACCGATCTTGATATAATGATGCACCTGTTCTTTCAGGTCTTCAAGCTGTAAATTATGGTATAAGAGATAGATAGCCCGTTCCAGGGCAATGGCGATGGTGGCAACTGAGAACAGGAGAAGGGGCCACATAAAGCCCCCCCCCATTCTGAAGAGTTCCAACAACGAAAAGGTATTATTTCCTGCTTCCATAGTACTATGCCTCAATTATCACTGAAGGATTAATCAATCCTAGGGGAGTGTTGCCATGTTGTCAAGCGGGGGAGCTGAGGGTGGGCAGGGTTCTCCGCTCCTCACTGTCAAGCCCAGGGCGAGGGCATTTCTGTGTCCACGATGAGGAGCCGGAGATGGACGATACACTGGGCCCTGGTGGCCGGGCGGGTGAGCCATGAGGATGCCCATACCCAGGTTATCAGGACGTCCGATTCCTGGGTGCGGTAGCCAAGGGGATCGTGATACCTATGCTCTATGGTACATGACTTTATAGAAGAATTATGACGAATTTGTCTTGACAGATAGTATTGTACCATGATAAAACATTTAAACGCATACAATAAAACTACTGGGTCTGGCACTGATAGACTCGATACTGTATAGCGTAAGGAGTTGGATATGGCGATAAGTTTACAGAAAGGACAGAAAGTCGACTTAACGAAGGGGAACCGGGGACTATCGAAGATCGTGGTCGGGCTTGGCTGGGATACCAACCAGTATTCTGGCGGTGATGAGTTCGACCTTGACGCCTCGGCGTTTCTGCTTACCGAAACGGGTAAGGTTCGTGCTGAGAAGGACTTTGTCTTTTACAACCAGCCGAAACACGAAAGCGGCAGTGTGTTTTCCACCGGCGACAACCGTACCGGCGAGGGTGAGGGTGATGATGAGCAGATTAAAGTCGATCTGTCAAAGGTTCCTGCAGACATTGCCAAAGTGGCCTTCACCGTTACGATTCATGATGCAGATGCACGGAAGCAGAACTTCGGGCAAGTGAGCAACGCCTATATCCGCGTTGTTGATGAGACGTCAAACGTCGAACTGCTCCGTTACGATCTTGGGGAGGATTACTCTATCGAGACAGCGGTTGTGATCGCGGAGATCTACCGTGCCGGTGGAGAATGGAAGTTCAACGCCATCGGCAGCGGTTTTAAAGGTGGTTTGGCGGCTTTGGCGACCAATTACGGGCTTCAGGTCTAACA
>JAITQK010000212.1 GCA_031288975.1 Treponema sp. | reverse complement strand
TATGGTCGATACTGGCACCGCCGATTCCTTTGTCCTGGACCCTTCCATCACCAGGGGGCTTGATTACTATACCGGTATCGTTTATGAAACCTTCCTGAACGAGCTTCCCGGTATTGGTTCGGTATGCTCCGGGGGCCGTTACGATAACCTGGCAGGGCTTTATTCAAAAGAACCGGTGAGCGGCGTCGGTTCCTCCATCGGGCTTGACCGGCTTATCGCCGCCCTGGAATCCCTGGGAAAGCTTGCTTCTCCCCCTTCCTACACCCAGGCTGTCATAGCCTGTGTACACGAAGCTGAGGCCGGCCTTTACCAGGCCCTGGCGGGAAAATTCCGGGATGCCGGGATCCCCTGTGAAGTGTTCCTTGAGGAGGGGAAGCTCACCAAGCAGTTCATACTGGCTGAAAAGAAGGGCGCCCGGTGGCTGGTCATTCCCGGAAACGAACCGCTGACCAGTCCGCTCACCCTGCGGGACCTGGGTAAACGGGAAAACCGGGAGGGTCTTTCCTGGGAAGAAGCCGCGGCACTCATAAACACGGCACCCTGATACGGTAGCAGCTTGAAAAAAACGGATCTTTTATATGGTATTATGATCGCCGTCTTGTACGGCGCTTGTACTTCTTTTCCAGTAAAACCTCCAGATGATACCATCCCCTCTGAAGTTGAAATACCAGCGGAGCCAGAGCTTCCCGAAATTACTGAAACTCCCCGTATTCCCGATGCTACTACGGTTCCCGGTATTTCCGAGCTTCCCGAAATTGCTGATACCCCTGAGATTTCTGAAACTCCTCGTATTCCCGATACTGCTCCGGTTCCCGGTATTTCTGAAACGCCTCATATTCTCGATACTGCCGAGACTCCTGAACTGCTCATCACCTTTGCCGGTGATATTATGGCCCATGATGTGAATTTTAAGATGAAAGATTATAATATGATATATGATGAACTGCGGGGGCTGCTCACCAGCGATAATCTGACCTTTGGAAACCTGGAAGCTCCGGTCGCTTCATCACGACCCTATGAAACATATCCTACGTTTAATATTCATGGACCTTACGCTCAGGCGGCAATTGACGGTGGTTTTGATGTGTTTTCCCTGGCCAATAATCATACTAACGATCAAGGGGCGCGGGGAATACAAGAAACCTATCAGTGGTTTTCAGAAAAAAGAAAATCCGGGGTGTATTCGGCAGGGATAAAAAACCAGGCCAATGGCCCCCTCACCTATGAGGTGATCGAAACCAATACATGGACCATTCTCTTTGCCGCTGTTACTGAAATCTTGAACGCCTCTACTGCAAAAGAGTTCATCGATTATATTCCGCCAGAACAAGCATACCGTACCAATTTTATCGCCACTATACGCGCCTTACGTGCGGCCCATCCCTGCGATGTGTTTATTCTTGGGGTTCACATATATGAAGATGAATATAAGGATTATATCAGCGATAGAAGAAAACAGTTTTTTCACGCCTTGCTTGACGCGGGGGTTGATATTGTCTGGGCGAGTCATCCCCATGTCATGCAGGAATGGGAACAGATCGATACCAAGAACGCGCTCATCAATGAGCGCATCACCAATAAGTTCATCATGTATTCGATGGGCAATTTTATTTCAGGACAGCGGTACCGGATCGATAAGGCACATCCTGAAGCGCCCCGGGAATATACGGGGGACAGTATTTTGATGCAACTCAGGTTGGCAAAGGTACAGGGCCATGTATATATCAAAGAAATTATTCCAGTGCTGATAACCAATTATGTCGATATATACGGCAACATCGTTGTTAAGTTTTTTACCAAACAATTTATTGAACGTCAAAACACTGAAATCGCCGCGTATTATTCAAAACGCATGGAATTGATGCAGAAGTACCAAGGGATTACCACGGTGAAATAGGGCGATGCTGACAGCACCGATTACAAAATTTCGATTATCCTAACATCCCTTAAAAACCCGCGGACGCCGATTTTTTCACCATTGGCCAGGATCAGGTCCTGGTATTCCACCCGGCCCTCGACGGTGAGGATGCGCTGTTCGTATGGGGCGACCAAGGCCCTATCGGCCTGTTCCAGATACCAGTCATGGTTCTCCACATCGGAAATGACCAGACCGGGCAGGGGCATACTGCCCACCAGCCGCACCCTGCCGTGAACGCGGATAAGCTCCCCAGGTGGTGCGGCTTGAGCGGGGGCGGCCTTCGCATCAGTAGGCGCCGCGAGGGGTTCCTGGGGCGCCTGCCTGTCCTGATTGCCCCATGACCAGAGCGGCGCGGTAAAGAACATACCGCAAAGCACTATGATGATCGGCATACCCTATTGTCCCAGAAATTCAACAAACGCATTGGGGTTCCAGCCCGGCGGCACTATTATTGTCTGACCGTTTTGCGCTCCGTTCAGTCTTCTCTGTATAAAGTTTGTGTCTATCTTCTGTGCCGCAGGAGGTGTATAGGCTTCGGTTGTTGCGGCGGCAGTTCGGGATAGGGCTTTCAGCTTGCCTATCTTTGCCGTTGGTGTCCCGCTTCCGGCAAGATAGCCGGCTTCATAAGAGGAATCATAGACATGTCCGGCGGTGTCAGCAATCGTATTATTCGGATTGCCGTTAAAGGTGAGTAAGAAACTACCCGTGTAGCCGCCTGCCGTATTGGCGTCAATGGAGCCGTCATTACTAATCCCCACATATTTGATATGGGATCCGCTTCCCGAAGGCGGGGTATAGGAGCCAGTCGTCATGATACCGCTGTATACGCCTTCACCGGGGAAGAAATAGTTCCATTTAGTATTCACCTTGTCAGTCAAATACGTTATGGATAACTCGTCTATTTTTTCTCCATTTTCCTTTTTCGATATTTCGGGTATCTTATCTTGGTACCCCATAACGCCGGTAGAACTCTGAATTAGATTCGCCAGCAGCCATGTTTTTATCAACTTTTCCCAGTCGGTATCGGAAGTGAGACCCATACCTGGTATACGAGACTGCACCGTCCTCGTTACCGCCCGGTAATCGGTGGTTCCCGTTGCGCCCTCTCTGATGATGTCCTTGTAAATAAGGCGGTCGTTATCGGCATGAATACGGAGCCACTGGAAGAAGAGGTATGCCGTGGCGTAATTCGTAAGGCTGTCATAGATTGGCTTTCCTGCGGTATCGTTAAAGATTCCATTTTCCCATAGTCCGTACCAGACAAAAAAGTTGTTCCCCATTGCTATCGTTTTGTCAGGGTCCCTATTAAAATAGTTGACATAAAAATAAGGATCATCACTGGGGTTAAAATCAGGATCATCACTGCTGTTATAGATATATTCGGCTGCGGTAGAAAGTCCCTCGTTTATCCAAAGGTCCATCTCCTTTCCCCCATTGACCGCGTTGATATTGGAAAAATTGATAAGGTGCTGTAATTCATGGGCTACCGTGTCATAAGCTGTGGCCATATTGTTAAATCCCGGGTTGGTATCGATATAGAGCATATCCCGCTCATTCGACATCGGCTCAATGGACTTACTCATCATATCCGGGTACGTGAAAAATCCCGCCGTATAGGTTCCCCGTTCCGCATAGAAATCCTGAATATCCACCAGGAGAAGCGTTACCTTCTTTTCAGCGGTCATGTGCTTGACCGGTCCAAAGGCGCCGGTTATTTGCGCATGGATATGGTTGTCGTATTCATCCGCGATTCCCTGGGCAACCGATTCGGTAACCGTCGGGTTTCCCGACGCATCCAGTTCGGCGTAGATTATACAATTCACACCTTCCACCAGCAGTTTCGCGTTGATAGAATCGTAGCTGTCAGTTCTGAAATTGATGACATAAAATCCGATTTCGCCGGTTGCCGGAAAGACCGCTGTCACAACTCCGTTCTTGGCGCTGGTCGTTGTCGTCGCTCCGTTTACCGTAAAGAAGTTCGCCGCTACGCCGTCCAAGGTATACCCGGACTTAGGGGTGAGGGTTATGGTCGCCGTGTATTTTGTGTACGCCTTGAATGTATCGGGCGTAGTACCGCCGACCTCGTCTTTCCACTCTACCCTGCCGGTGTATTGCGTGTTGGCTATCTGGGTAACCGGACTCTGGCCTGTGGCGGGCCTGTTGAGGCTTATGTCGTGTACCGTAATAACAGCGTCCTTTACCTCCATGGGACAGGAAGAGAACAACACCGCCAAAACCAAGCTGGACACACCAAGAAAAAATCGTTTCATCATATACTCCTCATCAATAGTATTATAAAGATACACTAAATAGAGCGCGTTTTCAATGACCTCCAAAAAAAGATTCAATTTTTCTTGACAACGTGGAGATTCCCCGGTAAAATAACCTTCATAAACTAACCCAATATACGGGAGGCCATAATAATGGCAAAAGTAGAACTTAAAGGTATCTGTAAGGTATATGAGGGCAATGTCCGGGCAGTGGATAATGCCAATATCGTGGTCGAAGACAAGGAATTTGTTGTTTTCGTCGGTCCTTCAGGGTGTGGTAAGTCCACAACCCTCCGCATGGTGGCGGGTTTGGAAGATATCTCCGAAGGTGAACTCTATATCGACGGTGAGCTTATGAACGATGTTCCCCCCAAGGATCGGAATATCGCTATGGTGTTCCAGAATTACGCGTTGTATCCCCACATGTCGGTCTACGAAAACATGGCCTTTGGTCTGCGGATCAAAAAGGTTCCCAAGGATGAAATTGATCGCCGGGTGCATGACGCTGCGCGGATCCTGGACATCGAGAAATTCCTGGACCGCAAGCCCAAGGCCCTCTCAGGCGGGCAGCGGCAGCGGGTCGCTGTGGGACGGGCCATTGTCCGTAACCCCAAGGTCTTCCTCTTTGACGAACCCCTTTCCAATTTGGACGCGAAGCTCCGGGTCCAGATGCGGGCAGAAATTTCCGGGTTGCACCACCGGCTTAACGCCACCATGATCTACGTTACCCATGACCAGGTAGAAGCCATGACCATGGCAAACAAGATCGTGGTTATGAAGGACGGTAAGGTTCAGCAGATCGGTTCCCCCCTCTATCTCTACAACCATCCGATTAACAAATTTGTGGCTGGATTCATCGGTTCCCCGCCCATGAACTTCATGACCGTCAAGGTGGCTGAGAAGGATGGTTCCGTGGTGCTTGATGAAGGCACCTATGCGGTAAAACCAATTCCGGGGCACGCGGCATATCTGAAAAAATACGTGGGTAAGGAAGTCTATTTCGGTATTCGTCCCGAAGACCTAACCTTTACCGAACAGCCCGCTCCAGAAAACAATATGCCTGTGAAGATCACCGTGGTTGAACCCCTGGGCGCGGATATTCACCTCTGGCTGACCACCGCTACCCAACCCCTGGTTGCCCGTACTGAACCGGTTCATATCTTCAAAGTTGGGGATACCGTCAACTTTATCCCCCGTATGGATAAAGCCCGGTATTTTGACAAGGAAACGGAACTTTCCGTCCTTGCCGAGCTTGATACCGCTGCTAAGAAAGATTTTAACTGACGTGTAAGAAGTCTCCTTACACGAGGGGGTGTAAAAAATCGAGAAACGATGGTTTTTGCAGCCCCTGTTGGAAGGAGTACCGGTATACCCGCTTGTATGAGACTCCATGCTTCCGTATAATAGACCAATATGATAACAGACAGTATGCATCCTTTTTTTGCTTTCGGTTTATCCGACGCGGTGCTTGATGCCCTTACCCGTAAGGGATTTACGGCGCCAAGTTCTATTCAAAATATTGCCCTGCCCCGGCTCCTCGCCGACCAGGGCCATCTGGTGGTTAAGGCCCGGACCGGGACGGGCAAGACCGCTGCTTTCGGCATCCCCCTGGTGGAGCGGCTTACCCAGGGGGGCCATGCGCCCCGTGCCCTGATCCTCACCCCTACCCGGGAATTGGCCCTCCAGATTTCCCGGGAAATCGCCTCGCTGACCGTAGGCCTCTTTCCCCGGATCACCGCAGTCTATGGCGGTGCCTCTATTA
Source organism: Treponema sp. (assembly GCA_031288975.1). Classification (GTDB taxonomy): domain Bacteria; phylum Spirochaetota; class Spirochaetia; order Treponematales; family Breznakiellaceae; genus JAITNP01. The sequence continues at coordinate 6,490 of JAITQK010000212.1, read as the reverse complement.
GAAACCAAATCCTGGACCTGAAACGGGGGACCGAGATCGTGGTGGGAACCCCTGGCCGTATCATGGATCTCCTGGAACGGAAGGTGCTGGACCTTTCCGCCATCGACTGGTTCATCCTGGACGAAGCGGATGAGATGCTTGATATGGGCTTTATTGAAGATGTGGAAACGATCCTCAAAGCGGTTAAGAGTGAACACCGGGTGGCCCTATTTTCAGCCACCATGCCTGATGCGATTCTCAGAATCGTCAGGGATCACATCGGGGACGTGGAAATCCTGGAAGATACGGTTTCTGAGGATGAGAAGCCTGCGGTGGATCAGTATTATCTGGTGATCAAGAAAGAAGACCGTCTGGAAGCCTTGCGGCGGATCATTGACGGGGCAGATGAATTTTACGGCCTCATCTTCTGCGCCACCAAAGCCGGGACCGATGAACTTGCCCGGCGTCTCGTTGAAGGGGGGTATTCTGCAGAGGCCATCCACGGTGATCTTTCCCAGGAAGCACGGGAGCGCACCCTCCGGCGTTTCCGGTCCAAGCTAACCACTATCCTGGTGGCCACTGATGTGGCTGCCCGAGGACTTGATATTGAACGCCTCACCCATGTGATAAACTGGGACCTTCCCCATGACAAGGAAACCTATGTGCACCGCATCGGCAGGACCGGCAGAGCGGGCAGGCGGGGGCAAGCGGTAAGCCTGGCCCTGCCTGCCGAGCGGGGTGGCATTCGGCATCTTTCCCGGAGCATGGAACATACCCTGGGGAGCAAAATCCAGTGGATGAAGGTCCCGCCGGTGAAGACGGTTATGAACGCCATCAAGAACCGGATACTCAACTCCGTCGTTACCGTCCTTCCCCCCATTCCTCAAGCACTTCCTGATGCCCTGGTCCCTTCGGAACTGGCCCTCGAAGCAGAGGACCACATTCCACCTGCCACCCTCCACACCCCCCTCAACACCCAGGTCAGCCGAGAGCTGATAGAGAAGCTGGGGCCTGAGCGGGCGGTAGAGGCCCTGATCACCCTATCCTACGGGGAGCTTTTGGACCCTTCCCGGTACAGTCCGGTAACGGAATTTCAGGAAACCGCCCCTCGGGAAGAGGTACGGGGACGGGTAAGCGGCAAACACCCGGTGTCCCGCCGTGGTTTTGACCGCCCAGACCGTGACACCGGGCGCTATGCCAACCGGTATGGAGCTGACCGGGACACGAGGGCAGCCAACGGTGTTTCCCGGGTCTATGTGGGAATCGGACGCCGTCATGGCGCATCAGCCAAGGATGTGGCAAACCTGCTCATGCAGGCGGGGAGCATACCAGGGCACCTGGTAGACGCCATTGAAATGAAGGATTACTGCGCCTTCGCCACCCTCCCGGAAGATGCTGCCCGCCGGGCCTGTGCCTTTTCCCGGAAAACTCCGGAAAATCCGATGATTAAACCTGCTTTTTAGGTTTTTGTAACTTAGCCATGGCTTCAGGGTCTTTTCTGATATTGGCAATCGCGTTCAATACAAAGGCGAGAAAAACGGAGAAAAAACCGGCGGCAAAGGTAACTATGACACATAACATGCCCCGGCTGGGACCTGATTTTTGTTCAGGAACCTCCGCCAGCTCCAGAATTTGAAACACTGGTTTTTCACTAGCCATGGTTATTTTTAACATTTCATACTGTACCGTAAGCTGGGTATACACCTGCCGTTGGGCAGCTAATTGCAGATTAATCTGGCTTAATTTTAACGACATGGCTGGGATGCTATTATAGGACCTTTGTATGGAATACTCCAGTTCCTGGATTTCCTGTTCACGCTTTTGTATTTCTTCCAGGGTATTGTCCCGGTTCTTTTTCAGATTTTCTTCTTCCAGTTTATTTTTATCGATCCCCAGTTCATCAAAACGCTTTCCTAAATAGCGGACGCAGAAATTAACGACTTCTTGGCCAAAAGCCGAATCAAGATCAGTAAAACTGATGTTGAAAACCCCGCTTTTTTCATCATAGGCAGCGCTCAACTTCTTCTTCAGCATTTTCCGGCTGTTCGCCCGGGGAAATTCTTCTATTTCATACCTGTTGATCATATCAAATGTATCAACTACCGCATCCAGAAAGGAATTTGTCCCTACCATATATATGGCAAGATCACTGAACGTTGACCCAGTACTCACCCCGGCAAGCCCTGCCAGACCGCCCAGTCCACTGGCACCGATCATCGACGCCATTGCCCCGGAAGAAGAGGATGCGTTATTAATGAGCATCAGGGCCGTGGGTGTATATACATTGGGGAGCGGTGATATGTCCGAGGGCAATACAAGGGAAAGTATAGAAAAGACGATGACTCCCACCATCGCAATGAGGGTGATAATGATGATCATCACTTTCCGGTGCCAAAGCACTGCAAAAAGGTCAATGAGACTGATCTCATCATCCTGGCTTATTTCATTTTCATGTTCGTTCATAGGTAATCCTTATGATGCTCACTTTTTTCCATCTTACTGTCCTACTGCAAAATAGTCAAAGCCCTTTTGCTCCATGGTGTTCCGTTTATACACATTCCGCAGATCGAAAAAGACGGGCCGGTTTAGTAAGCCCTTTACCCGTTCAAGGTCAAGGTTACGGTACTGGTTCCATTCAGTCATAACCACCAGGGCATCGGCGCCGTGAATCGCTTCATATTCATCATCGTAGAAGGTGATGGCATCCTTGAGCGCTGCCAGCCGCCAGCGGGCTTCAGAGAGTGCGACAGGATCACAGGCGCGGATGACCGCCCCTTTGTGTACCAGCCCTTGTATGATGATGAGGGATGGGGCTTCCCGCATATCATCGGTATTGGGTTTAAATGACAGCCCCAGGACCGCGATTATTTTTCCCTTGAGGGTCCCTTCGCCGCCCATGCCCTGTTCAATCTTATGGATCATCCGCTGCTTCTGCCCCTCATTTACCGCGATGGTCGTTTCCACGATCCCCAGGGGACTTTCCGCATCCCGCCCGATCCGGGCAAGGGCCTGGGTGTCCTTGGGGAAGCAGCTTCCACCGTATCCCGGTCCGGGGTGGAGGAATTTTCCGCCAATCCGTCCGTCTCGTCCCATGGCTTTGGCAACATCCTGAATATTCGCGCCGATAGCTTCACAGAGATTGGCAATTTCATTGATAAAGGTGATTTTTACCGCTAAAAAAGCGTTGGAGGCGTATTTGATCATCTCCGCAGATTCAATGTTCGTTTCGATATAGGGGGTTTCATTGAGATACAAGGCGCGGTACACATCCTTCATCAGGTTCCGGGCTGCGTCGGTTTCCGCGCCGATGACCACCCGGTCAGGGTGCATAAAGTCCTGCACCGCAGACCCTTCCCTGAGAAATTCGGGGTTTGACACCACATCAAAAGAGATCTGCCCCGCCGCAGCATCCCCTGCCGCGGCCCGTTCTGCCAGAGTTTCGGCAATCCAGGTCCGTACCTTCTTACCGGTTCCCACCGGCACGGTACTTTTATCCACAATAACCTTATAACCGTTTATCGCAGCGCCGATTTCCCGGGCCACGGTTTCCACGAAGCTGAGATCCGCACTCCCGTCCTCTGCCGGCGGGGTACCCACCGCAATGAACACCACCTCGCAGCGGCGCACCGCTTCCGCGAGGTCCTGGGAAAACCGGATACGCCCTGCACCGACATTACGCACTATGACCGCGTCAAGTCCTGGCTCGTAAATCGGCACCTTCCCCGCCTCAAGCATCTGTATCTTCTTGAGATCCGTATCAACACAAACCACCCTGTTGCCAAAATCGGCCAGGCACGCGCCAGATACCAGCCCAACATAACCGGTTCCGGCAATCGCTATTGTTGCCATATTGTTATCTTCCTCATATTTTCAACTCAAATTCGATAAAAAGACCGATACCATGTTACAAACTGTTTGACCCCTGGGGCAATACTGGTCTGGGGGCAATAGCCGGTGGTATCCTTGAGGGCAGTGCAATCGGCCCAAGTAGCCATCACATCCCCTGGCTGCATGGGGAGCAGTTTTTTTTCCGCCCTCATGCCCAGCTCAGTTTCAAGGGCCTGGATAAAATCCAGGAGCCGCACCGGAGCGCCGTTCCCGATGTTGTACACCCGTGCAGGCGCCGGGCTTACCCCGCTTTGCAGGCCGTCCCAGGAAGGGCAGCCTGTGGGGATATGCTCAAGCACCCGGATAATGCCGTCAATGATATCGTCGATATAGGTAAAATCCCGGCTCATATCCCCATAATTGAACACATCAATAGGACGGCCTTCCAGAATCGCCTTGGTGAACAGGAAAGGGGCCATATCCGGCCTGCCCCAGGGACCATAGACGGTAAAAAAGCGCAACCCCGTGGTAGGTATACCGTACAAATGAGAATAACTATGGGCCATGAGTTCATTGGCCCGCTTGGTTACCGCATACAGACTCGCCGGATGATCCGCCGCGCTGGTTTCCGAAAAGGGGACCACCCGGTCAAGGCCATACACGGAACTGGAAGAGGCATAGACCAAGTGCTTCACCGGGTATTTTCGTACCCCTTCGAGGATGCTTAAAAAGCCCTGGATATTGCTGGCTAGGTAAACATCAGGATTGGTGAGGGAATAGCGCACCCCGGCCTGAGCCGCCAGGTTTACCACCACCTCAAAATGTTCTGCGGCAAAGAGTTCCTGTATCTTCCCTGAATCCTCAAGGTTCATAAGGACAAACCTCAGAGTATCATAGCGCGAGGAACGGTACAGAGCCACCCTCTCAGGCCCGCCTTCGGGGACAAGTACCCCCAGTTCCGCCAGCCTACTCAGTTTAAGCCCCACATCATAGTAAGTATTAAGATTATCCAGGCCAATGACCTCATCGCCCCGTTCGGCAAGACAGCGGGCAAGATGGAATCCGATAAACCCGGCCATACCGGTAACAAGAATTTTCATAGTATATTAGTTAATTATATCACATCCGAGGGCATTATTCAGCATCATACAAAGGAAAAATTCCCTAGTCGGGCAACCCGGATTTGAACCGGGGACCCCAAGTCCCCCAGACTTGTACGCTAACCAACTGCGCTATTGCCCGGCTAAGGAATCTATACCTGCTTAATAGTTAAAAAGAATATACTATAATGAAGGAACGATGTCAAGCGTATTGGACCTTTTTTGGGGAAATTTTAGATGCCCCTGCTTTTCACATTTTTTTAAGCAAAAAAATTCTCTGTATTTTTACAAAATTCTATTGATTTTCTTTTACTCTGGTATTATAATAAAAAATGTTTTCTGCCATTTTCTAGCCATTTCCCTCGTTCCCGATGATAGATTGCCCTACGAAGCCTTGTCAATAGACCGCCGGTGCCCTCCCCATAGGGTTAAGATGCTTACTTAAAACCTCTTTACCCGTATTGTGAGTAATTTCATGGTGTGGTCAGATCGTCAGAAATAGTTCAGGGATTTCATTTTGGAGGAAATCACGGATCGCCTTGGCATGATGGAGGACAGTGCGCATGTCCGATTCGGAAATACTCAAACCCTCGTCGTAGCGAGGTTGTACCGCGAAATGAGTTATCACGGTACAAAAAGACGCTATTGCGTTAAACGATGGCCGGTGTTTTTCCGCCTGGAGGCGCAATCTATCCAGGTCGTGAATATAGGGCGGCTCTTCACCCAGAGCAACGAGTGCGCCTTTCAGGTATTTTTCCGCAGCCTGATGACAATGGAAGGCGATGATCTCTGTGGGCGTGGGGTACATGGTAGTGGCCAGATGGTCGGCGACTGCCATGTCCCGGTCGGCCAGCATCCGCCAGCCTGCTATAGAGTTCGTTTGTTTAGCCATAGATGCGTATCCCGTCCCGATGGACTTTCCGTTCAAGGGTGATGTCGTCCAGTCGGCTCTCAAAGTCGGTCTTGTTCTTGGCTATAATGTCCACTGCCATCGTCATTTTGGGGACAATGGCAAAGCGGATTTGCAGGCCCGCATCCAGATCCCGCATGGGGAGACCATCCTTCAAAACCACGTAGAGGTCCAGATCAGAATCCTTATGGGGTTTTCCGTAGGCATAGGAGCCGAACAGATAGATTTGTTCCACCGGGACTGCGTTAAGAATAAGTTCCTTGAGTTTGTCAAGTTCGGTCTGTATCGCTGTATCCATTGGATTAGTATAGCGTATTGGTACCGGTTTGTCAACCATTCGCCTCGCATTGTGGTATAGAAGCATGGTACGGTGATTACCGTCATGCTCCAGATTGAGCATCGGTTTTGGGCGTATGTTCGCTCTCAAAAAAATTAAAAAAACTGCTTGACACGATTTTTTGGAGATGATCCAGAAAGTATGCTGGACTAGTAGATGACAAAAAAGGCAGAAAGAGATAGTATAGAAACATGTCTATAACTATAAAACTCTATTACCCCCATTGTCATAGTATGAGTATAAAGAAAAATGGAAAAAAACGCAATGGGAAACAAAATTATCGATGCAAGGATTGCGGACGTCAGTTTATCGATGAGCGGGAACTGACGTATAGGC
>JAITQK010000196.1 GCA_031288975.1 Treponema sp. | reverse complement strand
GAAAACAGTTTCCTGCTGGCAGGCGCGCTCAGGCGCGCGGGGGTGTCTCTGGAAATGCACGTTTTCCCTAAGGGGAAGCATGGTCTCTCTTTGGCTGTCCCTGAAACCAGCGATGGCGTTCCTGAAAATATCAACCTTCACGCGGCCCAGTGGTTCGGTCTCTGCGTTAATTGGCTTGTCCGGCAGTGGATATAGTTCTATTCCGCGCATACGATGCGGAAGCCTATATTGTCTCCTCCGTTCAGGTAGGGCTCGGCTTCCAGCCTGGATGCTACGGCGCAGCCTTTTTCGTAACGGAAACTGCCGCCGCGGAGCGAGCGTTTTTGACCGGAGCCGGCTCCTTTGTAATCGCTTTCTATGCCCTCTGGATAAGCGGCGGTCCAGTCCCAGCACCACTCAAATACATTGCCGCTCATGTCGTACAGACCCAGTTCGTTTGATTTCATTGTGTGGTCGCTCTCGCTGCTCACCTGATGGGTTTTCTTGTCCGCATTTTTAAAACACCAGGCAAAATTCACTATCTCGTCCTGCGAGTCCAGCGGCTCTTTGTTTCTTCCGGCATAGCCTTTCAGGTATCCTTTGGTATGTACGTCAGTTCCGCCTTTGGAGGCTCCCATGGCCGCCCACATCCACTCCATCTCGGTTGGCAGGCGATAGCCGGTGGCTTCCGGGATTAATTTTAACGTGCTCCAGTCCAGGTCGCTGATATCTTCGTAGTCAAGGTTTTCCCAATCGGCCTCGTTAAAACCGTCTAAGGAGTAAACTGGTATTTTGGCGGGACTGTCCAAGATGCTCAACTTATTGCAGAAGGCTATGATGTCATACCAGCTTACCTGCTCTACCGGGAGTTTTTTCCAGCCGTTGGCGGAACTGTCTTCCGGGTTTGCTGTATGATAACTCGGCTTGTTTCCTGCTCCCATCACCGCTTCCCATAGCTCCTGGGTTACTTCGGTTTCGCCCATCCAATATCCTTTTGTGATTACCGATATATTGGCTTTCCCGGAATCCCGCTGGAAATACCCGGAGGGTACATAGCGCAGATTAAAGGGTACACCCCCCATGGTCTTGGTATCACCAATGCCGGGATCGTGTGTTGTTGAAGTTGTAGGGGGGAACATAATGGTTATGGTGATGGTATTGCCGGTTCCCACTGGATTTGTTACCGTTATTGCTCCGTTATGAATAAAGCTGTCGGCTTCCACACCGGTAAACGCAAAGCCGAATTTGGCGGTAAGGGTTATTTCCGCCGTGTATACCGTGTCATGTTTAAAATTGTTCTCAGGGTCAGGGGACCACACAATAGTTCCTGTGTACTCGGGGTCGGGGTGGTCTGTCAGCGCGTCTTGCGGTGTTTCCCCTGTCAGAGGGACTGTAACAAGATCGGTCAGATCAAGGGCGCTTGCCGTCTCGCCATCGGTAGCCGGGAACGCGATGGAAACTACCATGATGGGATCTATTCCCGCCGGGTTTGTTACGAACGCGCCGGTATAGGAAAAGACGTTTTCCGCCACCCCGAAAAAGGTAAAGCCTTTTTTAGGCAGGAGGCTTACTTCCACTGTATACGCGGCGGCGGACTGGAAGAGGCTGTCTTCGGTCTTCCATACGACGGCCCCCAAGTACTGTGAATGATTTATTGTCGTGGTGTCAGGCTCCTGGTCCTTTACCGGCGCGGTTACAAGGCCGGTCAGATCAAGGGCGCTGACCGGTTTGTCCGTCAGGTCAAGACCCATGAAATCGTTGCAGGCCGCCAGCAGCAACGCGAAGAAAATGCATAAAAGGATACCGCTTTTTTTCATACTATTTATATTATATAGGTATAGAAATAAATTTGCAAGAAAAGAACGGTTTCTCCGGTATATTAGGGCTTGTCTCTTTCTTTCGTTTATGATAAAAATGGTCTATTACGCTATAATCCGGGGGTTTTATACCCCTATTGGGGAACCCGGGTCCAAACAGGAGTGTTCATGCGGGATATTCAAGATTTCGATTCAATTATGATAAAGCTTGCGTCCCCGGAGATGATCCGGGCCTGGTCCTACGGAGAGGTTAAAAAGCCGGAAACCATCAATTATCGGACTCTCAGGCCCGAAAAAGACGGGCTTTTCTGTGAGCGGATCTTCGGAACCACCAAAGAATGGGAATGTTACTGCGGAAAGTTCAAATCCATCCGGTATAAGGGGGTTATTTGTGACCGCTGCGGCGTTGAGGTAACCCATTTTAAGGTGCGCCGGGAACGGATGGGCCATATTGAGCTGGCCGCCCCGGTTTCCCACATTTGGTACTACCGCTCGGTGCCCAGCCGTATGGGGCTTCTCCTGGATCTGCCCATGGCGGCCCTGCGGTCGGTGCTTTATTACGAAAAATACGTGGTGATTGACTCGGGGGACACGGACCTGAAGCGTATGCAGCTCCTTACCGAGGAGGAATACTACGAAGCCCAGGAGCGCTACGGCGGCGGTTTCAGCGCCGGTATGGGGGCTGAGGCGGTCCGTACCCTCCTGGAAAGCCTCAACCTGGACCAAATGGCCCTGGATCTCCGGGCAAAAATGATAGAGAAGGGAGCCAAAAGCGACAAGCGGCTCCTGAAACGCATTGATATCGTGGAAAATTTCCGGAATTCCAGTAATAAGCCGGAATGGATGATCCTTGACGTGATTCCGGTGATTCCGCCGGAACTGCGGCCCATGGTGCAGCTCGACGGCGGCCGCTTTGCCACTTCGGACCTGAACGACCTCTATCGCCGGGTGATCAACCGGAATAACCGTTTAAAGCGGCTCCAGGCC
>JAITQK010000173.1 GCA_031288975.1 Treponema sp. | reverse complement strand
AGCCCTCCTGTCAGGAGGACGATCAGGCCAAAGCGGTCTGATTTCGGCTAGGTTTTGGTTTTGAGGAACCGACCCCTTTTCGGCTAGATTAATTTTGAGGCAATGCGACCCCTTGACGTTCTAGCCTGATTATTCTATGCTTATATTTGTATCGAGACGAGGGCGGTAAAGGGGGAAGCATGGTCATTGCCATGGATGGACCCGCGGGTACCGGGAAAAGTACCATTGCCCGGCTTTTAGCTGAGAGGTTTAACTATACCTATATCAATTCAGGGAACCTGTACCGGGCTATCACCCTGGGGTGTATGAGGCATCAGGTTGATCCCTCGGATCATGAGGCAGCCCTGGATTACGCGAAAAAGGCCACCCTTGAATACCGGAACGGGGAAGTCTATCTTGACGGGGAAGCGGTGGAGTCCCTCCTTCATACCGATGAAATCGACCGGCATACTGCCCCGCTTTCGGCCATTGTGCCCATCCGTCATGTGATCAATGACCATATCCGGGAACTGGCACGGGGACAGGACGTGGTGGTGGAGGGACGGGACATGACCACCGTGGTGTTCCCCCAGGCGGAATACCGGTTTTACCTGGACGCTTCCGCCGAGGCCCGGGTCAAACGGCGCTATGACCAAGGGGTATCGCGGCTCAGTCTTGAGGAAATCCGGCGCTCCATTGAGGAGCGGGACGCAATTGACAAAAATAAAACGGAAGGAAGCCTTAAAATCGCTCCAGGGGTAGCCTATTTGGATACATCGGACTTGACGATTGAACAAGTTTATGCCACATTAATAAAGAAATTACAGGTCAGGAAAATACCATAAAGAAGGATCAATACATGGCTCAGATGGAAGTGGAAATGGATGAGTTGAACAGCTCCGCCGACAACATCCAGACACAATTACAGGAAGAGTATCTTAAATCCCTTGAACAACTGGAAGAGGGTCAGCTCGTCGATGGAAAGGTGATTCAGGTTACCCCGGATCAGGTTTTTATCGATGTGGGCTACAAATCGGAGGGAAAGATTCCCATTGCGGAGTTTACGGAAATTCCCAACGTCGGGGACTTGGTATCGGTTATTCTCATCACCAAAGAGAATAAGCATGGGGAAGTGATCGTTTCCAAGCAGAAAGCGGATGTCAAGCTGTTCTGGAAACATCTCAGGCAGGCTTTTCAGGATCATACCGTGGTTGAGGGAACCATCGAAAAGCTGGTAAAGGGCGGTTACGATGTTCATCTGGGCATTGATGTCCACGCCTTCCTTCCCATTAGCCAGTCGGATGCCCAAAAGGTTGATAAGCCGGACAAGCTCCTGGGCGAGAAGGTGCTCCTCTACGTGGAGCGGCTCTATTCCGACGGTAAGGTCAATATTGTGGTCAACCGCCGCAAGTGGCTCGAAGAAGAAATCGAACGGAAACGGGAAGACTTTTTTGAAAACACCCCTATCGGCGCGGATGTTACGGGGGCGGTCAAGAGTTTTACCTCCTTCGGCGCCTTTATTGACCTTGGCGGGTTTGACGGGCTTTTGCATATCAACGATATGAGCTGGGGACATGTTACCCGGCCCAAGGACTTCGTGAAGAAGGGGCAGGAGATCTGCCTCAAGGTTATCAGGCTTGATCCGATTGAAAAGCGCATCAACCTGTCGTTAAAGCACTTCACCGATGATCCCTGGGTTCATTTTGAAGACAAATACCATGTCAACAGCATTGTTAAGGGCACGGTAACGAAACTAACCGACTTTGGCGCCTTTATCGAGATTGAGGAAGGCATTGAGGGACTGGCTCACATTTCCGAATTTTCCTGGGTCAAGAAAATCCAGAAGCCCAGCGAGGTGGTCTCCATTGGGGATGAAGTGGAATGTATGATCCTCGGTTACGATCTCCAGGCCGGACGGGTGTCTCTGGGGCTTAAGCAGGTTACCACCAATCCCTGGAGCGCGGTGGATGAAAAATATCCCACAGGCACGCGCCTGACCCGGAAGGTGGTCAAGCTCACCAATGTGGGCGCCTTTATCCAGTTGGAAGAGGGCATTGACGGATTCCTCCACGGGGATGATATTTCCTGGACCAAGAAGGTTAAGCATCCAGGCAGCGAAATCCAGGTCGGCCAGGATGTTGAAATTATGGTAATTGGCATTGACCGGGAAAACCGGAACATCAAGCTGGGTATCAAGCAGCTTAGTGATGATCCCTGGCAGAGCTTTGCCGCGGCCTATAAGCCCAGTTCCCTGGTTGAAGGGGAGGTATCTTCCGTAACCGATTTCGGTATCTTTGTGAAGGTCCCAGGGGGCATCGAAGGACTGATTCATAAATCGAACCTTTCTGAAAACCGGGAAGAGAACCCTGATGAGGCCATCAAGCGTTTCCATGTGGGGGATAAGGTCAAGGCGGTGATTCTGGAATTACAACCGGATAAGCAAAAGGTTGCCTTTTCCATCCGGGATTATCAGAAAAAGGTGCAGCGGGATGAGATTTCCCGATATATGGCGGCGGAGGAATCGGATGATTCCACCTATACCCTGGGAGATTTTTTAAAGTCTAAGGGCACCAATTAGAAGACTCGTGCGGTATGCTGTCAAAGAAGGAGTATCATACCCTTGTCGTAAAAAGTCCGATTATTGTGGAGAAGCTTGCGGTTATCGACCGGATTGCGAAAACCGATGCGTCGGTGCTCATTCTGGGAGAGAGCGGGGTGGGGAAGGAACTCTTTGCCGAACAGATCCATCTTCGCAGCCTCCGCAGGGAAGCTCGCTTTATACGGGTGAATTGCGCGGCTCTGCCTGAAGGCTTGCTGGAAAGTGAACTTTTCGGTCATGTCAAGGGGGCGTTTACCAGCGCGTTTACGAACCGGCAGGGGCGTTTTGAACTGGCCGATGGGGGGACTATCTTCCTTGACGAGATTGGAGATATCACCCTGCCGTTGCAGGCGAAATTGCTCCGGGTCATCCAGCAAAAGACCTTTGAAAAGGTCGGTTCTGATGTTTCGATTACCGTGAATGTCAGAATCCTGGCGGCCACGAACAAGGATATTGAAGCCTTGGTAGCGCAGGGGGAGTTCAGGAGCGATTTGTACTACCGCTTGAATGTATTGCCCCTGTACATTCCACCGCTCAGGCAGCGGCTCGAGGATATCCGTGAACTGGCGGCTTTTTTTCTTAAACGGTATATGCTGGAAACGAAAAAGCGGTTTAATGGCTTTTCTAATGAAGCCATGCATGCCATGCTTTCCTACGCATGGCCCGGCAATATCCGGGAACTGGAGAATTGCATTGAGCGGGCCTGTGTCATGGGAAAAAAAAGCTGGATACAGGAGGAGGATCTCTTTCTTACCAAGACCGCATCATCGTTTCAGGAAACGGGGAGCCGTAAGCTTAAAACGGCGATTAACGTTTTCAAGGCTCATTTCATTCAAAGGGTACTGGAGGAAAACAAGTGGAATCAGACAGAAACCGCCAAAGTTTTAGATATACAAAGAACCTATTTATCAAGGCTCATTAAAGAACTGGATATTATTAATCCCAAGGAGTAAGTACCGTGGCACATAGTGCTGAACAAGCTGAAAAAACGAATGCAAAAATAGAAGGGACCGGCATCGGTGACAAAATCAACAATTTCATTCAAAAAAACCGCAGGTCCTTGATAACTGGTATGATAAGCCTGGCCGTTCTCCTGGTCGGCTGTATCGTAGGGTTAAGCATACGGGATGCGCTGCAATCCAAGGCCATAAGTCAGGTTGAAGATTTTACCCGGCGTTATGAGGTCCTACGGATCGACCTGAATGATCCCGCGAAGGAAACGGACGCTACCGCCTTAGTAGATGAACTTTCCGCCTTTGCCTCCAAACATTCCGGCTATGCCGGCGCCCGTTCCTATACCATGCTTGCAAGTATATACGCAGATAAGAAGAACTGGGAAGCAGCGGAACAAGCCTGGACCAATGCCGCACGGGTTGGGACAAAGACCTATCTTGCACCGGTTTCGTTATTTAATGCCGCAGTTGCCGCAGAAGAACAGGGCAATATCAGCGGGGCTATCGCGTTGTATGGGGAAAGTGTAGCTCTGGGGAACGTATTTCCTGCGGCGCCCCGGGCGCAATTTGCCATAGGACGGCTCCAAGAAGCGCAAAACAACAAGGAAGCGGCGATCGAGGCGTACCGTGCTATTATAAACAACTGGCCCAATGATACGGCATGGACTAATCTGGCCCAGAACCGGATTATATCCCTTACCATTCACTAAAAAAAAGAGCAATGAAACATGAAAAAAAAATTGCTATCATCCTCCTCATAACCGTTGTTGTTTCCTGTGGTATTGAAGATTATCCGTATCTGTATCCGGTACCATCGGGAAACATCACGAGCGAATCAATTTCAAGCGCAACCATCAGGCTGCCGAATATTGAAGAGGACTATTTTACCCATTTCACGATATATTACCGCATCTATATCAGCACCAGTCTACAAACCGGACGTATAGATGAAGGCATCATGAGTACGGTGAACCCCAGCCTGGATTCTGATTACAGAGCCTTTTTACCCTATATCAATAGTGAAACCAATATCAGCACCTCAATCGGTTCGCTCTTCAGTAATCGGGGGTACCAGACACTTATCTTGGAAGGGGTCGATATTGATGATGTATTATCGAAAAGTTCCTTTGGCAAGACCATTATCCTTGATTTTATACAAACCCCCGGAACTATGCCCGCTCTTCAAGATAATACCACCAGGTATCATTTACGCCGTTCCAATGGTAACGGGCGTTTTAACCCGGTACCGACGGATCGGTATTTTCTTAATGCTCCTGAATTAAATTCAAACAACAATGCATCCTCCACCATAAACGCGGATGTGGCAAATATGTCCACTACCGCTCAGGTCCGTTATACCTATGTGTCCATGTACATAGTCGTAACCGGTATTGACGGCAACTTTTCGCCGATTTATAGCACCCCTACGTTTATCGGGATACTCTGCCTTCCTGAACCTTATTAATTGCAACAACAAGTGAAGAAGGTACCGCAAAGCACGCAAAGCATAGTTCTACTTTTGCGTGCTTTGCAGCTTTTCTTCTTACCCTGTACCGCTACAGCTTAAACAGCAGCTCCTCGTACCCGGGGAGGGGCCAGGCATCCTTGGCAACCAGTTTCTCCAGGGCATCCGCCTTGAGCCGGACATTGTCCATGGCAGGCCGGACCTTCTCAAAGTAGGTTTTAGCCTGGGCAAAGACATCCTCAATACCCTGGGCTTCGATCAAGGCGGCTTCCAGTTTAGCGGTCTCCTCATAGAGTTCCGCAGTCAGTTCGGCAATGCGCTTGACCCGTTTTTCCTGGGGGGCGCTCACCGCGTGGACCGCTGCCAGGGCCGTGGCATCCTGTGCAAGGGAACCTGCATAGCTAGTGGCCGCAGGGAAGATGTAGCGCCGCGCAAGGTCGATGGTTACCCCGGCTTCAATGTTTATCTGCTTTGCATATTTTTCAAGATAAATATGATACCGGCTTTCCAGTTCTTCTTTGGTTAGCACCTGGTGGGTCTCGAAAAGCGCCACGGTTTCGCTGCTGATAAGGACCGAAAGGGCATCTACCGCGTTCTTTACATTGGGAAGCCCCCGGCGTTCCGCTTCCAGTACCCATTCATCAGCATAACCATTACCGTTAAACACCACCTTCCGGTGTTTAGTATACGATTCTTTGATGATCTTCTGAATCGCTTCGTTTTTATTGGAAGCCTTTTCAAGTTTATCGGCGAACTCGGATAGTACCTGGGCAACCGCCAGATTCAGGTAGGTATTAGGAGTGGAGATAGACTGAGAAGCACCGACCATGCGGAACTCAAACTTGTTCCCTGTAAAGGCAAAGGGACTCGTCCGGTTCCGGTCCGACACATCCTTGGGAAGGTTCGGAAGACTGGTAACACCCAGTTTGATCTGCGCCCCCGCCTCGGTCTTGCCGTTGATCTTCCCTTCGGCGATATTTTCCAGAATTTCGGTTAAGGGACCGCCAAAGAAGATCGAGACTATCGCCGGAGGAGCCTCGTTGGCGCCGAGGCGGTGGTCATTGGCAGCGGTCGCCACTGAAGAACGGATCAACAGGGCATAGCGATCCACCGCTTCCACCACTGCGGTGGTGAAAAAGAGGAAGCGCGCATTGGATTCGGGGTTCTCCCCAGGCTCAAACAGGTTGATTCCGTCGTCGGTGGCCATGGACCAGTTGTTGTGTTTCCCCGAACCATTGACCCCGGCAAAGGGTTTTTCGTGGAGCAGCCCTTCCATGCCATGCCGCCGAGCCACATTTCGGATAGTCTCCATCACGAGCTGGTTGGCGTCCACTGCAGCAGTGGTGCTGGCATACACCGGGGCAATCTCGAACTGATTGGGGGCTACCTCGTTGTGCTGGGTCTTGGCAGGGATACCCACCTTCCACAGTTCAGTGTTGAGTTCCCGCATGAATGCAGCAACCCGTTCCCTGATGGCGCCGAAGTAGTGATCCTCCATCTCCTGACCCTTGGCGGGCATGGAACCGAAAACGGTCCTGCCGGTCAATATGAGGTCTGGCCGTTTATCATAGAAGGATTTATCCACCAGGAAGTACTCCTGCTCAGGACCCACCGTGGTGTACACCCGTTTGGAGCTTTCGTTCCCCAGGGCGCGGAGCACCCGGATGGCCTGTTTATTCAGGGCATCCACGGATTTAAGAAGGGGCACCTTTTTGTCCAGAGCCTGACCATAGTAGCTGATGAAGGCAGTGGGTATGCACAGGGTGGTACCGGTATGATCCTGTTTCAGGAAGGCAGGACTTGTAACATCCCAGGCCGTATAGCCCCGGGCCTCGAAAGTTGCCCGTAGTCCCCCAGAGGGGAAGCTTGAGGCATCAGGCTCACCCTTGATAAGTTCTTTACCGGAAAACTCCATGAGCACCCTTCCATCAGCGGTGGGGGAGATAAAGGAATCGTGCTTTTCAGCGGTAAGTCCGGTGAGGGGATGGAACCAGTGGGTATAGTGGCTGGCGCCTTTGGCCAAAGCCCAATCCCGCATGGAGGCGGCCACTACCTCCGCCACTTCCAGGGTTAGTTCTTTATCCCCTGCCTGAACTGCCAGTATTTCTTTATAAATATTCTTAGGCAGCCGTTCCCGCATGACAGCATTGGAAAAACAGTTGGAGCCATATATATCGGCTACCGGAGTCTTGGTAAAATCGATTACCGAACTCATTAGCATCCTCCGTATTCATTTTGTGTAATTATAATAGCAATAAGTGTGCCAAGCAGTCAACATCGCCCCTGATCCATCAAAAAGGCAAAGCAGCAGAAAAAGAGAGTATCTTGACCCTGCGGTCATTTCAAAAAGACACATAAAAGTATGTTTCATTTTTTTTCGTAGTGACTTACAGAAAAAAACAAAGGACACAAAGGAATTAACCCTTGTGTCCCCAGTTCTCAACGGCTTATTC
Source organism: Treponema sp. (assembly GCA_031288975.1). Lineage (GTDB taxonomy): Bacteria > Spirochaetota > Spirochaetia > Treponematales > Breznakiellaceae > JAITNP01. The sequence continues at coordinate 4,130 of JAITQK010000173.1, read as the reverse complement.
CGCGTCGCCCTTATCCAATCGCGGTAGAACCGGTTTCACCGGTCCGAATCCGGATACATTCTTCAATGGGCATGATGAATATCTTCCCATCTCCGATTTCTCCGCTCCGGGCGCCCCGGATGATGGCATCCACCGTAGGCTTGACAAAGGTATCGTTCACGGCGATTTCTATCCGGATCTTCTTGAGGAGGTTCACCTCCATTTCAACGCCCCGGTACTGTTCGGTGTACCCCTTTTGCTGTCCGCAGCCCATGGCATTGGTTACCGAGATCTTGTACACCTCGGCCTTGTACAATTCCTGCTTAACCTCGTTCAATATATGGGGCTGTATATAGGCGATAATGAGTTTCATTGTATGCTCCTTACATGTTACTGAAGATCTGGAAGCCCGTATAGGCTTCGGCCTTGTGTTCAGTGATATCAAGACCCATCATTTCTTCCTTGGGACTGACCCGCAGACCGGTTATCGCTTTAAGGACCAGGAAAAGGACAAGGCTGGTGACTGCTGCCCAGGCGCCTACTGAAAGAACACCCAGCATCTGGACCCCCAACTGATGGAAGCCACCGCCGTGGAGGATGCCTACTGCCATGCCTTCTCCATTTCCCCAGATACCAACCGCCAGGGTCCCAAAGATACCACAGACCAGGTGTACCGAAGAAGCCCCCACCGGATCATCGATCTTGAGCACCTTGTCAATAAACTCGACCGCCAGCACCACCAGGATACCGCCGATGAGGCCGATAACAACTGCTGCCCCAGGAGATACCACGGCGCAGGGGGCGGTTATAGCCACCAACCCTGCCAGGGCGCCGTTCATTGACATGGAGGCATCAGGTTTCTTGAACCAGATCCAGGAAGTAAAGAGCGCTGCAATCGTTCCAGCGGAAGCTGCCAGCGTGGTGGTGACGCAGATCCGTGCAATGCCCGAATCAGACCCGGAAAGGGTGGATGCACCGTTGAACCCGTACCAGCCGAACCAGAGGAGGAAGATCCCCAGCATGGCCAGGGGTATGTTGTGACCGGGGAAGGCCTTAACCGTAACCCGTCCGCCAGGGGCTTTGAGGTATTTACCCTCCCGAGGCCCCAGGACCCATGCGCCCATCAGCGCTGCCCAGCCGCCCACTGAGTGGACCACTGTGGAACCGGCGAAGTCGTGGAATCCGAGCTTCGAGAGCCAGCCGCCGCCCCAAATCCAGTGCCCGGAAATCGGGTAGATAAGGGCCGAGATAAAACAGGTATAGATCAAGTAGGACTTGAACTGGGTCCGTTCTGCCATGGCCCCAGAGACAATGGTCGCTGAAGTTGCCGCGAACACCACCTGGAAAAACCAATCCCGGTAGAAAAGAGCCGATTCCCTGCCCGCATCCATAGGGGCCTTAAAGAAATCCGAAGTGCCGATAAGTCCGCCCAAGGCATCTCTCCCATACATCAGCCCCCAGCCGATAGCCCAATACACAATCGCCCCAAGGCAGAAATCCATCAGGTTTTTCATCACGATATTGGTGGCATTTTTTGCACGAGTAAGACCGGTTTCTACCATTGCGAACCCTGCCTGCATGACAAATACCAGAGCTGCACCGAGGAACAACCACACCATATCCAGGGCATCCATCGCGGTGTACTCCACTTCCTGGGCAAACAGGGAAATCCCCATGCATAGGAACAGGATCATTACCATAACCATTTTTTTTCGCACCTTTATGTCCTCCTATAAGTTGCTGTGTTTTATATAAGCAAAAACTATGCCAAGAAGGAGAAACATGAGGAGTGAACAACACTTTGACCACGTCAGTTTCTTGAGCCGTTTGCGGATACTCTGCCGTATCCCGCCGAATGGATTTTCGCGGATTACCACAGAATCTGCTGGAAAAACCAGCGTTAATCCGCGGCTTCTTATTGCGTGAGTTTATTCTGTAATTCATACCAAAATGTAGGAAAAAATTACCCTTTTGTAGTGCGATAAAGATGCCAGTTTATTCCGTAATGACGAACCCGCAGCCCCATCTGGCGTTCCGTGATGCCAAGCCGCCGGGCAGCAGCGGCCATGTTGCCATCGCTGATCTTCAGCGCCTCCACAATGAGTTCCTTCTCAAGCCGGGAAAGGGCAGCCTGCAGGGTGGTGGTAGGCTCGGTCTTGGTCGAAACCGCGGATTGGAGGCTAGGCGGCAGGTTATATGAATGAATCACCATGTCGTTGGAAAGAATCACCGCCCGTTCAATACAGTTCTCCAATTCCCGGACATTGCCCGGCCAGGAATAGCTGGTGAGGAGGTCAATGGCAGGGGTGGAGATACGTTTGATGAGTTTGCCATTCTTTTCCGCGTATTTTTCCGTAAAATGATCCGCCAAGAGGACGATATCGCTTTTCCGTTCCCGCAAGGGGGGGATGTGGAGGGGAAATACATTGAGGCGGTAGTAGAGGTCCTCCCGGAACTGGCCTGCCTTGACCGCTTCCTCCAAATGCCGGTTGGTCGCGGCAATGAGTCTGACATCAACCTTGATGGTTGTGTTACCCCCGACCCGTTCCAGTTCCCGTTCCTGGAGCACCCGCAGGAGTTTTACCTGAATATGGGGGGACAGTTCCGCGATTTCATCCAGAAAAATCGTCCCCCGGTGGGCAAGCTCGAACCAGCCCTTACGTTGGGAATGTGCCCCGGTGAAGGCCCCCTTTTCGTGGCCAAAGAGTTCGCTTTCAATGATCGATTCAGGGAGGGCAGCGCAGTTTATCTTGATCAGCGCCTCAGCAGCACGTTTTGAGAGACGGTGCACCTCTGCGGCTACCAGCTCCTTACCGGTTCCGCTCTCCCCAGTGATGAGCACCGTGGCCTCACTGGGGGCAACCTGAGAGATCATTTCGTAGACTCCCCGCATGGCCTTACCGGTCCCGATCATGGCGCTTCTTTCCACAATACGCCCCTCCTGGGCCTTATCGGTCCGTTCATCCCCCAGAAGCTCATTCCGGTGCAACCGGAACTGCTCTTCCAGGATGCGTTCCCGTAGTTTTGCAGAATCAGCAATTATCGAAGAAACCTTTTCCAGAAACCCTTTGTCCCGGGCCATCTGAATCTCCAGAACATCCCCGGTAATCCGGCGTTCCGCAGAAAGGGTGCCTATGACCCCGTTGCCAGAGCGGATAGGGACGCAGTAGTAGGTCAGGCCCTTCATATCTTTCTGAGTCCGGTTCTTTGCACGGTTGAGGAAATGGGTCTCCTTTGAAAGGTCCGGGACCATGAGCGCCAGAGTGCTTTCAAAAACCCGGCCCACCAGCCCTTCTCCCAGCCGGTAGACCCCGCGGCTTTTTTCTTCAGCACTCAAGCCGTGGGCTTCCTCTATCTTGAGCATCCCCGTTGCGCGGTCCAGGAGCGTTACCATACCCCAGGTCAGCCCTGCACGGGTTTCAAGCAGATTCAAAAGGGGGCCAAGGGCAGTTCGTAGTTCCACATGCTTATCAAAAGTCCGGGCTATATCAAAAAGCAGTTCTAAATCCGCCCGCTCCTGATCCGCGAATTCTAAAGGTTCCATAATAACTGATAATTATACATAAGATTGTGTATTTTTAACAGTAGCGTATCCTTAAATTCTCATAACCAAAATACCGCAAGATACATGAGTTTGCCCTGTCATGCTGGGGGACGGCCTGTGTCAGATCGCTACCAGTTTCTGATAGACCTGATACTTCACCCCCATTTTATCCGCGACATCGGCGATGGTCATATTAAAAGGTTGTTCATTGAGTAACGAGAGTCGCCGGTTGTGAGGCGGTTTCTTGAATGAGCAATTCCCGTATCTGTTCAAGCGTATAACCTTTATCCATGAGCGTAAGCATCTGTACCTTCGCCTTCTGTTCTCCACGTTGTTCTCCGCGTTGTTCTCCGCGTTGTTCTCCGATTTGTTCTCCTTTTTGCTGGCCGATTTGTTCCCCCCGCATCAGGTATTCTTTCCAGTGGGTTTTGACCCGTTCTTCTAATTGCATACGAACCTCCGTAAATTCAGAATAGTTTTTGTAAAGCTCATCGTACATCTGCCATAAGTGTTCTATCACCAGGACGGCGTCCGAATCACTCAATACACCGCTTGCCCGCGCACGATCTACCATCTGCTCCATCGCTTTGATCATGTCTCGCGCCGC
>JAITQK010000151.1 GCA_031288975.1 Treponema sp. | reverse complement strand
CTCGGGTTACTGGGGCCCTACATCAGTTTTGGGCTGCCTGTGGCGGTGTACATTCTTACCTCCTTTTTTAAAGAGATTTCAAAGAGCATCCAGGAGTCGGCGGTCATTGACGGGGCATCCCATTTCCGTATTTACTGGAACATTATGCTGCCCATGTCAACACCTGCGATTTCAACAGTGGCGATTTTCAATTTTCTGTATTTCTGGAACGAGTTTATTTTTGCCCTTACGCTGATTAATTCGTCCTCCAAAAAGACATTGCCCTTGGGGATGAGGGAATTTTACGGAGCCGAGACGGTCAATATTCCCGGTGTCCTCACCGCTATATTAATTGGATCGCTTCCGGTTATTTTGTTTTATATGCTTGCCCAGGAACGGGTAATAAACGGATTATCCGCCGGCGCAGTAAAAGGTTAAAACATATTAAAGGAAAGAACAGAATGGATTTTTTACACGTAAAGGGCGACAAAGTTGTTGACCAAAAAGGTGGCGAGATACGGCTCCGGGGCGCCTCTGTGGGGGGCTGGATGAATATGGAAAACTTCATCGATGGGTATCCGGGGGTTGAAGCGGGGCTGCGTCGTACGATGACTGAAACCTTGGGCGAAGAAATGGGAGGCTATTTTTTTGAAACGCTGCTGGATAATTTCTTTGCCGAGGAAGATGTGGCCCTGGTTAAGAAATACGGCGCCAACACCCTGCGGCTGGCTCTGAATTACCGCCATTTTGAGGATGATGACAAACCGTTTGTATACAAGGAAGCGGGATTTGCCCGTCTGGAACAGGCACTATCCTGGTGCGAGAAACACGGGGTCTATGTGATTCTTGATATGCACGCGGTTCAGGGCTGGCAAAACGCCCACTGGCATTCAGATAATACCAATGCGACGAGCCTTTTCTGGACCCACCGGCTTTTTCAGGACCGTCTGAAAAAGCTCTGGCAGGAAATTGCCTGCCGCTATCAGGGCCGGGCGGTTATTGCAGGCTACGAGCTTATGAACGAGCCGGTGGTCAATATGCCGGTGGGGGACCTGCCCTACGTATTCGGAGATCGTTACAGTCCCCGCTGGGATCTTATGAACCGAGTGTATGGCGAGCTTGTCTCCGCGATCCGGGAAATCGACAAAAAACACATCATCTTTATGGAAGGTGACCGGTATGGTCAGCTTTTTGATGGACTGGAAGCGCCCTTTACAGATAACCTCGTCTATTCTTCCCACAACTACACCGTCGCTGGTTTTGGTCCCGGAGTATATCCCGGAAATTATAAAAAGAACCGTACCGATGAAACATCAGTGCAAAGCGACTGGTGGGACAAGAAAACACAAGGGGAGCTGTTTGGAGCTACCCCAGGGGCGGTGTTTGCGAGGAAACATGGAGTTCCCCTCTGGGTAGGCGAATTCGGTTCCCAGTACAACACCGGCAAGGAGGACCTCCCGTACCGGGTTGCCGCTATGGACGATCAGCTTACGGTCTTCAATGAATGGGGCGCCCATTGGACAACCTGGACATACAAGGATATGGGGGTCATGGGCTGGGTTACCCTCAATCCCGAATCTGATTACGCCCGCCTTGTCGCTCCCATTCAGAAAAAAAAGACCGAGCTTGGGGCAGAAAACTTTGTGGGCTGGAACAGCGTTTCTGTGGGGAAACAGAAAAATCGGGAACTGGCGGAAACCATCGCGGGAATTGCCGAAATCCCCGGCATAGAAAGTTCAGCCTACGCAACAGGTCTTTCCATTTTTACTCTGACCGGTTATGCCGCCGCCTGTTTACAGCCCGCCTATTGCAGTCTCTTTAAGGGCATGACTAAAGGCGACCTTGACCAGGTGCTGTCTTCCTTCGCGCTTAAAAATTGTGTGATAAACGAGCCTTTCCGCGCTGTTCTGGAAAAGCGACTGGTCTAAAATGTTATGAAAGACGTATTTGTTTTCATCTTTATGGGTCAAAGCAACATGGCGGGCCAGGGAGTGATTTTTTTAGCGCCGGAAGTACCCACTGGCTGGGGAAATGTAACACGTATCTCTCGGCCCATCAATACCATGTTTCAGGCGCTTATATAGTGTGGTGTCAGGGCTGTACCGATGGCGACCAAAGATGAACACAGGAGTATTGTATGCTACAACCGAATCAACAAAAAGAGCTTGCACGCATGGCCTTGCAGTTGCGCTACGATCTGGTCGAGATGATTGGCGTGGGCAATGCGGGGCATTTAGGCGGTTCAAGTTCCCTCGCAGAAACAGTATCATTGCTGTATTTCCACAAGATGCATTTCAGCGTGGAGCAGCTCGGCGATCCGAACCGTGACCGGCTGGTGCTTTCAAAGGGACACGCCGCGCTTATTCAATACGCGGCGCTCTGCGAAAAAGGGCTTTTCCCACGGGAAGAACTCAAACGGGTAAAGACCTTGGACGGCCTTTTACAAGGGCATCCCGATCTGTCTATCCCCGGCATTGAGGCGGTTACCGGCTCCCTCGGGCAGGGTCTCTCGATTTCCCTCGGTATGGCGCTTGCGCTCCGGCTCGACAAAAGTCCTGCCCGGGTGTACACGATCATGGGTGACGGTGAACAGTCCGAGGGCCAGCTTTGGGAGGCGGCGATGGCAACGGCAAACTTCAAGGTTGATAACCTCACCGCGTTTCTCGACTGGAACAAGGTACAGGCAACCGGGCCTACGAAGGCTGTCTTCAGTATCCCCGACCTTGACAAGAAATGGGCCGCTTTCGGCTGGAATGTCGAGAAGGCCGATGGCCATAACTTTGACAGCATCCTCGAAGCAATTGAAAAGGCGCAAACGGTCAAAGGTAAGCCCTCGATCATCATTCTTGACACGATCAAGGGCAAGGGCTTTTCCTTTGCCGAGGGGAATGCGGCGTATCACAACGGAATCTTGACCGAAGAGACCTACAAACAGGCGCTCAAGGAACTTGATACGATAAAGGCGGGGATATAATCATGGAAAAAGCACCAAGCGCACCGTTTTTGAGTTTGAGAAAAGCCTACGGTGAAGCCCTCGTAGAATTAGGCAGGGAAAATCCTAATATAGTGGTTTTGGAGGCTGACTTGGGGAAGTCAACCATGTCCTGTCTTTTCAAAGACGCCTTCCCCGACCGATATTTTGAAATGGGCATAGCCGAGGCGAACATGGCCTCGACCGCTGCCGGGCTTGCCCTCACAGGCAAAATTCCCTTTTACAGCACTTTTGCCGTTTTCGCTTCCGGCCGCGCCTACGATCAGATACGCTGTTCCATCGCTATCCCTAACGCCAATGTGCGTATCTGCGGTTCAAGCTGCGGCCTCTCCGATTTCGGCGACGGGAAGACCCATCAATCTATTGAGGACGCCAACATCATCAAGACAATTCCCCATATAGTTGTTCTCAATCCCTGTGATGCGGTAGAAGTCAAGCAGATGATGAAGACCCTCGTTACCTACCAGGGGCCGGTGTACATACGGATTAACCGGAACGATCTTCCAGTGTATACCTCAACTGAGGGCGCATATAAGATTGGCAAGATGCATACTGTCGTTGTAGGTGGGGATGGGACCCATCCCACAGATGCGGTGATTTTCGCCACCGGCGCGATGGTGTGGAAATCGGTTAAGGCGGTGGAAAAACTCGCGCAAGAGGGGGTGAACGTTCAGGTGGTGAATGTCAGTACTCTGAAACCACTTTTAAAGGAAGAGGTGTTAAAGTACATCGCCGGCAAGAAGGCGATTGTTACCGCCGAAGAAGCGACGAAAATCGGCGGCCTTGGCGCAGGGATCGCCCAAGTCATCCTGGAAGCAGTAGGACAAACAGGGGTGCCTGTACCCTTCGAACAAATCGGCATTGATGACGAGTTCGGTACATCGGCGCATGGCTACGAGGAGTTACTGGAAAAATATGGTCTTTCGAGTAATCACATTTATAACGCGGTTAAAAAAGCGTTGAAGAAATAGGAGCGCAGTATGACAATCGGATTTATCGGACTTGGTATCATGGGGCGGCCCATGGCAAAGAACCTTATCAAGGCGGGACACCAACTCGTCGTTTATGATAAATGTGCGCCATTTGACGATCTTGTAGCCCTCGGCGCAGAAGGGGCGGCATCGAACAAAGAGGTGGCTGCTAGAAGTGAGCTTATCATCACAATGCTGCCCAATTCGCCCCACGTCAAAGAAGCGATACTTGGCCCGGGGGGCGTTATCGAAGGGGCAACGCAGGGGACAATCGTGGTGGACATGAGTTCCATTGCCCCGGCGGCCTCCCAAGAAGTCGGCGCAGCCTTGGCGGCCAAGGGGATCGCCTTCCTCGACGCCCCGGTTTCCGGTGGTGAGCCCAAGGCGATTGATGGAACCCTGGCCATCATGGTGGGTGGGGACAAAGCGATTTTTGAAAAGGTGAAACTGGTTCTCGAAAAAATGGGTTCTTCGGTGATCCTCACCGGTGGTATTGGCAGCGGCAACGTCACCAAGCTGGCCAATCAGATCATCGTGGCGCTGAACATTGCTGCGGTTTCCGAAGCTCTGACCCTGGTGACCAAGGCCGGTGTAAAGCCAGAACTGGTGTTTGACGCGATTAAGGGGGGCCTTGCCGGTTCAACGGTTATGAACGCCAAAGTCCCGATGATCCTCGACGGCAATTTCAAACCCGGTTTCCGTATTGAGCTGCACATCAAAGATTTGCAGAACGCTCTTGACACAGCGCATGACCTTGGCGTGCCGGTTCCACTCACCGCCGGAGTCATGGAGACCCTCCAGTTCCTCAAGAATGACGGTTACGCGGCACATGATCACAGCGCCATTGTCCGCTACTATGAACAGATGGCGAAAGTAAACGTCAGGAAGGAATAGGGATTGGAGAAAAAAGTGCGTTTGGGGAAAAAGGTTGCCCTGATTACCGGAGGCGCCCAGGGCTTAGGCGCGGCGATTGCCCGCCGTTTTACAGAAGAGGGCGCAGCGGTGTTTATCGCCGATATGCAGGCTGAGGTTGGGGAAAAGACCGTTTCTGAAATAAACGCTGGCGGCGGCACGGCGTATTTTGTTACCCTGGATGTTACCAGTGAACAGAGTTGGATCGCCGCCGTCTGGAAAGTGGAAAAAATTGTCGGCCATCTTGATATTCTGGTGAACAACGCTGGTATTAATATCCGGGAGTCGATTGAGGAGATGAATGAGGAAAACTTTGACAACATGCTTGCCGTCAATGTAAAAGGCCCCTTTCTCGGCATAAAGCATTTTATTCCGGTACTACGGAAAGCAGGGGGCGGCTCTATCATCAATATGTCATCTGTCTGCGGACTTGTCGGGCACCGCTACACCACCGAAGCCTACACGGTAACGAAGGGCGCGGTAACACTGCTCACCAAAACGATTGCTGTCCGTTATGCTAAAGATAATATCCGCTGTAACTCAATACACCCCAGCACGGTGGATACGCCGCTTATGCAGGAACTGTTCAAAAATCCTGAACGTCGGCAGGAACGTCTCGGCGAAGTACCTCTTGGCCGTCTTGCCACAGCAGAAGATATCGCCAACGCTGCGCTTTTCCTCGCATCAGACGAAGCTGCTTTCATCAACGGTGTGGCGCTTCCAGTAGACGGCGGAACGACAGCGGACTAAACCAGCAGTTTCGCAGGGTAAAAAATGGGCGGTCGGAACTATTTCAACGGGCGTTAAAGACGTAGATATGAATTAAATCGGTAAGAAGGATTGCGCCTAACGCAATGGAGGTAGCGGCAACAATGCAGTCAGGGAGTTTGATTTTGGTATTACGACGGATTTCAACGGCAATTTTCTCTACTTCCTCATTAAGGGGTATAACTATTGTCTCCGCAAGAAAACCCCGAATCAGGTCTTCTTCATTAAGACTAATATTGGGCTTTGCCAACAACTCCATACGGACAATAACACTGGTGAATTGGGAGGTGATCCAGAAAGTATGCTGGACTAGTAGATGACAAAAAAGGCAGAAAGAGATAGTATAGAAAAATGTCTATAACTATAAAACTCTACTGCCCCCATTGTCATAGTATGAGTATAAAGAAAAATGGAAAAAAACGCAATGGGAAACAAAATTATCGATGCAAGGATTGCGGACGTCAGTTTATCGATGAGCTATAGGCCGGTCTGATATACTCACCTTCGTGAAACGCATGGTGGTACGTGGGTGTGGCGTCC
>JAITQK010000047.1 GCA_031288975.1 Treponema sp. | reverse complement strand
CAGTACAACCTGGGTATATGCTATGCGAACGGGCAAGGCGTGGCTCAGGACCAGGCGAAGGCCGCCGAGTTGTACGGTAAGGCGGCGGATCAGGGGTACATGGCCGCGCAGTTCGCCCTGGGTTTTTGCTATGCGAACGGGCAAGGCGTGGCTCAGGACCAGGCGAAGGCCGCCGAGTGGTACGGTAAGGCGGCGGCGCAGGGCCTTGGGGCGGCGCAGGTCAACCTGGGTTCGTGCTATGCGAACGGGCAAGGCGTGGCAAAGGACGCGGCAAAAGCCTTTGAATGGTACCGCAAGGCTGCGGACCAGGGCTACGCGGTGGCGCAGTCCACACTGGCTTTGTTCTACGACCTCGGCAAAGGCGTGGCGCGGGACCTGGAAAAGGCCATGGTCTGGTACCGCAAGGCTGCGGACCAGGGGTACGCGCAGGCGCAGTACAACCTGGGTATATGCTACATCAACGGCGAGGGCGTAACAACAAACTACGCGAAAGCCGCGGAATGGCTCACCAAAGCCGCGGCCCAAAACGACGCAGACGCCGCGCAAACGCTCGAGAAGATGAAAGCCGATGGACTGATATAAGGAAAATAAGGGCGCTCCGCGGCGGACAGCGTATAACCGTGAATAAGGAGAAAAGAGTATGGCATTTTGTGTAAATTGCGGCGCGTCCCTCGTTGAGGGCGCGAAGTTTTGCGGCAGCTGCGGGACGAAGGTCGCGGGGGCAAGCGCCCCGGCGGATATTGACGCCATCTGGGAACTGGTCAAAAGCGGCAAACAGGCGGAAGCTTTTGCTCTTTTCAAACCCCTGGCCGAAGCGGGAAACCTCCGCGCCCAGAACGCTCTGGGTACATGTTATGAAAACGCAATCGGCGGAAAGCAGGATCCGGTGAAAGCCCTTGAGTGGTACCTCAAAGCCGCGGATCAGGGGGATGCGGAGGCGCAAACCAACCTGGGCGCATACTATTTTGAAGGACTAAGCGTGGAACCGGACTATGAAAAAGCCGTTGAATGGTACCACAAGGCGGCGGATCAAGGGTATGCGCCGGCGCAGCACATGTTGGGCGCATGCTATGGGAGTGGACTAGGCGTAGCGGAGGATGCGGCGAAAGACGTCGAGTGGTGCCGCAAGGCGGTGGATCAAGGGTATGCGCCGGCGCAGTTCCGGTTGGGTATATGCTACAAAAACGGAACCGGCGTGGCGCAGGACTACGCGAAAGCCGCCGAATGGCTTAATAAAGCGGCGGCTCAGAGCAACGCGGCCGCCCAAAAAGCGCTCAATAAGATGAAAGCCGAGGGGCTGATATAAGGAAAATAACGGCGTTCCGCAGGCCTACAGCGGAAAGGATTTTTTATGAAAAGAACGGTTTTGCGTATGGGAATGTTAACCCTTCTGTTGACATTCGGCCTGGCTCTGGCTGCCTGCCAGGAGGACAGCCCTCAAGTGGTGGTTGAAAAGTATATCGCGGCGATACTGAAAGGTGATGTGGCGGAAGCGAAAAAATACGGCCCCGGCGAATTGGCGCCGGGTGTGGACATAAACGATGAGAACATCATGCAGACGCTCCAGCAAATGTTTTCAGGCGCCAAGATAAGCGACGTTCAACTTAACGGTAACACGGCGATTGTAAACTGGTCAAAAGAGACGCCGGACAGTTCCGGGTCGGGCTACTTCACGGTGGTTAAAGAAGGGAGCACCTGGAAGATAAAAGGCGACGAATGACCGCGCGGCCCTCTACATTGATGCCCTGAAAGGCGAGGCTATGCAACCACCTTATAATTGTTAACAAATAAATTCTGAAACAATTTCAAGCAGCGAAGCCTTACAGCCTCGCTGCTTGAAAATTTCTACCTCTCTGGCCTAATCAAAAAACTTGTGGTAAATGGCGTTATCCGCACCTTTGAGAACCAAATTATCTCTCCCAAAGGCATTGACTATTCTATTAGACTTTGTCGTCCAATATTTTTCAACATCATTGATACCCATACTGGACAGGGTAGTCTTCAGATTATCAAACCGAGTCAACGCTTCCTCCCGGGAACTCGCCAAGACAACTTGAGGAATAGCTTGTAACCAATAATCCTTCACCTGTTGGAAGATAATAGCCTCGGGGATATTACCCGCGGGATCAAGACTTAAGAAATTGAGCCGTGCAAAGAAATAATCCTGATATAAATCCCGGGACCGGCGCATGTGGGGCAATTCCCCTGGTACGTTCAGAGAAACCCATTCATGATCCCCCCAATTCATGGAGAAATGGAAGCCTCCTCGCTTTCTCAGGTATTCGTCATTTGATTGCGCGGTCTGTTCCCTGTACCAATCGGTATACACCGGTGAACCATCTGCGTTCCATTCCCAATCAACCCCTTCCTGGCCCCATTGATTCAATCGATCCCCTTCCTGCATAGCCAGATAGGCAATGAGCTTAATGGCCGCTTCGGGATTTTTACTTTTCTTTGAAATAAACGTTGTCCAACCAGCAATGGCAGCCTGTGGGCAGCCGGCGGTGGTTTCAAAAACCGGTGCCGCCTGATAACTTACATTGGGATTTCCCGTGGGGGGATAGCGGAGGAAATCTACCGCGTCAATATACATATAAACATCTCCCCGCTCATGGGCGGATGTAAATTGCTCGTTGGTAGCGGCAAGATCATCCCGGGTTATAAAACCCTCACGGGCCATATCGTTCATGAAGGTGATAAATTCTATATACTGGGGATGATTATAGGCGGCCATAATAGAACCATCGGGTTTTTCATAAAAAGCCTCAATTCCAAACATTGTTTGCAGAAAGTTAAGGCCAACATGGTTATTATGTCCTAATGTCAAAGTCGTTACAGGACTCGCCAGAAAGGGTTTTACATCGGGATAGCGTTCACGGACTTCCCTCAAATGCTGCAGGAATTTCTCCGGGGTGGTAATATCCGGCTCACCCAAAGCGTTCCAGATATCGACACGGGAAAAGGGGACCCGATTCCAGGTACCGAGGGCAGCATACTTATCCGCGGCATTGGGATAAAAAGCCCAGTTCACAAAGTAGTTATTAACCCCAGAATTACTCTTATAGAAATTCCAGTACCCCTCTCCCATATAGTCATAGAATTCGGGAGCGTGTTCTTTTATAAGAGGCATCATATCCACCACAAGATTGGATTCGGAGAGCACAGAAAAAGGCCCATCGTTGTAAAAAACACATACCAAATCCGGCATATCCCCGGCAGCGACCATCAGGTTCAACTCTTCACTGCCGCCAACTGTGGCATCGTTAGTAGTAAGTCTTACCCCAAGCTTTTTTTGCACCTCTTCGGGTATACGGGCGCCGTCCCAGGCCTTGTATTGCGGAGAATAACCAGTGACGTCAATAAACAGAGTTAACTGTACCACATCGTCGGTCTTAGGGACGTCCTTCTTACAGCCGATAACTGACAGAAGCACGACCACCGTCATAAACGAAACCAAAGTTTTTTTAAGAATCTTCTTCATAAAACAATCCTCCTCATGATATTAAATGGCATACGCCATCCATATTTATTTATGGTTAACAACCGCAAATAAACGCCTTGTTGAGAGAATCAAGCTTTCACCGAACCCATCAGCAATCCTTTGACGAAATAACGCTGTAAGAAAGGATACGATATGGTTATGGGCAATACTGCCACCATCATAGTGGCATATCGTACCGCTTCCAATGTAACAGTGTGACGGACCACCGTCATACGAGAGATAATCTCCTCCTGACTATGGGTGTAGTTGATAATACTCCTCAGCAGGGTGGGCAAGGTGTTTAGCAGGGGACTTCTCGTGAAAATCGCCGTGGTATACCAGTCATTCCAGTGCCACACACCGTTGAAAAGCGCGATGGTAGCCAAAATCGGTGTTGAAAGAGGAAGTATGATCCGCAGATAAATGTGTATGGGTCTGGCCCCGTCAATAAGGGCGGATTCTTCCACCGAAGCCGGTATGGCCCTGAAGTTCGCCATAAGCAACAGGGTATTGTAGAAAGATAACAAGCTGGGGATGATGTATACCCAAAAGGTATTAAGCAGCCCCAGGGAACGGAGGAGGAAATAATAAGGAATCAACCCGCCGCTGAAGTACATGGTAATGATCCCAATAATCGAATAGAAACGGCGAAAGAGGATTTTCTTGGTAAGACCGTAGGCAAACATAGCGGTGAACATCAGGGAAGTAATGGTACCTGCTATGGTCCTGGCAATGGTCACAAAGAACGATCGCAGGATATTCGGATCGGCAAATACCGTCTGGTAATTATCCAGGGTAAACACCCGGGGGAACCAGTATACTCCCCCTACACGGGAATCGTACCCGTCATTAAAGGATTGCACCAGACAATAATAGAAGGGGTACAACATAGAAAAGGCAACCACCCCGGCAATAATACAAACAACGAACTGAAATACTGATTCACTGGTATTATTCTTCATTAAATATTGTCCCCTTCCCCTTAAAATAAGCCCTGTTCACTGTCGAGCCGTTTAACCATGAAATTGACTGCCAATACGATGAGCAAATTTACTGTAGATTGAAATAGACTGGCGGCAGTGGAAATAGAATATCGCATCAACGATATCCCATACCGGAGTACATAGGTTTCCAAAATATCAGACCGGGTCATATTAAAAGTATTTTGCAGCAGATAGGATTGATCGAAATTGCCTCGGAATAATCCTCCTACGGAGAGAATGAGCAACACCGCCATGGTAGGCTTGATTGAAGGTAAGGTAATATTCCACATCTTCCTGAACCGGCCGGCGCCATCCACAGTCGCCGCCTCGTAGATCTCCTGGTCGATGCCGGCGATGGACGCAAGATAAATAATGGAACCCCAACCTACCCCTTTCCAAATACTTGATATGACCGCAATGACATAATAATACTCAGGGTACGAAAGAAACAGAATAGGTTCTTTGATAATTCCGAGCCCAATCAGGGCAACATTGATGATCCCCTGGAAGTCCGTTCCAAGCCAGAAGGTCATAATGCTTGCGATAATGACCCAAGAAATGAAGTGGGGCAGGTAGCTGGCAGTCTGTACAAACTTTTTATAAGGCACATTGCGTATCTCGTTTAATAAAAGGGCGAAGATAATTGGGGTAGTAAACCCGAATACCAGATTCAAAGCGGAGATACAGATGGTATTTTGCAGAGCGTTCCAGAACTGCCGATCACTGAAAAGAATCTGGAACTGCTTAAGTCCGACCCATGGGCTTCCGATTATCCAATTTCCAAGCTGATATTCTTGAAAGGCAAGAACAAGGCCGAACATTGGGTAATAACAGAAAACCAAGAAAAAGATAACACCCGGAATTGAGGTGGCGGTTTAGCCGCCTGCCCTTGAACGAAGCGGGTCAAGGCTGCCCAGAATGAGGCCCTTACGGGCAAAATAGCCGGGCTTGTCGGGATCGATCTCGGGAGTGGTGCGGGTCCGGAGGTCGTCCAGATATTCTGCCTCTTTATAAAGGCGAGGCCGGCAACAGCGAGAGGAGAATCAATTCCGGGTGAAATTCAAAGTGCATGGTGTCGTACCAGGGCCATTTACCGCCCCAGATGAAGCCTTCCTCCTCAAAGGCCCGTATCACCGAACGGGGAGGGTTTAACTTGTCTTCCTCCGGGACGGTTCGCCAATCAATACCTTTTTCCCGTGTCCAGAGCCAGTACGTTTCTTTACCCCGCTCAGGTTTCATCAGTAAATCTATCGCAACACCGTAGGCATGAAAACTACGGCGGTTGCTGCCCGCGATATTACGCCAGTTCCAGGCAGTGATACTGTCCAACGATTTTTTCCAGGCGGTGATTTCCTGCGCGACAGCGCCATCGGTTCTTTCAAGTTCGTTGATGCGTTGTTCGACCCGCGCCAGAGGCGTAACCAACTGCCCGTGCACCGTAACGGCGCTTCCCAAAAAGGCGATGGTTTTTTGATGCGCAAAGGCTTCTTCACGGGTTTCGCACTGGAGCAGTTTTTCATAAAAGCTTGAGCGGGCAGCTCCGGGATTGGAGCTGCTGTAGACGCCGTTTGTCGGACTTGAGAAAATAGTCCTGCGCCAAAACAGTTCCGCTGCGGTGGCTTCCCATAGATTGGTTTCGGATGTATCCTGCGATGTATCATGCGATAAATCAGGCGATGTATCATCGCCTGATACATCGCCTGCAAAGTCGGGAATATAACGGT
>JAITQK010000051.1 GCA_031288975.1 Treponema sp. | reverse complement strand
ATCAACAGGATAGAATGCAACGGTTTTTTATCTGTTGTTTTGAACAATAGCTATCCACATTAGGAGAAATAGAAACGCTGATAACGGATTTGATGGAGAAGCAATACAGCGTAGCGGAGTTTAAGCGTCTGTATTTCAAGAGATGGCCGATAGAAACAAAGTATAATGAATTAAAAAAGAAACTGGAGATAGAAAACTTTTCAGGGAGAATAGTGGACAATATCCGGCAGGATTTTTACGCGGCCATGACGATAGACAACATTGCCTGTGGCTTATATTGGAAAGCGCAGGAAGTGGTAGAAAAAGAGCGACGTGATAAAGACAACAAATGGGAATATCAGGTCAATGTTAATCACGAGAGATGAGGCTGAAAAGCGTGGAAGCATGATGGATGAAATAATAAGCCTATTGGCAAGGCGCGTTATCCTCATTCGACCCAACCGCTCGCTACCGAAGAAGATAACGCGTAAGGCTCGCTTCCATCATAAACATAAGTCTAATTGTTGAATCAGGGCTTAACTTGTTGACATTGGTTTTTTATTACCCCTATTTTACGGGCACAGAAACTAAAAGCTATGGACAACACAATGGTGATACTCATGGTTCCGATTATAACCAGTACCAGGGGATAGTGTTGCGGGGTGAATTTTACAAATTTATATAAAAAATTGATAAACAGCGTATGTATTAAATATATCCCAAAACACAGCGGCGTTAGACTATCAAAGAGCCTGTTTGTTTTACTATTTTGACGGATCAAACAGAAAAGTCCAAAGGTAATCATTACCACCAGGGGAGAATCGTATCCCAGGAAAGATAGTGCTCCACCTCCTTTGAGATTGACGAAACGAGTATCTATCAATGGCATTAAAATAGCGTAGAGGAGATATAGCATAACGGTACTCATCAATACCGTGTTTTTAACGGTGATATTATACCGGTGTACATAATGGCCCAGGAGTAAATAAAACGCATAGACAGAACTAATCGGCAGATACATACCGAAGGTACATGAAAATATAGTTTTTACCAAAGGTATCAGGCTGGTAAAAATGAACAGGATTATCAGGATATACCTGATAGTTTCCCGTCCGGCATGCTCTGCAAATATTTTGAATACCGGCATAACAAGATATAAGCCCCCAATCATATATAAATACCACATGTGATCCCATAATTTTCCCTGTACTACATTCACCAATGCCTTGCCAAGTTGTTCTACCGAAAAATGATAATGAGCGTCAAAAAACAGTTCAAGAAACGCATAAGGTATGCCGAATAGGAACAGTACCAATACAATCCGTAAGAAATACCGTTTCAACAATTTGTCGACACTTATTTCTTTGTGCGGGTTGAGGAATAATACCCCTGAAATCATAACAAACAGGGGTACACACCATTGCCATAGGTTCTGTAAAACCACACAATAATATGATTCTGTTTCGGTTAATGCTGTCGAAAAAGACGAATTTATCGGGCTAAACACATGAATCATGATTACCGCAATAGACGCAAAAACCCTTAATATATTGAGATAGCCAGTATCTTTTATATCATCCAATGCCATTCCATCATCCTTTTGGTGAAATCAAAAATATCTGGATAATCACCGATTATCCAGATATGGATAATTTAATATTATATCCAACTATTAATAATGTCAATGAAATAATCAGATTTTTCGATACTATTTTTTCCATGAGTTTCAGGGAAAATCTGAAAGATGAGTTGGAATATACCGGTATGCTCGTGAAAGAATTAGCGGCAGCCTCTGGGGTATCCAAGAAGACCCTTGATAAGTATCTTCTTACCAGCAGGTGCTGTATGCCCCCTGCGGACAAAGCGGCTGCCATTGCGCGGGTATTGGGCGTGTCGGTGGAATACCTGGTAACTGGTAAAAAAACACGTCGCGAAAAAGTCTTTCAGGAATTCCTGAGCCCTGAACTGCGCGTCATCGCTGACCTCGTTGAACCCCTCAGCCGGGAAGAGCGAAAAATCACCGTCGAAGTCGTTACCGGACTGGTAAAATTATTGCAAAATCAAAAACAAGTGGAGCCGGCCGTTGCGGCCCTCACTCCGCTCCAAAGGGTCTTTCTCCAGCTTTTCAGCAAATAGAACGAAAGAAGACTGCCCAAGAGACCTTCAAGAAAAGTATTATAGGCCCGGGATCCTCATCCTGGTTGACAAGTCCTGGTTATTGTTCTATATTTTTTTATAAAAAGGATAATTGGTGAAATTGTTTAAGATTGCCGTTTCCACCCCGGTTGTGGTGGGGTTGGTAACGGGTGTGGTAATAGGAGTTATGGCCATCTTGATCATTTCAGGCCGGACCGCTTCTTCATCTGAACGAGTGGTTGCCTATGAAGAGGTGGTCGAGTCGCAGGTGGTGGTCGAAAGCACCATAGAACAGCCTCTGGAGCCTTCTGAATTGGAGGTGGCGCCCCAGGAATACGACGGACCTCAGTTCGCCCAGTCTATGCCTATCGAGACCAAGGAAATCTGGCTTTCCTGGATGCAGAATAACCGTGATGATGCCCCGGCCTTTCTGTCAGACCGGTGGCAGCTTGCCCATGATTTTGTGCGATCCAACGAACTCAAGCGCCCTGAAGATCTGCGGGCGTTCCTGTTAAGTCCAAGAGAGTACTTCGTCCGATCTCAGAACAAGGGGCTTGAATATGCTGATACCTGGCTTCCTATTGGATATGGCGCCACTATTACCGATCCTGATGTAGTGGCTATGATGACCTCTACCCTCAACATCAACCCTGGGGACAAGGTCCTGGAAATCGGTACCGGCTCAGGGTATCAGTCTTCGATACTGTGCTATTTAACCAACAAAGTTTATACGATAGAAATCATAAAGCCTCTCTTTGCTGAAACCGATAATCTGTTGCAGGGCCTGGAAAAATCCAATCCTGCCTACGGCGCTATCAAACGAAAATTAGGGGATGGGTATTACGGCTGGGAAGAATATGCCCCCTTTGATAAGATCATCGTTACCTGCGCGGTTGATCATATCCCGCCCCCGTTGCTGAAACAGCTCAGTCCTGGGGGCATCATGGTCTTGCCGCTGGGTCCTCCGGGGCGGCAGTATATTATGGAGGTTAAGAAGGAAGTGGACCTGGATGGGTCTATCGTCTTGAGCCGGCGGGATGTGTATAATGGGATGCGGGTTAGTTTTATTCCCTTCAGGAACGAAGCAGGCGCTTCCTACAGTACCTCAGAGCCTGTGGAAAAGCCGCCTATTCCCGCCGCCCTCAGCGCCCGGCAGCCGGCGGCCTCCTCCGATGCTGATCGAGAGGACTAGACAGCGGGGAGGTAGATTGGTAGTAATTAATGGTCTATATTTTGTTCTGAGAGGTTGTAATGAACGGTGTTCTTAAACATCAGAAACCGGTGAAACGCCTGCGTCCGTCATTTCTGGTGAATGGTCATAGCTGCCGGATGGTGCCGGTGGTAAGTTCCCTAAAGGATACCCTTGTGTGGATGGATAGGCTGCGGTATAGTTCGATGGCGTTAAAAATGGGCAGGTTGTTCTGTCTTGGGGCGGTGTTTTTTGTCCTGGGGTATCTTGTTTCCACCGCGCTCAAGGTTCCTGGTCTGCCCCCTGAGGTGGTGGCTGATTATGCTTTCAGTCCTGAAACCCCTGCTCAAGAGGATCTTGCCCTTGGGGGCCAGGTGGAAGGGGACCAAACCGGGGCAGGTACCCAGGTGGAAGACCGGACCATTGACTTTACCTACCGGATCAGACCAGGAGAGACCCTCTCTGAAATTGCCTATGCCTATAAGATACCTTATGAAGTGCTTGCCTATTACAATAGTATCTCCAATGTGAACCGTATCCGGGAGGGGATGGTCATCACCATTCCTTCTCTGGAAAATTTAAAACTGGCGGAGCAGGCCCTGGCGAAACGTCCCCCCAAGACCGCGGCTCCAGTCCACGTTACGACTAAGTATGTGAAGATTGATTATGAAACCAGAAACAACGGCACAGGGGTTACGGTGCAATTCTTCATCGTCAATCCACTCCCCGAGGACTTACTGGCCTTTGAATGGGATTTTGGGGATGGGAAAAAGGGGTTCAGGCCCAATCCTAGTTATGACTATTCATCGCCGAAAACCTATATTGCCCGTTTAACCGCCCGGGATGCGGCGGGAAATGTCTATAAATCAAATCCCCTCTATGTGGATATACCCCATCCAGGAGCAGTAGCGGAGCAGAGTTCCACGAGGTTCATTACCCTCGCCTCGCCGGATGAATATTTTGTGGTGAACGGCACCATCACCGGTGTGGCCCGGTATCCGACTATTGATGCGGCGCCCCTGGATCTCAGCCAGTCCGATCAGTTCTTTACCAAGGTCCGTTTTGAAAAACCGGGGTTCTACGGGATAAGTGTGGAGGAAGCCGGCCATGAGGGGCAGTACTATTCGGTGTTCGTCAGCCCCATTCCGACGATCCACGCCGATGCCACAGCGGTGAACTTTAACTGGTACCGGACCCAGTACAATACGGGCACCACTTCAAACTGCGGGCCTGCGTCGGCGTCCATGGCCATTGGCTGGGGGCGTGGCAAGTATTTTCCCGTGTCCGCCGTGCGTCAGGCTGTGGGCTGGCGGGGGGATGGGGGCACTAGTTTTGAAGAGCTTATCAAGGTTATACAGAATCAGGGGATTGCCGCCTCAATTCAACCCCTCCAGTCGGTGCAGCATATCATGGAGGTTATTGATGCAGGGAGCATTGCCATTGCGGTGTTCCGTACCGATGGGGTGAAGACCTCCCGCTTAGACCCTGCGACAAACCTCTTTGACAAATATTATAACGATACGGTGGGACATTACATCGTCATTAAGGGCTATTCCTTGAACGGAGAATACCTGGTCATCCATGATCCCATACCCAGCGATTGGGGTACCAATAGCTTCCGGTATGGCGATGAGATCAGCATGATAGGCCGGAACCGGTACTATGCCACCACCGAACTCCTCAAGTCCCTGCGCCGTGCCGACATGATTGTGGTCCCCCGTCAGGATTATTGAGGGGTATATTCCCTGATGAGGGCGATGAAGGCAGGACCGTACCGTTCATTCTTAACATCCCCCACGCCGATAACCTCCCGGAACATGGCAAGGCTTATGGGGCGTTTCCGGCACATATCCCGGAGGCTGGCGTCAGTAAAGATGATGTAGGCCGGGACTTTGGAGGCTTCGGCGAATTGGTTCCGCAGCACTTTAAGGTTTGCGAAAAGGGCATTATCATAACTGGTCCATGACCCATCAGGCTCGTCTGCTGATTCCAGCCCGGCTTTTACGGGCTCCTGTTTTTTTTCTTTTTTTCCCGTTTTTTCCCGTTTCCGCGCTCCGCTTTTAAGAGACTGGGGCGTTTGTTCCGTGGGCAGCATCATCGTAAGGCGCTTTTTTGCAAAGATGATTTCCCCGGAAATATCCGAGGCTTCCACCACCGGGTATTCCTGGCCTTCCTGGACCAGGTAGTTTTTTTCGATAAGATAATCCAGGATAACCCGAATCCGGTGAACGGTCATGTCAGCCATGATCCCCCAGGTGCTGAGGGTATCAAGGCCCAGGGTCTTGATCTTTTCACTTGTATGGCCCCGCAGGATATCGATGATCATGATTTTCCCAAAACTCCGTCCCCGCTGTTTAAGCCGGAATACGCAGGAAATGATCTTCTGAGCAGGAAGGGTGATGTCAATCTCCTCAAACTGGGTCTGACAGTTGGAACAGTGTCCGCAGTAGGCTGGGGGCTGCTCTCCAAAATAAGAACGGAGCCGTCCGCGCAGACATTCCGTACCGGTGGCATAGAAGGTCATGGCCTTGAGGAGTTCCAGCTTGTGGGCAATACGGGCCTCGTCCCGTTCTTCCTCCCGGGTGTTCTTGATGAGGTACTGGTTGATCCGCACATCCTCTCCGCTGTAGAAAAGGATGCAGTCCGCCGCTTCCCCATCCCGGCCTGCCCGGCCTGCTTCTTGGTAGTAGCTCTCAATATTTTTGGGCATGTTGTAATGAATCACAAAGGATACATTGGATTTATCGATCCCCATGCCAAAGGCATTGGTAGCCACCATCACGGTTTTGCGGTCGTAGAGGAAATCATCCTGATTCTCATGGCGTTCCTGGTCCTCAAGGCCCGCGTGGTACCGGGTGACCGCGAAGCCCTGGTCCCGCAGTCCCTGCCAGACTTCCTCCACGGTTTTCCGGGTAGCGCAATACACGATGCCGCTCTTATGTTTCCGCGTTTTAAGACCTTGCAGAAGAGCGGCGAATTTATCCTGGGGCCGCTGTACCTCGAAGTAGAGGTTCTCCCGGTCAAAGCCGGTGGTAATGGTAAAAGGTTTCCGAAGCTCCAGCGCCCGGAGTATATCTTCCTTTACCTTGAGGGTCGCTGTGGCGGTAAAAGCCGCGGTAATGGGCCGCTGGTGAAAGCTCCCGATGAATTCCGCGATCTGCAGATAACTGGGCCGGAAATCATGCCCCCACTGGGATACGCAGTGGGCCTCATCAATGACCACCAGGGGTACGGACCGGGTCTCGGCAATACGTCGGAGATCCGCTTTTAAAAGCCGTTCCGGGGCTATGTAGAGAATCGTATACGTTCCCTCAGCAGCCTGGTGTATCACCTCGGTGTATTCGGCGCTGGAGAGGGAACTATTCAAGTAAGCCGCCTTAAGCCCCGCGCTGGTGAGGGCGTCTACCTGATCCTTCATGAGGGATATGAGGGGGGAAATGACCACCGTAAGCCCCTTGAGCATGAGCGCCGGTATCTGGTAACAGAGGGATTTCCCTGCCCCAGTGGGCATCACCGCCAGCACATCCCTGCTTGCGAGGATGGCGTCAATGACCTCCTCCTGCCCCCGGCGAAAGCCAGTATAGCCGAAAACGGTTTTAAGTATGGTATATGTATCCCCGGTCACTGCGCTGATTTCCCTCTTGGGGTAATGATACCATATATGGTATACCCTTTAAAAGAGGAGTAATTGATGAAAAAAAAGATCAAAGTCGGTATCTTATTCGGTGGGAAGTCAGCAGAACACGAGGTGTCGCTGCAATCGGCAAAGAACGTGTTTGATGCCATAGACCGGGAGAAGTATACCCCTATCCTTATCGGTATCGATAAATCCGGCCGGTGGCTGTTGAACGATGCATCCCACTTCCTCCTTGACGCCGATGATCCCAAACGGATACGGCTGAACGGTTCCAGTGATTCGGTGGCCCTCATTCCCCAGAGCGGCGGGGTTATTTCCAACCTGAGCGCCTTGCCCAAGGGTATGGCCACAACTGCGGAAAGCATCGACGTGATCTTCCCCATACTGCATGGCCCTTTTGGGGAGGATGGAACGGTCCAGGGGCTTCTGAAACTAGCGGACCTTCCCTTTGCGGGCGCCGGGGTGCTCGGTTCCGCCCTGGGGATGGACAAAGATGTGATGAAACGGCTCCTCAGGGACGCAGGGCTTCCTATTGGAAAATTTATGGCCCTCACTTCCCACGAGCCAATCCCGGGTTTCAATAGTGTTACCCAGCAATTAGGGCTACCCCTCTTTGTGAAACCTGCCAACATGGGATCCTCTGTGGGGGTGAGCAAGGTCCATGATGCCGTGGAATACACCAGGGCGATTACCGAGGCTTTTACGTATGACCGGAAGCTCATTCTTGAGGAGTATATCCAGGGCCGGGAGCTTGAATGTGCGGTCCTGGGGAACGAGGAGCCGCTGGCTTCTGTTCCCGGAGAGGTGATTTCCTCCCATGAGTTTTACTCCTATAACGCGAAATATCTCGACGAAAAAGGGGCGAGCCTGGAGATTCCGGCCCAGATCCCAGGGGATACGGCTCAGGCAATACAAGCCCTGGCAGTGAAAACCTTCCAGGTCCTTGCCTGTGAAGGGCTTGCACGGGTGGACTTTTTCCTTAAACCCGATGGAAACACCCTCATCAATGAAATCAACACCATGCCGGGCTTTACCGCCATTAGCATGTATCCCAAACTATGGGAAGCAAGCGGTGTTTCCTATACAGAGCTTATCAATAGGCTCATAGAACTGGCGTTCCAGCGCTTTGAACAAGAGCAAAGGCTTAAAACAAGTTACCCGTAAAAGCCTTACTCAGGGTTTCAGCCCTGGTACGTCCCATGCTGCAGGCAGTTTGGTAGGGATCCCGGAGGAATCCACAAAGGCCCAGGTAACCTGCGCCTCGGCAATGATGTCTGCATCCCGCAGGATCTTCTGGGCGATAATCCCGCTGACCGCTCCCTTTTTCAGAGGCCAGGACCGGATCACCAAGGTATCATCGGTACGGGCGGATTTTTTGTAATCAATCTCGACCCGTGCCACGTACACGCCGTACCCCGCCTGAATCGCCGCAGGGTAATCGAAGCCGATGGTTCTGAGGAATTCATACCGGGCATATTCCAGATAATGCAGATAAACGGCGTTATTGACATGACCATAGGCGTCACATTCATAGGTACGGACTGTCAAGGTACATTCACAAATCATACTGTTTACTATAGAATAGAGCACATCTTTTTTCAATATGGAGGCACCTCATGTTTCAATTTTGCCCGTCCTGCGCTTCCCGGAACATCAGTTTTGAGCGGAATAAGGTCTTCCGCTGCCCGGACTGCGGGTTTGTGTTTTACCATAATACCGCCGCAGCCACCGGCTGTGTCATCAGCACCGGGGAGACCCTCATGCTCATTGTCCGGGCCAAGGAGCCTGCCCGGGGCGCCCTGGCCTTGCCTGGTGGCTTTGTGAACCCCGGTGAGGGAGCCGTGGAAGGGCTTCGCCGGGAATGTGTGGAGGAAATCGGCTGGGATCCGGGGCCTGCACTCCTGCTTTTTGCCTCCTTCCCCAACGTGTATCCCTACCAAAACATCACCTATCATACCTGCGATCTCTTCTTTACCGTGTCTGCCCCGGGGCTTACCGAACAGGACCTGCGGCTTGATCCCAGGGAGATCAGCGCCGTCCGTTTCGTGAAACCTGGAGACATCAATTTTGACGAATTGGCCTTTGCTTCCACCCGCCGGGCCATACAGTCCTTTTTGACCTTAACCCCTCTGGACATACCGCATAAGTATACAATATGATAAAACCAATCTTTCGCGTGATTACGGAAGTTAAATTATGGTTTTTTTTATGGAGGAAAAAATGAAGAAAATTGGTTTGGTGCTTTGTGCACTCTGTTGCGCCGCTTCACTGGTCTTTGCCAAGGGTGGCTCTGAGGCCGGAGCGGACACCGCTCCTATCGTTATCGGGGGGATTTTTCCCCTTTCCGGTCCGGTAGCGGTCTATGGGGTAGAGGCCCGGAACGGTATTGAGCTGGCCATTAAGGAAATCAATGGCGCCGGGGGGATTAACGGCAGGAAGCTGGAGTTGATCTCTGAAGATGACGAGGGCAACCCTGAAAAAACGGTAAACGCCTATAATAAGCTGACCACCAGGGATAAGGCGAGTATCATCATCGGGTCCCTGACCTCTGGCTGTACCCAGGCGATTACCGAGCGGGCACAGGCCCAGAAGGTGCTCCTCCTGGCACCGGCAGCGACCATGGAATCCATCACCGATGCGGGGGATTATATATTCCGGGCCTGTTTCATCGATCCCTTCCAGGGGACCGTGGGTGGCATCTTTGCGGCGACGAGCCTGGGGGCCACCCGTGCGGCAGTGCTCTACGACAACGGAAACGACTATTCCGTGGGACTTCGGGAGAATTTTGAGGCCGCCTTCCAGAAACAAGGGGGCACGGTGGTCGCATCTGAATCCTATATCACTGGAGACGTTGATTTCAACGCCCAGCTCACCAAGATCAAGAACGCCAACCCCGATGTGGTGTACCTCCCGGATTACTATTCCACGGTTTCCCTCATCGCCAAACAGCTCCGTGCCCAGGGCATTGACACCCCCATCGTTGGCGCTGATGGCTGGGACGGGCTTACCGAGAACGCCGGCGATGAAGTGCTGAAAGGCTTCTACTCCAACCACTACGCTTCGGATTCTACGGATTCCAAGGTGGTAAACTTTGTCAAGGCATATCAAACAACATTCAAGATCGTGCCGGTTTCCTTTGCAGCCCTGGGGTATGATTCCCTGTACCTGATCCGGGACGCCATTGTCCGCGCCGGTTCAACCAATTCCACTGCGGTCCGGGACGCCCTTGCCGCAACCAACGGCAACTACGTTACCGGGAACCTCACCTTCGACGCCAAACGGAACCCGATCAAGTCTGCGGTGATGGTGGAGCTGGTCAAGAACGGGGATAAACTCATCACTGTGTACAAAACCACGGTCAACCCCTAGGGAGGGAATAGTTGTATCAATAAAGAATCCCCGCCGTAGAGAGCGGCGGGGTATTAACCCCACTGTGAAGCAAGGCGCTTGATCGTGTTCTACATGAAGGCGTGGACTGAAGGAAAAAAGAATAATAAATTGAGGTGGTTTTTTGGGTGGTATTTTTGTACAACAGGTGATTAACGGGATATCTCTGGGTAGTATCTATGCGCTTATTGCCCTGGGCTATACCATGGTTTATGGCATTGTGATGCTCATCAACTTTGCCCATGGGGATATCCTTATGGTAGGGGCTTATGGGGGGTATTTTGTCCTCTCCTGGCTGGGGGTGTCCCCCCTGTCACTGATCTTGGCCTTTGTGTTTGCTATGGCCCTTTGCGGGGCCTTGGGGGTATTCATCGAACGCTTCGCCTACCGGCCCCTGCGGAGCGCCCCGCGGCTCAACTCCCTGATTACCGCTATCGCGGTGTCCCTGATTCTGCAAAACGGGGCCCGGGTGCTCCGCTTCATCGGGCCTAACCCCCGGCAGTTTCCCCGGCCTGCGGTACACAACCTGAACCTGGGGGGTATTTCGGTTTCCAATATCCAGATCATCGTGATTGTCCTTTCCGCCACCCTGATGCTGGGGCTTAACTATATCATCAACTATACGAGGCGGGGCAAGGCCATGCGGGCGGTTTCCTACGATATGCAGGCCGCCAGCCTCATGGGTATTTCGGTGAACGGTACCATCTCCTTCACCTTTGCCTTAGGCTCCATCTTGGCTGCCGCTGGGGGCATCCTCTTTGCCTGTGCCTATCCCCAAATATCCCCCACCATGGGAACCATGCCGGGGCTTAAGGCATTTGTGGCAGCAGTCCTCGGAGGTATCGGTTCCGTGCCCGGGGCCATGCTGGGAGGTTTTATTTTAGGGATCGCCGAAACCATGACCAAGGGCTTCCTCTCCTCCCAATATGCGGATGCTATTTCCTTTTCTATCCTCATCCTCATACTCCTCGTGAAGCCCACCGGTATCCTCGGCACGAAGACCAAAGTGAAGGTGTAACCATGAAGCCAGCTATCAAGAACACGATCATCCCCGGAGCCGCTGCGGTCATTGCGGTGTGTATCCCCTCGCTCCTCATCAAGTACGGTATCATCGACGCCTACACCGCCCAGATCATCACGCTGGGCGGGGTCAACGCGATCCTTGCGGTGAGCGTCAACACCATCACCGGGATCACCGGCCAGCTTTCCATAGGACAGGCGGGGTTCATGGCTATCGGAGCCTACGCATCGATCTTCTTTACCCTGGATCTGAGTCTCCCCCTGCCTGTGAGTACCCTTCTTGCAGGGCTTATCACCGCCTTCGCGGGTTTTCTCATCGGTTTTCCCACCCTCAAGCTTTCCGGAGATTACCTGGCCATCGTTACCCTGGGGTTTGGAGAGATCATCCGGGTTATCCTCATCAACCTGAAAGCCATTACCGGCGGCGCCAACGGCCGGCGGATTACCACCCCCCTGGCCATTTATTCCGATCTGTCGTTTCTTACCGTTACTGCGTCCCTGGCGGTCATACTCATACTACTACAGAACTTTCTCCGGTCCAGCTACGGCAGGGCAATTCTTGCGGTCTGGGAGGACGAAATCGCCGCCAACGTCAACGGCATTGGGGTATTCCGGTATAAGATGGTCGGTTTCGTGATCGCCTCTTTCATTGCCGGCATCGGGGGCAGCCTCTATGCCATGGTGGTGGGCTTTGTCAAGCCTGATATAGCCTCCTTCAATAAGAGCATCGACTACCTTATCTTCGTGGTCCTTGGGGGCATGGGTTCCATGACCGGTGCGGTACTAGCCGCATACATCCTCTCCTATCTCCAGGAATTCCTGCGCTTCCTCCGAGATTACCGGCTCCTCATCTA
>JAITQK010000239.1 GCA_031288975.1 Treponema sp. | reverse complement strand
GCTTGTCCCCAAACCGGCTGCCACTTCCCGTATTCTTCATGTTAACCCCCCAAAGGTCGTTGTCACCAATGGTAGCATATCCTCCTGTTTTTGTGAATAACTTGTGTATAAACGGTAGCCTCATGCTCCCCCGCCTTCTCCGCTTGCTCAGACACCGGTGCCGGTCACCGCGCCGCCCTCCATCCCGCCGCGTGGCTCCCAGTGCCCTTATATCCCCTCCGCTTGCTCACCCACCGGTGCCGGTCCCGCGCCTCACGCCCAGCCCCCTAGAACACCCCGTCCCCAAAGCGCACCCGTATGGCTTCCCTGTCGGCGAGGAAAAGAGCGCCGCAACCCCGAAATGCTGGCGGCAAAATGCCGCTGGCTGGTGTTCCGCCTCACCGGTCAGGGGATTGGGCAAAGGACAGTTCGCGGCGGACCATGTCGCTGATAATCTCCGTGGGAGACTGCTTTGTCTCACGCATTTTCGCCGTAAGGTATTGCGCCGACAAGCGGTCAAGAAAAACCATCCCGTGACGGCGCTTGATAAACGGACCCTCAACATCAGGGCTCAGTTCCGGCGTGGTTTTGGTCAAAAGTTCGTCAAGTTCCCACGCTTCTTGTTCGGTCATGTCAGACATACTAATCGCTCTCCTCCACTAAATAATAGAATTCTTTCCTGCACTTCATGGCATGAAGACATTATAGCTTCCATCCGTCCTGATATTATACATGATTTCAAGCAAATTGCCGTTACAATCAAAGCCGATGAGCAGGTACTTGTTCTGAAACTTCGGCATCAGCCGGTCAACCACGGGGAGTTCCAGCACCCGCAGTATATCCTCCTCTGTTACGCCTTCATGCCGTAAAGCCGAATGGTTAATCGTAACGTTCATATATTCTTTTCTCCTTTGTGCATCCCCCTGCGTCGTATTCCCAGCCGCCCTAAAACACCCCGTCCCCAAAGCGCCCTTCTCCGCCCGCTCCAAACCGAAAGCCACGCCGCAATCCCGCCGCGTGGCTCCCATTCCCTATACCCCTGCGTCTTTCACCTGCTCTCGCAGGGATTCCGGCACATATTGAAGCGCCCTGCCGTTCTGCTGCACCGCCGCAAGGCAGAGTTCCGCCGTCTTGAGCTCCTCCGGCACAAACTCAAGCACCTTGCCGTTCTGCTGAACCGCCGCAAGGCACACTTCCGCCGTCTTGAGCGCCTCCGGCACATACTCAAGCACACTGCCGTTCTGCTTCACCGCTTCAAGGTAGAAGTCCGCCGTCATGAGTTCTTCCGGCACATACACAAGCGCCCAGCCGTCCTGCTGCACTGCCGCAATACAGAATTCTGGCACTTCCCAGAGGGCTTCCGGCACATACTCAAACCCGTCCACCTCACTGTCCTGCTTCGCCGCCGTCACCGCCGCAAGGCATAGTTCCGCCGTCTTGAGCGCCTCCGGCACATACTCAAGCACACTGCCATCCTGCTTCACCGCCGCCATGCAGACTTCCACCGTCTTGAGCGCCTCCGGTACAGACTGAAGCACAGACTTAAGCTTCCATACTCCGGCCTTTTGCACCGCCGCAAGGCAGACCGCTTCGGTGCGCTGGGATTCCGGCACATACCGAAGCGCATTGTAGCTCTGCTGCACCGCCGCAAGGCAGACCGCTTCAGTACACTGGGATTCCGGCACATACCGAAGCGCATTGTAGCTCTGCTGCACCGCCGCAAGGCAGACTTCCGCCGTCTTGAGCGCCTCCGGTACAGACTGAAGCACAGACTGAAGCACCCATACTCCGGCCTTTTGCACCGCCGCAAGGCAGACTTCCGCCGTCTTGAGCGCCTCCGGCACGTATTGAAGCGCCTCGCTGGTCTTCTGCACCGCCGCCGTGCAGACTTCCGCCGTCTTGAGCGCTTCCGGCACATACCGAATCGCATAGCCGTTCTGCTTCACCGCCACCATGCAGACTTCCGCCGTCTTGAGCGCCTCCGGCACATACTCAAGCACCATGCCCTCCTGCTGCACCGCCGCCATACAGACTTCCGCCGTCTTGTGAGCTTCCGGCACATACTCAAGCACCATGCCTTTCTGCTGCACCGCCGCGAGGAAGAGTCTTTCCGTTTGAAGCGGCTTAGGTACATAGCGCAGCACTATGCCTTCCGAAGCAAGCGCCGCAAGGCACATTTCTTCGCTGCGCAGGGCTTTTGGCACATAGTAGAGGCTCCATGCGTTTCTTTTAACAGCGTCAAGCCATTCATCATAGGATGTGCCTGACTGCGCGCCGGACACCTGAATACCTTCGCCCCGGTAGCGGTAGTATGTGCCGCCGCCATACTGCTGCGCGTCGGCAAAGGGCTCGACGTGTTCCTGTCCCGTAAGCCGTTCTTCGGTAAGAAGTGTTCCGCCGCTATACTCGCGCCGCAAGAGGGATGCCCCTTCATCATCGTTTTCGGGATTGTAGCCCTGTAAGGTTTCGACAACAAAGCCAACCGCAGGAAAAGCAGCCGCAAGATGATCCAGCAGGTATTCGGTCTGGGTCTGTTCGGTCTTGTCCTTCCAACCTATGTTAAAGGAATAGAAACTGAACTGCCCGTCGCCGATGCGGCTGTCCATGATCTCGCAGGGAGGGTCAAAGTATTTGCGGGGATAAAAGCGGTATAGCTCAAGATGCTTCCCCATAAGGTGATACCGATCCGCTTCGCCTTCCTTTACGATGTGCGAGAGCATATCGTTGACCGCATCCGCCGCGCCGGAATAGCGCACCACACTGTATGCCCAATGGGTGTAGCTGCCGCGCTCAAAATACTGTTCGACAATGAGACCGTTTTTGTACTTGAACACCTCTTCAGCGTCCCATTGAAGGTCAATAAAGCGCAGCGTGAATTCGATTTCGGGGTAACGGGGGGCAAGGTAAAAGCCGCCGTTAAACAGGAACCTGCCGAAATCCCCGTCCATCCAGTCCGCGTCTATGCGGAACGTACCGCACTCGGCTCCCCATTTGGTTTCGTCCTGAATAGAGAATTCAGGGTGAAACCGTGAAAGCAGCTTCCTGAACTCAAAACCGAACCCGTTAGGAAAGCTGACGTCATCCTCCATCAGCTTGGCGAGTTGGGCATTGTCTGTATCATCGGGGTTTATGCCGTAAATATCACAGAACATCCGCTTCACCGCTTCCGCCGGACCGCGGTAGGACAGTTCAAAGGTTGCCATACTGCTTCCGTGGGGCCAGTCATCCCGTGACGTGAAGTTCTCGTCATTGGCGCTCCGGTCGGTGATGGTATCATCCTCTGGTTCCGCTTCGCCTTCTTCATCCTTTGGTTCCGCCAGTTTCAGGAAGAAAGCCGTTTCCGCGTCATCCGCGGCTTTGTGCGCCGCCAGGTGTTCCGCCTCCGGGGCATCATCGTCCATAAGCCACACCTTGCGACGGGCTAGACGCCAATCCACGTAGAGGTCTTTTTTCTCTTCGCCGCCGTCGCCCTCGTCCCATTTCCATTCGTCGCTGTCGAATAATATAGCGTAGTAGCCCCAGCTTATGTAGTACCAACAGATATAGTCAAACTCCACACGGGGAAAAACGTTACTCAACGCAACAAGAAACTTGTCCAGAGGTTCGTCGTCGTCAAGATCGTCATCGCCGCTGAACTGCAAGGAATCCGCGTCCGCGTCGTACCATTCGTAGTACAGACCGCGGAACACTTCACTTTGATCATCCTCGTCGTCTACGTCGTCGCAGATTTCGCCCAGTTCGTCGCCGAATAGTTCCCGCAGCCGGTCTGGGTCGTCGATAATGCCAGGATCGTCCAAGATAGCGGCCAGCCGCTTCTTCATGTTGGCGATGTCTTCCGCTTTGCCTTTGCAGGCTCCATCAACGGTAATGTCAAAAGATGCCATATAAAAATCTCCTTTTGCGGCTCCTTTGCCGCAGCGTCCTTTGGACGCATAGTAATATAAACGGCTGCTCCGCGCCGTTTCCTACACCGACCAATCGGCCAGCGACAGACCAGAAACCGCCCCAAAATGCTTCGTGTTATTGGTCACCAGCGTCAAGCCGTGAACCTTACAATACGCCGCAATAAAGAGGTCGTTATCGTCGATGTTTATGCCTTGGGGTTTCAGTTCAGTGTAAATGCTCGCCGCCTCTTCCAGAATTGAGTTGTCCATCTGACCAACCGGGTATTTCTCGCACATTTTGGCGAAAATACGCAGGCGCCTGGTGGCGTTAATGGCCATGAGTCCACGCTTCACCTCATAGTAGGCAACCGGCGGTATTTCTATTGCGTGTCCGCTTTGCTTTGCTTTGTTGAGATGTTGTTTTACCACCAGATTGTCCTTCATCGCAAAACTGATCATAC
Organism: Treponema sp.; assembly: GCA_031288975.1. GTDB lineage: Bacteria > Spirochaetota > Spirochaetia > Treponematales > Breznakiellaceae > JAITNP01. The sequence continues at coordinate 15,264 of JAITQK010000239.1, read as the reverse complement.
ACGAGTCAAGCGCGAACTTCTCTTGTGCGATGTCGCTCATTTGCGCCCCTTGCAGTACTCGATGAAGTCATCGGGCAGCGGGTTTTCCGCTTCGTCCTGACGCACCTGCTCGAACCAGTCCTCAAGCCACGCAATATCCACCGCGATTTCTTCCGGCGTCTGCTTTCGATTCCGTCTCTGATCGTCCATGATCATGTCAGGTGTCAACGTAAAGTTTCCTTCAATCATCTTCTTGCCTCCCTATACTTTGATTATACAAAACTCCTTTTGTGGCTCCTGTGCCGCAGTGTCCTTTAGATGCATAGTATCATAAGTAAATGCTCCAATCCGTTAAAGCCGCCCCTTGTTCAGGCCGGCCTGCCGGAACAAGGGTACCGGTATTATATAAGAAAAGCTCCAAAATTTTTCACCAATGCTCACGTTTTTTATCAAAATTGTTCCGCCCCTGGTATTTCACGGCATGACGGCGGAGTTAATGGTTCCCCAAGGCCCTGATTGGTGTACCACCTGACCCGCGTTTAGTGCAACCTGACCAATTTTGAACTAATTTTTTATTGTATACCTCATATCCTCAATATCTGTCAAAAGGGCTTTTTGATTGGGACCATAGTGGCTGCTACCCACTTCCTTATTGAATGCAGACCTTGCGGCATCAGGCTTTTATCATTATAATAGTAAAAACGATGCTTTCAAACCTCCCCAGGTTTTGAAAAAACACTATTTTATTGAGGTGTTGCCATGAGTTCATCCTTTAACCCTACGGAATTGTCTGAATTTGCCCGGTATTACGGCTTTCATTATGATATAGCCGATCCCGCCACCCTGGTGCGGGATGCGCTTATTGATATGGAACGGGGGTTGCGGGGGCAGAGTTCCAGCTTGCCTATGATTCCCACCTATTTAAGCCCGGTTTCCCATGTGCCCCCGGGGAAAACCGTGATTGCCCTGGACGCAGGGGGGACGAATCTCCGGGCTGCCCTGGTTCGCTTCGATGAGCAGGGCAAAGCTGTGGCAGCGGGTACTGAGAAAATCCCCATGCCCGGTACCCAGGGCCAGGTGAGTGTGGAACAGTTCTTCGATGCCATTGCCTCGGTAACAGCGCCCCTCATTGAACAGGCCGGCCATATCGAAGGAATCGGGTTCACCTTTTCCTATCCCATGGAAATGACGCAGGATGCAGATGGTATACTCATGGCCTTCAGTAAGGAGGTGGATGCCCCGGATGTGATCGGTACGGCCATAGGACAGGGCCTGCGGGATGCTTTGAGCCGGCGAAAGGTGAAGGTTCCTGGGCGGATCGTGATGTTGAACGATACGGTGGCGACCCTGCTTTCAGGGGTAGCGGCGATTCCCCCGGATGGCGGACTTCGCCAGGGAGCAGACCAGTACGGGGTTAAGGGGGGGCCGGTAATCGGCTTTATCCTGGGGACCGGTTTTAACACTGCATACCCGGAAAAAAACATTCCCAAGATAGGGTTCGCCTCAGAATCTGCCCCGCAGATCGTGGTCTGTGAAACCGGGACCTTTGCCCACCGGTACCTGGGTATCCTGGATAAAGAGTATGACGGGCTTACCAAGAATCCTGGGGCTTATACCCTAGAAAAGATTACCTCCGGTGCCTATCTAGGGCCACTGACGTTCCATATTTTGCGGCAGGCCATAAAGGATGGCCTGCTCCGGTTCAAAAAATCCGATATCTTCCTGAGTTGGCCTACCTTGCAAACAAAAGACCTCAACAGGTTCATGCACGCTCCCCTGACGGCTGAAGGGCCTATCGGAGAACTCTTCGGCTCAGACGAACGGGATGCCCTGGCTTCCTTTGTGTACCTGACGTCGATTATAACCGAACGAGGCGGTCTCTTTGCGGCAGCTATGGTTGCTGCTGCGGTAGAACGGATAGGCTTCTATGACCCCTTTGCACCGGTCCGTATTGCCGTGGAAGGTACCACCTACATGGTATACCAGGGGATGCGGAGTGCCCTGGAATCCTGGCTTCATACCCTGCTGGTTTCCGGGAAGCCCCATCCCTATAGCATCGTACCTGTGGAACAGGCATCCCTTTTCGGCGCTGCTGTGGCCGCCCTGTCCTAGTACCTTTATGGAACGCTGTTTTACCTCTCTCGGCAGTCCTTGAGTTATTTAAAAAGAGCACGCTCCATTCGTTAACCCAGAGACGCTCTATCCTGTACGTCGTATAGGGATACCGCGTTTCCGGGCTGTTTAATCAAGACCCCGGATTGTTGTTTCCGCATCAAGTGCTTATAATGGTTCGATACTTACATTCAATACGGAGGCTTATCTTGAGCAGCAACATACCCCAGGGGACGTATCTTTTTCAAGGGAATACCTTGGTTATGCCTGGGGATATTCCCGATTCCCTGATCCATGAAGGTATTCCCGATAACCATATTCCCGCATCCCTTGGGTCATCCATTAAGATACTCGGTCCGGGGCTTATAAAAAGTGCGGACCTCCCGGCTGACATGCCCCTTCCTGCAGGGTGGCGGGGGATTCCCATGCGGCAGGCCCTCTCCCTGATGACCCAGGATGTTATGGTGGATGGCACCGGCCCGGTGGGGTGGCTTCTCCGGGCCTATCATATAGCGCAATGGCAGCGGGAATCGGTTTTCTGCGGTTCCTGCGGGGGTCGGAATGAAACTGCGGCAGATTCCCTTGCCCGGCGCTGTCCAGTCTGCGGCAGGCAGGAATTTCCCCGCATATCCCCGGCCATTATCGTTATCATCACCAATGATGAAGATCAGGTTCTCCTGGCCCATAACAAACAATTCACCCCTGGGGTGTATAGCCTTATCGCAGGGTTCAATGAACCAGGGGAAACCCTGGAGGCCACGGTTGTCCGGGAAGTCCTGGAAGAGGTGAGCCTGGAACTGCACGATATACATTACGTGGCGTCCCAGCCTTGGCCCTTCCCCAATTCCCTTATGCTGGGCTTCCGTGCCCGGTACGCGGCGGGAACCATCAAGGTTGACGGCGTGGAAATCGAGGATGCCCGCTGGTTTAGCCGGGATATGCTGCCGGAACTTCCTGGTAACGGTTCGGTATCCCGGTACTTAATCAACCGTTGGCGAGAAAGGAAGTTTTAGGGGCGTTCCCCCCTGGTCTAAGTGACATCAATTTGATATGCTGTAAGTATGCGGTTGTTAATGAACATATTAAGCGCCCTTACCGGGCTTTACATGCTCCTTATCTTTATCAGGATAATGTTGACCTGGTTCAGCGGTGCCAATTACGGAAGGCCCCTGGAGATTTTAAGCGGGATCACCGACCCCTATCTTAACTGGTTCCGTCGTTTTCCCGCACTCAGGGCCGGGTTTCTGGACTTGTCCCCTATTGTGGCTATGGCGGTGTTGTCCCTGATGAACCAGGTTTTTTCCACCCTGGCTCAGTATGGCGCTATCAGACTAGGTATCATCCTGGCCATGGTGCTTTCGGCCCTCTGGTCCGCAGCATCCTTTATCCTGGGATTTTTCCTCGTTGTCCTGGGACTGCGCCTAATCGGGTACCTCACGAGCCGGGATGTATACAACAGTACCTTTTGGCGGATCATTGATACCATATCCCAGCCGGTGCTGTACCGCATAAAACGGATCCTGTTTCAACGGAGACTGGTCAATTATCTTACCGGGATCATTGTGTCCATGGGGACTTTACTGGCCCTCATACTGGTGTTGGGAAGGGTCATTAAGTTTGCCACCGTTTTCCTGGCAGAGCTTCCACTCTAAAGCCCGCGATACCCGGTATGTTTCTTAGGGAACTGACTGCATCGGTTGACCACATCAAAGGAGCCGGAGCTGTGGCTGTCCGCACCCTCGCCCAGGCGGGTATAACCAGTGTGGCAAGCCTCCTCTGCCGCTATCCCCGTGCTTGGGAGGACCGGAGCCAGAATATACCGATCAGGGATTTTGAACGCGCTCCGGTGTGTACTGTGGTGCGGGTTCTTGACCATGAGTGGTTCGGGTATGGGGTCACCAAAACCCTTAAAGTCCATGTGGAGGATGCAAGCGCCCGTGGGGTGCTGATCTGTTTCAACCGGCCCTTCCTGGAAAAACAGCTTGTTCCGGGGAATTATTACCGGCTCTGGGGGTACTTTTCCTATAAATACGGGGTGATTCAGTCCACTGCTTTTGAGATTGAAGCATCAGATATCCAAGGAGACGCCGGCGCTTCCATTGCAGGAGGCGTTTCCGGTAGAAAGCAGAGCGCCTTTGGCCGCATCCTGCCGGTCTATCCCTTAAACGCGGGGCTTAACCAGGGGATGCTCAGGCGCTTCATCCAGCGGGCCTTGGAGCAGTACGCCGCACCTTTGGAAAATGAACTTCCTCTGACCATTATCCAGCGGGATGGGTTTCTTCCCAAATCCAAAGCCCTCAATGCCATTCATTTTCCCGCCTCCATGGAAGAACTGGAACTGGCGCGGAAAACTTTTATCTACGAAGAACTGTTTTATCTGGAAGTGATGGTGGGGAAGCGGGTCTTGGAACGGCGTGTCGGAACCGAGGTAGTGGTACCTCCTGGGACGGAAGAAGCCCTTACACCCCGCTCCACCCCGCCCCTTTCCCCCTTACAGAAGCGGCTTATTGAACGCCTGCCCTTTACGTTAACCCCCGGCCAAACCGAGGCCATCGTGGAAATCGACCAGGACATGGACGGCTCCTATCCCATGGCACGACTCCTCCAAGGGGATGTGGGATCAGGGAAAACCCTGGTGTCATTTCTGGCCGGGCTTCGGGCCATCGAAACCGGTGGACAAGTGGCTATTATGGCCCCCACGGAACTGCTGGCTCGGCAACATGGAGAGAACGCCACCCAGCTCCTGGAACCACTCGGTATACGGATCGCCTTTCTAACCGGGAACCTCAAGACCGCAGGCCGCTCCCCGTTGCTCAAGGGCCTGGCTGCCGGAGAAATTGACCTGGTTATTGGTACCCATGCCCTTTTTTCTCATGATGTCATCTATAAAGACCTGCGTCTGGTAGTGGTGGATGAACAGCACCGCTTCGGAGTGGTTCAGCGGCAGGCCATCATGGCCAAGGGGAACCATCCTGATCTCCTCATGATGAGCGCCACTCCCATACCCCGAACCTTGGCCCTCACGATCTATGGGGACATGGAGGTGTCAATCATCCGGGACCTGCCCCCAGGAAGGAAGCCGGTTACGACCCACCTGGCACGGGAGTCCAACGAGGCCAAGGTCTACGATTTTGTGGAGCGGGAACTGGCTGCCGGCAGGCAGGCATATTTTGTCTATCCCCTGATTGAAGCAGATGAAACAAGGGACTCCTACAAGGATGTCCAGTCCATGGCGGCCCGGTTGAGCCGGGAGGTTTTTCCCCACTATCCAACGGCCCTGATCCATTCAAAACTGGACGAAGAGGAAAAGCGGAAGACCATGGAGGATTTCCGCAAGGGGGATATCAAAATCCTAGTGGCCACCAGTGTGGTGGAAGTGGGGGTTGATGTACCCAACGCAACCTGCATGGTCATAGAACACGCCGAACGGTTCGGCCTTTCCGCGCTGCACCAGCTCCGGGGACGGGTGGGCCGGGGAACAGCGCAGTCCTACTGTTTTTTGGTTTATTCCGAAGAACTGACCGAGGACAGCAAACTCCGGCTCAAGGTGATGCTGGAAAATTCCGACGGTTTTGTCATTGCCGAGGAGGACCTCAAACTCCGTGGTCCCGGCCACCTTGGAGGGATCGAACAATCCGGCTACCTCACCCTTGGGCTGGCCGATCCGGTCCGGGACGTCGCCTCCCTTGCCCAAGCCCGTACCGACGCCTTTGCCATGCTGGAAGTGGATCCCGGCCTCCTCCTCCCGGAACACCGATGCGTCGCCCAGGTACTGAACCGGGCAGCCCCCTTTTCCGCGATAGGGCTATAGGGACGCATCAATATCCTATGATACAAACTGTCAAGGGTGCTTAGTCCACAGGTGAGGAATGACGTACACAAAGGGAAACAACATCAAGTCGAGAAACGTCATCCTGACCGTGATAGTAAACACATAGCGCACAAGGAAAAACCAACAATACGCATAAAACAAAAAAATACTGATGATTCTGATACCGATTACCTTTAACACATAGTCCATTATCAACGCATATCCTGCGGCTACTATTTCATCCTCAATGGCATCCTTGGATTTTACCAAATGGATCTTTGCCAGGAACCCATGGGCGATATTGATAAGCTTATTGGTTTTCTTATAGTAAAACGCATCAACTTCGTTTCTTAGCAGGTTTTTTATGGAATCCGAAAGGGTATGGTGCTTTTTTAACCTGATAAAGCTGCGTACTCGCGGTATGATTTCACGCCGGTTTTCAAATATTAGTTTTATGTTCAATAGATTCCGTATCATTGAGATAGTCATAATAACGATGATGATGACTGAGATGCAATACAGGAACAATGGTTGTTCTGTAAACAAATAGAGGATAGCAAGCAGGATTAATATGAGGGTTTCGATTATGGAAATGATAAGGTTCAGTCTGATGGTACGGTAAAACCTATCGATTTTATGTTTCAACATCTCTGTATTGTTCTGTATTAATTCGGCCAGCACCGTATCTGCGATATGATTGGTGAGTATTGATAAAGCCGACTGCCCACTCAGGGCGTTGAATAACAAAGGCATGGTTTTACAGTCTCCGTAACTTGATGAGATAGAGCGTGACAAAAAATGAAAGGATAGCAAGAACCGCGATGAACATGCCAAAGCGGATATTCTTGTTCATCTGGCGCTTGAGCCGTTCTTGTTCTTTCTGCTGTTCTTCAAGTAATTTTCTTTTCTGGCTTTCAACAAAAGCCGCGAGGATATCCCGCATATTTTTATAGATGAGCATCAAAACCGCAGCATCATCCACATACCCCAGGGGAAAAATAAAGTCTGGTATCGCGTCAATGGGGAGCACCAGATACACTAAGCCGACAAGGGGTAGTATTTTTTTGTGCCATTCGACCTCATCACTTTTGACATACTGCCACAGTTCCTGTACCTCCTGCCAGATCTTTTTTATCGGTCCCTTGTTCTTGGTATCAAGATTGTGGGCAACCAGGTGCTGTTTTTCTTTTACCGCAGCTTCACTGGTAAGCTCTTGTTCGATTTTTTTGAAAAAGGATTTCTCTTTCTGGCTGAGGTTCCGTGTTTTATTTGCCATAGTTAGTACCTGTATCACCGGGACAGAGCAGAAAAAACGAGCGCATAACATCACCTCCATGATAAGAACTTCACCAGTCTCATAGCTAAAGTATACCCCAAAAGGGTAAGCAGTCAAGCAGATCCGTCCCAGGACAAAAAATCACCCAGAACCGGATTTTTCTCTCTTTTTCTCTAATACTGTATGTTATAATACAACATATATAGAAAATTGTTAGAAATATGCTAACGTTTCAATGGAATCATCTTGACAAATAATTTGTTCTAAAATACACTACTAATAACGGGGTAATCAGTATGAAAAAACTGCGAGTGGAGGATGCAGTCGGTCATGTGCTCTGCCATGATCTGACCCGTATCATCAAGGGTGAAATGAAGGGGCCTCAATTCCGCAAGGGTCATGTCGTGGAGGAAGCAGATATCCCTATGCTCCTGTCCATGGGCAAGGAACATCTCTACGTCTGGGAGCTGCAGCCGGGTATGGTCCATGAGGATGATGCTGCCGGGTACCTGGCCGGGATATGCCGGGGGGATAATATACGCCAAAGCGACCCTAGAGAGGGAAAAATCGAACTTTTTGCCCTCTGTGATGGCCTGTTTCACCTTGATGTGGACCGCCTTAACAGGATTAATGCCCTGGATGACATTATCATCGCAACCCGGCATTCCCCAAGCCCGGTGAAGAAGGATGATAAGCTGGCGGGGATGAAGGCGGTTCCCTTGGTTATACCGGAGGAGCGGCTGCGCCAGGCCCAAGCCATAGCCGGGGGAACGCCCCTCATGGCGGTGCTGCCCGATAGGTTGCAAAGCGCCTGGGTGATTACCACGGGGAATGAGGTGGCCAAGGGGCTGGTTAAAGATACCTTCACCCCGGTGATCATCGAAAAATTAGGGGCCTACGGTATTACCGTTAAGCAGCAGCTCGTGGTGGAAGACGGCATCGAGAACGTAGCCGGGGCAATCGAAGTGGCTCACCGGGAAAAGCCGGACCTGATACTCTGTACCGGCGGCATGAGTGTGGACCCTGATGATAATACCCCAGGGGCGATCAAGCAGAGCGGTGCCGCACTGGTAACCTATGGCTCTCCTGTTGTGCCTGGGGCCATGTTTCTCCTGGGGTACTTCGAGGATGGTACGCCGATTATGGGAATTCCCGGGTGCGTGATGTATGCTGCGGCCACGGTGTTCGACCTGGTGCTGCCCCGGATTGCCGCAGGTCTCAGGATGACTAAGCAGGATTTTACCCGCATGGGCCACGGTGGCTTATGCCTCTCCTGTGAGAAGTGTCATTACCCAATCTGTCCCTTTGGCAAGGGGTAGGGCTGGGATAGCGCCCGTACCGGGGCATTGCTGGTGGTAAAAGGATCAACCTTCTGGTTGACTTTTTATATTTTTTCTAAGGAGTAGAAAAGAAATGCACGTGAAAAAAGGTAGTATGTTTGGAATGCAGGCCTGTCTTGGGACACGCTTGGCACTCCTGACGCTGATTATCCTAATCGGCGGACAGGCCCAGGTTTTTGCGGGAGGGCGTAAGGACAAAAACACGTCCTCATCGGATGCGGCACCCACCAATGCGCCGGTAACCATTATGGTCGCGGCGGCAGCGAGTCTTGAGAATTCCTATGTCAAGGAACTCATCCCCCTGTTCCAGCAGAAGTATCCCTGGATCACAGTGGAAGGAACCTACGACAGTTCGGGGAAACTCCAGACCCAGATCGAGGCGGGATTGGCGGCGGATGTGTTCATGTCCGCAGCAACCCGGCAGATGGACGCCCTGGCAGATAAGAACCTCGTATCCAGGGAATCAATAAAACCCCTTTTGGAAAACAAGATCGTCCTGATCAAACCAGCGGGAACCAATCCGCCGGTAAGCGATTTCCAAACGATTATCGAGGCGAACACCATAGCCCTGGGGGACCCTGCCAGCGTACCCGCAGGCCAGTATGCCAAAGAAGCTTTTACGAGCCTTGGTATCTGGGATGCAGTAGAGGCTAAAGCCAGCTTTGGTACCAATGTTACGGAAGTGCTGAACTGGGTTGGGGAAGGTAGCGCCGACGTGGGAGTGGTCTATGCCACTGATGCGATTTCCACTAACAAGGTGGAGCTTATTGCCGAGGCCCCGGCAGGCAGTCTGGCCCAAAAGGTCATATATCCCGTGGGGATGGTCGCGGCCTCTGCACACCCAAAGGAGGCGCAGCTCTTCATCGACTTCCTGGCCTCTGATGAGGGACTGGCTATCTTTAAGAACTATGGGTTCTCCTCTAATAAGTAATAGGTAACAAAGATGCCCATCAATGTTGCACCCATCCTGATTTCGCTCAAAACCGCGTCTCTGTCGATGGTGGTAACCTTCTTGTTGGGCATCCTTGGGGCAAAAATAGTTGCAGACATGCAGCAAAAAAAGTGGAAGATGATACTTGACGGTTTACTCACCCTGCCGCTGGTGTTGCCGCCAACAGTGGCAGGGTTTTTTCTCTTGTATATCTTCGGAGTCAGAGGGCCTGTGGGGCGTTTCTTCCTGGACTTCTTCAGCATTAAGATTGCCTTTTCTTGGGGGGCCACGGTCCTTGCTTCAACAGCCATTTCGTTTCCCCTCATGTACCGTTCTGCCCGGGGCGCCCTGGAGCAGGTGGACCCTAACCTCATCTACGCCGCCCGGACCCTGGGGATGTCGGAATGGGCCATTTTTCGGAAGGTGAGCCTCCCCACGGCCATGCCTGGCGTGGCCTCCGGCGGGGTGCTGGCCTTTGCACGGGGCTTGGGCGAATTCGGCGCCACCGCCATGATCGCCGGTAATATTGCCGGGAAAACCCGTACCCTGCCCCTGGCTATTTATTCTGCTGTGGCCGGTGGAGATATGGATACCGCCTATACTTACGTGCTCATCATCGTTATCTTTTCTTTTGTGGTGGTTGACCTGATGAATTACTTCACCGCTCAAGAAGACCGGCGTCCGGGAAAAGCCCGGCCATGAGCCTTACCGTTTCAATCCGCAAGCGCCTCTCCCGTACTTTTTGTCTTGAAACAGCCTTTGAAACCGCAAACGAACAAGGACTTGCCGGCTGCCTTGGTATCCTAGGGGCCTCAGGCTCCGGGAAAAGCATGACCCTCAAATGTATCGCTGGGATAGCGATTCCCGATGAGGGACATATTGCCGTTAATGGCCGGGTGCTCTTTGATTCAAAGCGGAAGATCAACCTGAAACCCCAGGCACGGCGGGTCGGCTACCTCTTTCAGAACTACGCCCTTTTCCCCCAGATGACCGTGCTGGAGAACATCACTGCAGCGCTTTTACTGTCAAAACAGGAACGGAACCGCAAAGCCGCCCAATGGATAGGCCGCTTTGGGCTTGCCGGGCTTGAGGACCGGTATCCCGCCCAACTTTCCGGGGGACAGCAGCAACGCACCGCCTTGGCCCGAATGCTCATTCGGGAACCGGAACTTATCCTCCTGGATGAGCCTTTTTCCGCCCTGGATACGAGTCTCCGGGAACAGATGCAGCTCCAACTGCTGGAACTCCTGGAATCCCGCAATGATGTGATCATGGTTACCCACAGCCGGGACGAAGCCTACAAACTCTGCGGGGAGCTTTTGGTGATGGACGCAGGGAGGGTCCTCAAAAAGGGAAAAACCAAGGGGCTGTTTCAAAACCCCGGTTCCATACCTGTAGCCCGGATTACCGGCTGTAAGAACATCTCCCCGATTAAACGGACCGGGGAACGGGAACTCTTCGCCCTGGACTGGGGCCTTTCCCTCTGCACCGCCCTCCCCATAGAAGACGTCATCACCCACGTGGGCATCCGCGCCCATGACCTGCAAGCAGTGTGGGAAGCTAGACCAGATGCATACAACTGCGTCCGCATAGCCATTACCCGCCACTCAGAGGAACCCTTTGAACAGGTCTTACTTTTTACCAACGCCGATGCCCGGACTCAGGAGGAACGAGGAGAAATCTGGTGGAAATACAGCAAATATATGTTCCAGGAAATACCAAAACAGCTCTTTATCCCCCCTGAATCCCTCTTGTTACTGCGTTCATGAACCTTACTGCCAGGGGCGCTGCCCCCGGACCCCCGCTGGGAGGCCGGAGGCCTCCCAGACCCACCATTCTAATTAAAAAGATTGGTTCGTGAGTTCCAGGTACGCCAATTCCGCAAGCCCAAAATGGGCGTTTTTGGTGAAGTCCTGGGCGTATTCGTCGTAGAGCATATCCTCGTACATATCCCCTGCAAAACCGCCGTCCAGTAATTCCGATTTCTGGACCGTGTTACGCATACTGGTGAGGAGGGTCTTCACGAGAAAGCTTTCCAAGGCCTGGCATTGTTCATAGAGCTTATCGGTTTTGTCGATCACCCGCTTCTGGGGGGCGGCACCAGGCTCAGAGGATGCCGCTGCCTGGGCCTTTTCAAGCAAATGGTCAAAGCCTGTACCGGTTCCAGCAGCAGGAAGTTTGCGGTTTCCCAGAGCAGAAGAGGTAAACCGCACATCATCAAGATACAAAGCACCAGTGGTTTCTACACCCATCTCACGTTCCTCCTGTTGGGCCTACCGCTTCAAACTCGTGGCAGTACCGAGCATGCTGTCACTGGTTTGTATGGTCTTGGAATTGAACTCATAGGCCCGCTGGGCCACGATGAGATCCACCATTTCCCGAACCACCGAAACATTGGACATCTCCAGGAATTTGTGGTAAATCTGCCCCATCCCCTCAAAACCGGGCCTACCAGGGATAGGCTCCCCTGAGGCTTCGGTGATCTTGTAGAGATTCTCCCCCACTGCAGTAAGGCCCACAGGATTCGGGAAGCGGTACAGCTCGAGCTGTCCCACCTGAATCGGATCATTGGCATTGATTTCCGGAACCATCACCGTAACCCGTCCGTCTTTGGACACGTTAATACTCTGGGGAAGGAAGTGTTCGGGCATGATAATGTCCGGGAGTAGCCAATAGCCGTTGGCAGTTACCATCCGCCCGTCAGAATCCACCTCAAAACCGCCGTTCCGGGTATAGGCTAAACTGCCGTCATACATCTGGATGCGGAAGAAGCCCTCTCCCACAATCGCCATATCCGTTACGTTTTCAGTGTTCTGAGGCGCCCCCTGGGTAAACATGCGCTGGGTATCGGCGAGCCTAACCCCGTGCCCCATCTGCACCCCCACCGGCACCACCGAGTCCTCAGTGGCAGGTGTTCCTGCGGTTTTCACGGTTTGATAGAGCAGATCCTCAAAATCCGCCCGCATCTTCTTATACCCGACGGTATTCACATTCGCCAGGTTATTAGAAATCGTATCAATATTGGACTGCTGTCCTATCATCCCAGAAGCACCGGTCCATAAACTTCGTACCATATAGTCCCCCTCTTATCAACTAAACTTTGGCAACCTGATTAATCAGAGTACCCAGCATGGAATCACCAGTTTGAATCACCTTTTGATTGGCCTCATAGGCCCGGTTCACCTCGATCATCTGGACCATTTCAAGAACCGGATCAACATTGGCCGCTTCCGTAAAGCCCTGCACCACCCGCGGCCGGCTGCCCTCTTCGATGACGTGAGCAGACCCGGAAACATCGGTGGAGCGGTACAGGCTGGAGCCTTGTTTCTGCAGGTACCGTTCCACATCGAAGTCAACGATCTTCAGGGTATCCAGGAGAGTGGTATCTTCCCAGGTGTTGTTTTCCCGGGAAACCAAGTGCTCAGGATCATCGGCGTATGCAGCGTTAATCCAGATCCGTCCGTTCTTATCAATCTGAAAGTTGTTGGCCTTCACCTGGATAGGCCCCGCTTCCCCCAGCACTGGATAGCCTTCCTTGGTTTCAAGAGAGCCCTCTTTTCCAAGCTGAAAGGAACCATTCCGGGTATACCGCTCGCCCCAGGGCGTGGCCACGGTAAAAAAGCCCTTCCCATCCAGGGCAATATCAAAATCGCTCTGGGTTTCCTTCAAGGCTCCCTGTTCAAACTCGGTAAAAAGCTCATTCAGCTCCACCCCAGTACCGAGTTTTCCGATCATCGGCGCCACATCCCCAGAGCCAAAGGGGTGCTGATACACGCCATCATCATCCACCCGCCGCAGGAGAAGTTCCGGAAACGCCTTAAAGGAAGTTACATCCTTCTTGTACCCGTCGGTATTCACATTTGCGAGATTATTTGCCAGTGCATCCAGCCGCCATTGCTGCGCCCGCATCCCGCTGGCGCCGGTATACCATCCTCTAATCACTTAGTCTCCCTTCTTAAAGAATATATCGGTCAAAAGAGAAGCGGCCTTTAAATCTGAAGTTTGTTTATGTATTCTGGGTAGTGGAATCCGGGGGCACTAATGTATGAATTGATTATTGACTTGACAAGAACATTATGGTATTTTTTTCTGATTCAAAGTAGCAATCCGAGGAAGTAAGTATGGATATAAGTCAGGAAACCTCGCAACGTATACAGAATGGGGTGAGCAAGCATTTCAACCAGGCGAAAGCTTTGAGTGATGACCTTGCCGCCCATCCTGAGTTGTCAAACGAAGAGTTTGAGTCAAGTCGCAAGATCGTGGAGCTGCTGAAAACCGCAGGGTTTGAGATTGAATATCCCTATCAGGGATACGATACGGCCTTTTGTGCCCGCCTTGACAACGGTGACGGGCCGCATACCGGGATCCTCGTCGAATACGATGCCCTGCCGGATATCGGGCACGGGTGTGGGCACAACCTGCACGGTTCCCTGTCCGTGCTGGCAGGATTGGCCCTGATGGAACTCAGGGAGCACTTCAAGGGAAGGATCTCGGTGATCGGTACCCCGGCGGAGGAGGAAAATGGGGCGAAAATCAGGATGGCCGAGCAGGGCGTCTTTGATGATATGGCAGTGGCAATGATGATGCATAGCGTGGGAGGTGGTGTTTGTCAGCCGAACATGGATGCCCTGAGCCTCCGCTGTTACGTGATGGAATTTACCGGCCGTCCTGCCCACACAGTGGCGGCTCCCTGGGAGGGAAGGTCCGCCCTTGCCGCAGCCCGGAAGTTCCTCGATCTGATTGATGCACGGCGGGAGTGTTTTACCCCGGATATTCATGTAAACGGTATCATCTTGGATGGGGGCAAGGTGACTAATATAATACCGGCCCATGCAAAGATACGCCTGGAATTTCGCACTGATTCCATGAAGAAGCTGAAACTGGTGGATGAGATGGTCCTCAAGTGCGCGAAGGCCGCGGCAATGGCCCTTGACTGCGAGGTCAGTTGGCGTCTTGAGTATGCGGATTTTGCCGGCATGGTCCGGGTGAGTTCCCTTGAGGATGAGATGACGAAGATTCTGAGGAACCTGGGGGCGACAGTCTCAGCAGTCTCGCCGCCCCTCGGTTCAACCGACATGGGCAATGTCAGTTACCGCTGTCCGGCAATTCAGCCCTTGATCGCCATTACCAACGAGCCGCTGGCCCTCCACACGGTGGAGTTCGCGGCAGCGACTTTGAAACCCCAGGCTCATGAGGCAATGGCCCGCGGTGCAGAGGCCCTGGTTACCCTAACCTTGAAAGTCTTGGGAGACGAGGGGTTTAGAAAAAAGATTCACGATGACTTTATCAGGTGCCGTGATGTATAAGTACCGCATTATGAGAATCATCACCTGTTCCAGTTGACAAAATCACAGAGAAAATCAATAATTGTTCTGGTAACATAGTGAAGTCTAAACACGTTCAGAAGACACGAAAAAAGCCACAAGTCAAAAGACTGCCGTGGCAACTGTTTGATGGCATCTTTAAGCGCTTGATGTATTTGTCAAGCAGTACCATCGTGCAGTTTATCAATGCCCTGTTTGATACAAACTACCCGATTACCAGTATCGTCCAGTACCCAAATACCGAAACCCTCAACCGTAAAAGGCAGAAACGTATCGCGGATATCCTCATTCGGATCGTCGCGCTAGATGGGGAACACAATTATCTCATTGAAGCGCAAACCAAAGATGACCCGGGGCTGGTGGTACGGATCTTTGGGCTCTTCCGGCTATCTTGTGGGAAACAGGGAAAAAGAGGTAAAATAGACAGATGGATACCAAAGAGTTATACGAGAAGATTTTGGGGATAGTAGGCCCATGGCAAATCGGGAAGA
>JAITQK010000190.1 GCA_031288975.1 Treponema sp. | reverse complement strand
GTTATCATGGGTTCCGGGGCCGAGCCCTGCGAAGAAACCGTGGAAGCCCTTACTGCCAAGGGTGAAAAGGTGGGGGTCCTCAAGGTACGGCTCTACCGGCCCTTTGACGCCTCGGCCTTTGTCAACGCCATCCCCGCATCGGTGACTTCAATCGCCGTCCTGGACCGGACCAAGGAGCCCGGCGCGCTGGGCGAACCGCTGTACGAAGATGTCCGTACCGCCATTGGCGAGACGATGGGCAGCGGAAGCGCCCACTTTAAGAGCTGGCCCCTGGTTATCGGCGGCCGCTACGGTCTGGGTTCCAAGGAATTTACCCCCGGCATGGTCAAAGCGGTGTTCGAAAACCTTTCGGGCAAGAAGATCGCCAACTATGCGGTGGGCATCAAGGACGACGTTCAGGGCAAGAGCCTGGATTACGACGAACATTTTATCGTCCCCGAAGAGGGGATGAACGAGGCGATGTTCTACGGCCTCGGCGCCGACGGGACCGTGGGAGCCAACAAAAATTCGATCAAGATCATCGGAGACGCCAAGCCCGAACTCAACGCCCAGGCGTACTTTTCCTATGACTCAAAAAAGTCCGGGGGCTTTACCGTTTCCCACCTGCGCTTCGGCAAACGGGCGATACGCCGGCCTTATCTGATTACCAAGGCGGACTTCCTGGCCTGCCATAAGTTTACCTACATGGAAACCTACGACATGCTGGCCAACGCCAAGGACGGGGGGACCTTCCTCCTCAACAGCCCCTACGGCGCCGGGGAGGTCTGGAAGTACCTGCCCGTGGAAGCCCAGAAGCGTATCATCGACAAGAAACTCAAATTCTTCGTGATTGACGCCTTTGACATTGCCGGCAAGGCCGGTATGGGCAGCCGGATCAACGTGGTCATGCAGGCCGCGTACTTTAAGATTTCCGGAGTACTCCCCGAGGCCGAAGCGGTTGAATATATGAAGAAATTCATCCAGAAGTCCTACGGCAAGAAGGGCGCCGATGTGGTGCAGAAAAACATCAGCACGATTGAGCTGGCCCTGGCGGCGGTCAACGAGGTCAAGTATCCCGCTTCCACCGAAGGGGAACTCCACATGAAGAAAGCCATGTCCGGGGCCAAGGATTCCTGGATTCAGGAAGTGCTGGGAACGATGGTTGTCCAGGAAGGGGACAAGCTGCCCGTGTCGAAGATTCCCGAAGACGGAACCTTCCCCACCGCCACCACCCAGTACGAAAAGCGGGCCATTGCCGAGAAGGTTCCCGAATGGGACAGCGAAATCTGTATCCAGTGCGGCCAGTGTACCGTGGTCTGTCCTCACGCGGTTATGAGGATGAAGACCCTTACCAACGATGAAGCCGCCAAGGCGCCTGCGGGTTTCAAGACCGCGGAAATCAAGCCCAAGGCCGAGGAGGGCAAAAAAATTACCCTCCAGATTTCCAGCGAAGACTGTATGCAGTGCGGCGTTTGTATACACCAGTGCCCCGCCAAAGACAAGGCCAACCCCGAACGGAAGGCCCTGAACTGGGTAAACAACACCATCGAATACCGCGCTTCCCAGGTGCCCCTGTGGAATTACTTCCTGGCCCTGCCGGAAGCGTCCGCCGCCGCGGTGAACCTTGGTACGCCCAAGGGCCTGGCCCTCAAGCGGCCCCTCTTTGAATTCTCCGGGGCCTGCGCGGGCTGCGGCGAGACTCCCTATGTAAAGCTTATGTCCCAGCTCTTCGGCGACCGGGCGGTAATCGCCAACGCTACGGGCTGTTCCTCAATTTACGGCGGGAACCTTCCCAGCACCCCCTACTGCCAGCGCGCCGACGGCCGGGGCCCGGTATGGTCCAACAGCCTCTTTGAAGACGCCGCCGAATTCGGTCTGGGGATGCGGCTTACCAGTGATAAGCTTGCCGTTCATGCCAGAGAAGTGGCCGCCCAGGCCAAGGGCGAAGGAATCGCCGCGGCGATCATCGACAAGATACTCGCCAATACCCAGGCCGACGACGCGGCCATTGAAGAACAGCGCAAGAATGTGGACGAACTCAAGGCCGCCCTTAAAAACGACGGCAAGCCCACGGCAAAAATGCTCCTGAGCCTGGCGGACCACTTTATCAAGCGCTCCGTGTGGATACTCGGCGGCGACGGCTGGGGCTACGACATCGGTTACGGCGGCCTGGACCATGTGCTGGCTGCGGGCAGGAACGTCAACGTCCTCTGCCTTGATACCGAGGTATATTCCAATACCGGCGGCCAGATGAGCAAGGCCACCCCCGTGGGGGCCATCGCCAAGTTTGCCGCCGGCGGCAAGGACATTGCAAAGAAAGACCTGGGAGCCATGGCGATGAGCTACGGCTATGTGTATGTGGCCAAGGTTTCCATGGGGGCCAATATGTCCCAGGTGATCAAAGCCTTCCGTGAAGCGGAAAGCTACGACGGCCCGTCGATCGTCATCGCCTATTCCCACTGCATCAACCACGGCATCGACATGATGCGCGGCATGGATCAGCAAAAGGCGGCGGTGACCTGCGGCCTCTGGCCCCTGTACCGCTACGATCCCCGGCTCAAGGCCGACAGCAAAAATCCCTTCCAGCTTGACTCCAAAGAAGCCACCACGGCCCTTGAGGACTTTATGTACAAAGAAGTGCGCTTCAAGAGCCTTAAAGCGGCCAGCCCCGACCGTGCCGACGCCCTGCTTGCCAAGGCAAAGGCTACGGCGGAACGGGTCTACAAAGAGTACAAGTATTTGGCTGAGAGGCCGTTCTGACCAGAGAGGAAATAGCAGAGAGAAATGATTAGAGAAAAGCCCGGGGCGTATGTTTCCGGGCTTTTTTATGGGGACTTTTCTGCTATAATGAGGATATGATCATAGAACATCCGGTGGGGAAGGCAAAGGTCGAAATAAAGGTAAGCCCTGCTGAAGAACTACAGGCGGAGGATTCTGATGTTCTCAGCTCTGATCTTCAGGATGCTTTTGGTATTTGGAAGGACCGCGATATTTCCCTATCTGCGATTCGTGAAAAGGCCTGGAAGCGCCGCTTTTAATTTAAATTTCATGTTACGCAGATGTATAAAGAATGAAAAAATTTATCCGCGAATTACGCTAATTTACGCGAAGGATTATGGAATTTCATTGAGAATTAGCGTTCATTTGCGGATTCTCTTCTTCTTGTGCGTAAGGTGAGTTAAATGTAAATACAAAGCCCGAGGTGCAACTGTTTCCGGGCTTTCCAGTACTTGCCTTGTGTCCAGCTTAAATTCAGCCTATAATAAATATCATGAAATATCTTGATACCGATATAATCGCGGAAGTACGCAAAGCCCGTGAAGAATTGCTCCGTAAACACGGAGGCATAGACGGTCTCCATAAATACATGGACAAAGAAAGGCCTTTGCTCGAAGCTCAAGGCTGGAAATTCACTACAATTGAAGATGTTTTTATGAAAAAACATAGTCAGGTATTAGTTTCAGAACTCGTTTAGGCAGATAGGAGAGAGAAGTACGGTTTTAGCGTCAACAACCATTGAAACGCCTATTTCACATAGGTAAGGTCTTTATCGCTCTCCACAGCCACTTGCATCGTGTGTACAATATCGCTAAGGGCGGCCAGGCGTACAGCCATTGATTCCCGTTTGGTTGCGGGACGTGCTTCGCCGCGCTCGACGGCGGTAACCACAGCCTCCACTTCGGCATCCACATCAATTTTATTATAATCCATAGGTTTCTCTATGAAAGTTAAGCAAACATGAACGGATACTTTCTTCTGTTATACCATGCTTTAAGGCGCTGTCCAGTATAACTAACTCCATAGTACATTTTACCAATTTTTTCCTTTACTGTCAAACTATCGACTATCCCTCCGTGCGGAATCTGACCTCCAGGATTTGTCTGAGCGGCCTTTCTAGCAGAGTAAATACAAAGCCCGGTGCATGATGCTTCCGGGCTTTTTGTTGATAGGCTCAGGTTCTGAAATTACTCATCATCTTCATCGTCAATATACCATTTTGCGCTGTCCTTGGGGAAACCGGTCAAGTCGCTTTTTAAATTTTCTGAAACGAGATCCATTTGGTACCAAACCTGATTCCAACCAGGTGTGAGTGATAAAGTGTAGTTAAACGTAGTACCACTTCCGTTTGTATCAGTCCCGGTTACGGTTAAGTTGCTGTCACTATAAAGATACATAATTGCACTGGCAGTTGTTTCACCGTCCGTGAAAAAATATCTTATTTGAGCTTCTTCGCCAGCATGAAATCCAGCAGGAGGTAAATCTAAATATAAATCCGGCGCATACACTTTAGCGGAGGTAGGTGTTACGCTTACTCCTGAAAGGTAGTTAAAAACGGAAGTAACAACCTCTAAATCACCAATCTTGGGGATGGGTAAACTAAGTGTTAATTTACCGCCTGTGATTGTTCCTAGCCGATTACTATCTCTATCAATAACATTACCGCTGCCGGTATATTGGCTGCCGTCGGATTCTTTCCAAACATGGGCATCTGAGGTGGGCGGGCCCGTAAATATATCGGTAGTGCCGCCTCCGCCGCAGGCTGCCAAGGCCAGAACCAGTACTAAAATCGCCGGAAAAATTAGTTTTTTCATAAAAAACTCCTTCTTAATAGATTTCCTGCCCATTTAGATATTAATTTTACATATTATATGTCTATTTAGACAGATATTTTGAGTAGTATATATCTGTTTGGATAGATAAGTCAAGTTATAAACGGTTATTTGGATGATAGTATTTTTATGGCCGATGCAAATTTATTCTGGGAAAATGTAAAAAAGGAGATTTTACGTCAGGAAACGACCCAGGAATGGGTGGCAAGAAAGGCGGGGATAAGCTTTAACACCTTCCAGGGGTGGATTTCAAAGGGGATTTTCCCGCGGGCTGACGATGCCCAAAAAATAGCCATGGCCCTGGCAACAACTGTTGATTACCTTGTTACCGGAATGGTATGGAACAACAAAAAATCGGTGGATGCTATTTTTACCCACATCTCTGAAATAAACAAACACCTGGACGCCCTGACCCGGGCAATACGGGATTTACGGTAATATTTTCCTCACTCCTCACTCCTAATTCCTCTCTAACTTACAACTGCCCAAAGTTCATCAATACCTGGCGGAGCCGTTGTTCCAGCAGCTTGAAGGAAAAGAAGCGCTTTCCCAGTTCAAAGTTTTTGGCGGTCATCACCTCAACCCCCTCGGGGCTGTCCAGTATTGCTTCCACGGTTTCCACCGTTTCGGGGGTAATGTAGGTGTCCATCACCACCACGTCAAAGTCCAGGGGCTCTATGTCCTGCTGGAAGATCGAATACCGGTTAACCAGTATGGGCTATCTGAACCAAAGGGCCTCAAGGAAGGCATTTCCAAAGCCCTCATAGGTTGAAGGGTAGGTAACAAAGTTGGCGTTATGATAACAATCCCAAAGGCTGTACTTTTTTGCCCCGTTTTCCAGCGTACCCCGTTCGGCGCCGATAATGTCCGGCCGGACTATCACCTCTACGCCCAAAAGTTCCGCGTAATCCATGGTCCGCTGGTAATATTCGGAGCCCTCGTCCCGTTCCTGGTGGCTGATCAACAGTTTGGCATTTTTCCCATCAAGCCTTGATGCCAGCTCAATCGCGTGCTCTATCCCCTTACGGGCCACCACCCTGGTGGGCTGGAGCAGGAGCAGATCTTCCCCG
>JAITQK010000157.1 GCA_031288975.1 Treponema sp. | reverse complement strand
TTGTTAGTTTTTATTTCGTGCCTAAATCAAGTGGATAATCGCCTTATCCGTAACCAGGGAAAGGGGAACAGCATAGAGCATATCCTGATCCATATCCTGCTTAAAGCGGGCCACCAGGGTCTTACCTTCAACCTGCTCTCGGGAAAGACTCCGTATCCGGCTGCCATTTCTGCTCAAGCCCGTGGGTTTCAGGGCAATCCGCTTCCCCTGTGGGTCAAACACCGAGAGGTTCTGCTCCCCATCAATCCCCATGCGGGTGATATGCAAGGCGAAAACCGGCTCCTGAGCTGCCAGCGGGTTCCGTATCTGGACCTTAACCGCCTTGATCACCTCGTTAAAATCAGCGGCCCCTGCAGTCGCAAGGGCGGTAAAGTCTTTGGGGCTCAGGTCCCGCCAGGACTGCCGTTCCCACCGCACCTGGGGGTTTTTATCTCCCGGATAGATGTAGAGTTCACTGGGGATCAGCACCTTAAAGAAGCTGTCCTGGGGCGGCTTGTTTAACCGGTAAGGCCTCACGTTCCTGGTAATGTAGATATCCCTGGTACCCAGGGACAGCCAAATACCCTCATCAACATACTGTTTCCTGACATCGTCTTCATAAACCGAAAAGGCACACTGCACGAGTTCCACACCGGTCCGCATACAGCCCTTTGCTTTAAGTTCGGTGAGTTTCCAGGTATAACCAAGCTGTTCCTCAAGAGCAGAATTGAGCATATCAGCTTCGGCAGTGTGGGTCAGCTCCGGAAAGGCCGCATAATCCGCCTGCTTGTGTTCGAGGTAAGTCCGGCTCTTTTTCAGCAAGGCATAGAGATAGGTGAGCTGCCTGAGAGCAGGTTCAAAGTTTTTGCTGGGTGAAGGTAAAGAAGAAAACCCCTTTTTTCCCCGGGACTTCTTGAGGTCTACAGGTTCAGCATCACTGGTATTTTTCTGTCCTGTCAGAATGAGGGTCAGGAGTACAGTAAACTCGGTCTGAATACCGCTTATATTGTAATACCCCAGCTCTTGTATCTGGGTATTAAAAGCATCGGTGACCGCATAGATCCCGGTAAGCACGATGTTGTGCAGCATTTTCTCCCCCAGGGTAATGCCCTCAAGCTGAACCGTACAGTTCTTTGCCTCACTGAGGGCCTTTACCTTGGTGATAAGCACCGGCTTCGCCTCTTTTTCCGCCTTTGCCTTATCCTTGTCACGAGCTTTGAGCCAAGCAGGTGGAATCGGGCCTACCGCAAAGGGATGTCCCGCAAACAAGGCGTACAAAAGGCCAATGCTGTGCTTACAGGGCTTGTGCCGGTTTGGACAGGTGCATCGGCCAAGGGGCCTTTCAGGGTCCAGGAAATCGACCGAGCAATGATAGGCTTCCGCACCGCTTCCAATACAACTCCCCCACACCAGCGACTCATCCTCACTCTGGTTCAGGGTGATAAAATTCCCCTGCTCCACCAGTTCCTTGGCAACTGCCTCGGTATGAGGATTACCTGCACATAAACTCATAATATCTTGTTCTGTTACCGTCATATAACTACCGTCGTATAAAGCATGGGGATATTACATACCATTTGGCCTGAATAGTCAACTATTCCCTATTTTTTGTATGATATTTCCATGCAGAAACACCGCATCCCTGCCCAATGTCAACAGGTTAAGAACAAAATCAACCACAAAGTATCACAAAGTTGCACAAAGTAAGATAGAGAAAGGAATACTTTGTGCTACTTCGTGTAACTTAGTGGTTAATCTTCCTTTCATTTCCGGCCAGCAAATCCGTGTTTTTGGCCGTAAAAGACCTGTTTTCCATTACTGCCGCGCCGGGGGCGCGGAGGTATCGCCAACCCGCAAATGGTGACCTTAGGGAAAGACACTGTATAACAGTGCTGCCACAGATGTAAAAATAAGGGATAAAAGTCCCATGGAGATGAGCATCAGAGGAACGCCCCGCAGGAAGGGGGGGACCGCTTCCCGGCGGGATCGTATGCGGATCTCCTTGAGCAGGAACAGTGAAAGCAACACCCCCAGGGCAAATCCTAGGGAGAGGATACAGGCTTCGGCAAAGGTAACGGCCAGGTGTATGGTGAGCATGAGGGAGCTGAGGGCAAGGCCGTTGTAGGCGGAAAAGGCGGTAAACATCTTTGACGCCGGTACTATCCGGGGGAGGAACCGCGTACACAGCAGTTCAAGTCCCATACAGACCAGGGCGCTTAAGGGGAACAGCAGCACGTATTCAAGAAATCCAAAGGAGAGGGGGGATAAGATATACGAAAAAACAACCCAGAGAAACAGGACGGATACAAAGATCACCCCTCCCTGAAAGAAGGGGGTTGGAACGGACTCCTCCTGCTCCATCTCCCGTATGACCAGGGGGAATTGCAGTATCAGGTTGAGGGAAAGGCTTGAAAAAACAGCCAGCGCTACTAGGGTACTCATGAGCGCTCCGAAAGGTACTCTTTTCGCAGGTCCCGGAAAATCGCTACCCCATACCCGAAGAGCACCAAGGCCCCTGCAGAGGTCGAGAGGACCTTGATGGGGAGAAAGGACTCTCCGTCCGCCCCATCAACCAGGGAAATAATCCCCGCCGCTCCTCCGGGCAGTGAAAGGGACATAAACCCCAGGGGTTCCCGAATGAGCGCAAAGGCTACGATAAAGATGCCCAAGGTAATCGCCTCCAGCAAAGCCTTCATGAGGACCTCTTGAATGACCAGGGAATCATCAGGTATATCAAGGTACCTGAATAAATCGGAACCAACGCAGTAACCGGGGATCAGCATGATGAGATACGAAACGCTCATGGTTAGGAACGGGCTGAGGAGCCAGAGCACCAATAGGAAGCAGCTCCCGATGAGGCTTGACAAGAAGATAAGCACAATGATCTTTCCCTTTTTGGGAAAATAGGGCTGGGCAAAAAAGGCCGCAATGGAGGTCAATTCGTACACCCAGATCAAGGCTCCCACCACCGTAAGGGCAAAAGCAAGGTGGCTTGAAGCCATGATTAAAAGCCCGGCCCCGGCCAAAGTGGAAAGGGGAGCATGGGAACCCCAGAGCAAATACCGCTGAAAACGCCGTTTCATTTATTCTTCCTCCTGATCGTACTCTTCCGTGTCGTATTCTTCCACAAGAACGGCAGTCCTAGGGAGCCGCGCCGCCTCTGCTTCAATGCGCCGCAGGTAGATGTTGCGGATACCCCGGGGAAGCTGTTCCAGAATTTGTTTGGAATACCGGTTTACCGGAATGAGGTCCCCTTCAACAACGGTTCCTGTAGGGGAGACCACCGCGATACAGGGGGCCTGCATGCCGTCGGCCATGATGGAAAAAACCAAGGCCCGGTTTTCGGAATCCACCAGGGTATACCATGTTCCCAGGGAGAGCACCCCTTCGGGAAGCCCTCCCCGGGGGATTGGGGCATCAAGGCGCCGGGAATCTTCTTGCCATACCCTGGCGAGGCTGCTCCAGAGTATCTGGATACGGATCGGCTGAGTAAAAAACCAGAGCAAGCAGCCGATGAGGATCAACCCTGCAATCCATCCGATTAAAATACCCATATCTTTAAGATCATCATGCCGCATACAAACTCCGGCTTTCAAGGTCCCGGATCAGGGGGACCAGGGCATTAATCAGCGCAATGGCAAAAAAAGCGCCATAAGCTTCCGAACCCTGATACCGGAACAGATAGGTAAGGCAGGCTGCCAGGAGGGCCGTGATAAGGGACCCCCGCGGTGATTTCGGTCCGGTAACGGGGTCATTGCCCAGGAGAAATGCCGCCACCATGGTGCCCCCTGAAAAAAAGCCAAAGAGTATATCCCCGGCGCCCAGGGCGCCCCCAAAAGGCAAGGCTCCAAAGATTCTGATGAGCAGCCCGTACATACCCAGGTATACTGCCGGCACCCAGGATCGGCTTACCTTGAACGCGATAATGATAATGGTTCCCCCTAAAAAGGCAAGGAGTCCCCGGTCCACGATAATACCGGTGGTAGCAGAGGTAAGCAGATCGATATACCCTCCTGGTAATGCCGACCTGGTGATTGAAAAAATCGTTTTATTAAACCACGCCGCTGCTATGCTGTCAAAGGAACGAAGTTCTGGCTGAAAGTGTTCAAGGCTTTCCTGCAAAAACGCGGCAGGAGAAATCTCCAGGGGCGTATTGAACGCGGCAGGCCATGAAAACCGGATAAAAAGCCACCCTCCAAGCGCGGGATTCAGCCAGTTTGCTCCCAGGCCGCCAAAACTATGCTTCACCACGGCCATGGCAAAGACGGCACCAATAGCCGCATATAAAGGATGTACCGAATTGGGGAGGAGGAGCGCCAAGAGGAGGGCTGAGGCGATGGCGCTTCCATCCCGCAGCATCCCTGCCTTATCGGTTCTGAAGTAGATCAGAAATTCGGTGAAGATTGCCGCAATCATCACCGTAAGGGCGATTATCAGGGAAGCAAACCCATCGGTTAAGGAAGACTGAAAAATCGTCATACCGGCGCAGAGGCTAACCAGCCACATCCGTCCTGCGGTTGGCCGGCTCAGATTGATATGAGGTTTCTGAAAGAAGCGGATATACGGTTCATGCATGGTTGTTCTCCCCGGTGCCTGCCTGTAGGATGGTGGTACTCAGGGGAAGCCGTGAAGGGCACACCACTTCACAGCAGCCGCAGCCGTGACATGCTCCTGCGGTACCGGCCAGGTCGTGTCTTCCTCCCTTTATCCACTTGAATAAGGTTTCCGGATCCAGGCCTACCGGGCATACGATTCTACATTCCCCGCACCCGATACAGCTTCTGGCCACAGTCCCCCCGATCTGCCCCTTGAGGAGGGCCATGACTGCGTAACTCGTCTTCATCACCGGCTCGTCCAGATCAAGCACGGTTCGGCCCAAGAGGGGAGAACCGATGGCAATGCGCCGGGGTTCTTTGACAAAGCCCCCACATTCGGCAAAAACATCCCTGATCCTGGTCCCTATCCTCACCTTCATCACCTGGGGGGTCTTGATCGCCGAACCACCCACCGCGATGTACCGGTCGAGGATAGGTTTTCTCAAGGTTACCGCGTCGTGGATTGCCGCCAAGGTAGCAGGCCCCTGGATGAAGAGCCTCCCTAATTCAAGGCCCTCTTTTTTTTCATACGCTCTGAGGACCAGTTCCAATTCCCGCTGGTTCCGCTGGGGATACCGGGACCCGACCAGGACCAGGGAAGCGGGAATATCCCAGGATTTTGATTCAGCAAGTAACAAGGGCCCTAGCTCCTGCTCTTTATGGGAAACGGCGTATACAATACGGCTCGCCGGGCCGGCCCGGCTCATGATAACACTCCCCTCCACCACTGCCTTGAGCCGTTCCCGGCACAGGACATAATCGGCGGCGAGCCAGGGGTCATCAAACACGCAGCGGACAACCAGGCTCATCGGTTCCTGGACAGCATTGAGCGTGGCAAACACATCTGCCAGGGGACGGCCTTCCCCTTCCATTTCCACAATACCGTATTCCACGATGAGGCGCTGCATTTCCGAGGGCATCATCTGTTCCCAGGGGTAACGTATTTCGGGCTTGCCCAGTTTTTCAAAACTCCCCTCCATACGGATGACCAGGGCATCGTTGCTATTTCCCCCGGCCATTTCCCAGGAAACCATGCGGACCACCTGACCGGGAACCGTGGCATGGACATTTGCCGAGAGCGGTCCCCGGGCGCGGCCTATGAGCATTCCTTCCTTCACGTAATCCCCCACGGAAACCAGGGGCTGGGCCTTGGTTCCGGTTTGTTGAGCCAGGGGTATCACCGAAAGCACCGGCAAAAAGGCGATAACACCAGCATCTTTGGCAGGAACCGTGGCATCCTCAAAGTGTATCCCCCCGCGGGGAAATGAATATACTGTCATGCGGCTATCCGTTTATCATTATATACCAACATCTTTTTCTTTTTTCCCTTACCCTGCTTCCGCTGGAATATGGCGGGAATACAAAATCCCAAGACCAAGGCTTCCGGTATAAACTCAGGCGCCTCGGTCGTATTGCTACCAGGAACATGTTCAGCATGAGTATGCGCTGAATTACCCAGAAATTCCATAAGCCCTGCCAGGGGAAAGGGGGGAATTTCCTGGTTTTTTTGAATTTTATCTTTTTTATCACTATCGTCATATACCGGGATGGCCTGGGTATACGCTCTCGTATGGGCAATGAGTCCATCTGCACCAATATAATAGCGCACATAGGTTGATGCATGCACATCACCGTCCCCCAGGGGGGTTATGGAAAAAGAAGCCTGGAACATCGCATGGCGTTCATATTCAGCAGCGTCGATTACGCATAAGAAATGGTCTTCCAGGCTGGCAGGCTGATGATAGGGGTTTACATTCCCAAGCATCCGGGGTATCAGCAATGCCTGGAATGAAACCAGGGCAAAGGGAATGATGGTCCGGGGAAAAAACGCAGGGTGTTCCTCCATAATGGTTACCGGTGTAAACCGTACATGATCCTGGGCTTTCCCCTGGTTTGATTCGGCGAAAAGGCTTGCCCAGAAGACTGCGAAGCAACATACCAGGTCCATGATGCCCAAAACCGGCGGGATCTTCCCCATGTAGCAGAGTATCCCATAGAGGAGCGCGTATACCAGAGATAGAAACCAGGGCCGTTTAGTAGGGCGGTCTTTATACCTATACCGAAGAGAAACCAGCAGTTCCCGCAGCGGCTGGGTCAAAGCGCTGAACAAGGCGGTCAGTGCCGCGGCCAGGGTAAGCCCCAGGGGACCTGCACATACAAAGGCCCCTAGACTCGGAAACAGGGCGGCGGTGATGAGGGGGGCATCTGAAAGAACCAGGCTTACCACCGCAGCCAGGGCAAAGAGGATGCAATAAAACAGGAGGGGCTGTTCTGCATGCCCCAGATATTCGATTGAAAAGGGGATATCCCCTAAAGCCGCGGTAAGGGATTGCTCAAAATGCACGATTCCAGGGGGTTTACCAAAACCAATACCGCTCGTATTCCACCAGGCAGATAGCGTCGATAGTACCCTGTTCAATAGGGTATCTGTTCTGGTCGTTTTAAAAGCCCCCCTCATTAATTCCCGTGAAAAGGGAATAAAAAACAGCCGTTTCCCATCACGGACAAAAAATGCCTGTAGCCGTTGTGCATACCCGTCATCCCGGGGATCAAAGGTTTCGATCCGCTCCCGGTACTCCTCCAGGGGGATCCGCACTAAGGCACCAAAATCATCCAGAAACACCCATTGGGTGGACTCGGAAAGGTAATTGGTGATAGGAGGGTACCTTCCACCTAGTCCTCCTGAAAGGGCATCCCCGATAAGCTTGTCAGGGTAAGCGGCATCCACCCGCAGCACCGCGTATTTTTCGCCAGGTTCCCGGGGCAGGTATCCCAGGGCCAAAGAAACCATGAAAGCTCCCAGCCCCAGGGAGAGCAGCACCGAAAGCAGCAGGGACTTTCTGCAGGACATCACCCTATAAATTGGCATAGGCTGCGGCAATAAAAATACCCAGAAGCGCCCCCACCACCACTTCCAGCGGTGCATGACCATGGACCTCTTTGATCGGGTGGTATTCTGTCTTCAGTCGCTCCGCCACGTTCCGTCCCAGGATATTGAGCACCCGTGCCTGGATTCCTGAAGAACGGCGTACCCCCATGGCATCCCGCATAACAATGAGGGCGATCCAGAAAGAGACCACAAACAGATTGGACCCTATACCTGCGCTAAAGGCCACGGAGGTGGTCATGGACGAAACCAGGGCCGCATGACTGGAAGGCATACCGCCAGTACGCCAGGCTATGGTCTCCAGTATTTCCCGGGGACTTCTTTTTTTACGAGCATTCAGCACAACGATCACGGTCTTCATAAGCTGGGCAAAAAACCAGCTTGAAACAGAGGATAAAAAAACCGGATTCTCAAAAAAAGGTTTTAACGATACCGCTCGTATAGACAATGATAACGACATTATGTAACAATCCATCAGGAAATGGCTTTTGTCAAGGATAAATTCCCCTGCTCAGGCGCTGTTTAAGGTACTTGACGAGGGAGGCCTTTGTAGGATATATACAGCATTACATTATTTATAAGGAAAATCGTCATGTACGCATTGATAGAATTTAAGGGAAAACAGTACAAGGCCGAAAAGGGCGCACTCCTGCATGTAGACCGGATCAACGCTGAGGTTGGTTCCGCCCTGGATATTGACGCGGTGCTCCTCCTTTCCGGGGATACGGTACAGGTGGGGGCTCCCTATATACCGGGGGTTAAGGTGTCTGCAGTGGTGGAAAGCCATGAAAAGGATAAGAAGATTATCGTTTTTAAGTATAAATCCAAAAAGGATTACCGCAGGAAGCAGGGACACCGGCAACAGTATTCGGTTATCAAGATTCAGGATATCATCGGGGCCTAGGGTGCCGGGATACGCGGATGATAGCAATCGACGTGGCCGTGGATGAGGCGGGGCTGCTCAGGTCCTGCGCTGTTACGGGCCACGCCAAGGCAGGGCCTAAGGGCGGTGATATTGTCTGCGCCGCCGTGTCAGTACTTGTCAGGACGGCCCTGAAGACCCTTTCCGGACGGGAAGGGATAATGGTACGGGGAGACGCTCCAGAGCGGGGCGTTTTTTGGATGGAAATGGACTATACGCAGGAGGGCAGGGATTTCCTGTTTGCCGTGGGGGCTTTTCTTACCGAGGGGCTTGAGTCGGTTTCTATAGAATATCCTGATTACTGTACCATACATATACGGAGGAACTAATATGGCTCGAAAACGAGGCGGCAGTGGCGCCAAGAACGGACGGGATTCTAATCCTCACTACCTGGGGGTTAAGGCATCAGGGGGATCAAGGGTAAAGGCTGGAACCATCATTGTCCGGCAGCGGGGAACCAAGATACATCCCGGTACTAATGTGGGCTGTGGAGGGGACTATACCCTCTTTGCCCTGATAGAGGGGACAGTGGCTTTCACCCGGCGCCGGGGCCGGAAACTAGCCGGGGTCATACCTGTCGAGGTATAACGCGGTTCCTGTGCATGGTCAATCATGCATGTTAACGCTGAGGGTACATGGAAAAATTTGCCGATGAAGCGTTAATTGAGGTCTCCTCAGGCTCAGGGGGGAACGGCTGTGTAAGTTTCCGCCGGGAAAAGTATGTTCCCCGAGGTGGACCCTCAGGGGGCGACGGAGGACGAGGCGGGGATGTGGTCTTCACGATCCGGCGCAACCTCAGAACCCTGGCCCACCTGCGGTATAAGCAGTCCTTTAAGGCGGAAAACGGCAAGGACGGGGAGGGTGCAGGCCGGTACGGCAGAAACGGCGCGGCCATGATTATTCCCTTGCCCCCAGGTTCGGTGCTGAAAGACGTGGATACTGGGGAGCTTATCCGGGATTTCGGTAACAATGAAGGGGATTTCCAGTTCCTCAAGGGGGGAAATGGGGGCTGGGGAAACATTCACTTTAAGTCTTCGGTGAATCAGGCACCTCGCAAGGCCCTGCCGGGAAAACCCGGTACCTTTATGCGGCTTCGGGTGGAATTGCGGCTCATTGCAGATATAGGCTTGGTGGGCTTCCCCAACGCGGGAAAGTCCTCGCTCCTGAACCGGTTCACCAATGCCCGGCCCAAGATAGCTCCCTATCCCTTTACCACCAAGATACCAAACCTCGGGGTCCTGAGCCTGGATGACCGGGATATCATCCTTGCGGATATTCCAGGGCTTATCGAAGGAGCTTCAGCGGGACTGGGCCTGGGAATCCGGTTTCTCAAGCACATTGCCCGGACCACTGCCCTCGCCTTTGTCATTGACCTTGGAGAGGATGCGTATCTGGAAGCCTTTGAGGTGTTATACAGCGAATTGGAGGCGTTTTCCCCAGAACTGGTGCGGAAACCCCGGATCCTCGTGGGTACCAAGCTGGACCTGGCAGAGGGCGATGGTGTTGATATGCTCATGCGCCTTGAAAGCCTCAAAACCAGGTATGCCGGGGAAAGGGTGCTGGGAGTTTCGGTTTTTTCCGGGGAGGGTATTCCCGAATTAGTGGCCTGTATTGGAGCACTGGTACAGGCTGCGGATGCTGAGGCCAACGCACTACACTTGGAATAACAAGGAGGTCCTGAACCGGTGAAGCTGGCAATTCTGGGGGGAAGTTTTAACCCCGTCCACATCGGACACCTGTTTCTGGCAGAGGCGGTGCTTTCGGAGCTGGGGTATGACCGGATCATCCTGGTTCCTGCATACCAGTCCCCCTTTAAACTGGACGCCCAGGGGGGAAGCCCAGAGGAGCGGATGGCTATGCTTGCGGCCTCGATTCCCGGGGACCCGCGCATAACCATTGATGACAGTGAAATCCGGCGAAAAGGGGTCTCCTATACCATTGATACCCTGGCTGATATCATAAGGCGCTACGGGCCTGAGGGAAAACCAGGGCTTGTGCTGGGGGATGATCTTGCCCAGGATTTCCCCACGTGGCGACAGGCCAGGGATATTATGAACCAGGGGGATATCATCATCGCCCACCGGAGCGCAGTTGAAGAAGCGGCGTTTCCCTATCCCCACCGGTGGCTCAAAAATGAAATCATGGAAATTTCCTCTGCGCTGGTACGGGATCGGATCCGGGCCAGTGCAAACTGGCGCTACCTGGTCCCCGCAGGCGCCCGTCATATTATTGAGGATCGCTGCCTCTACGGCTATACGCCCCCTCACCCTTCATCCATTTCCCAGGCGCTTATCCTCCAGGTAGAAGAAGCGGCCCGTTCTGCGGTGAGTGCTTCCCGGTTTCTCCATTCCCGGAATACGGCGCTCCTCTCCCAGGACCTGTGCCTGCGTTTCGGCCTTGACCCCAAGGCGGGGTACCTGGCGGGCATTGCCCATGATATGTGCAAAGCCTGTACTGAGGAGGAACTTATCACCCTGGCCCGTCAGGATGGGGAGGAGATTTCCAAACTGGAACGGAAGAAGCCCTCGCTGCTCCATGCCCGTGCCGCGGCGATCCTGCTGGACCAGCGCTTTGGGGTCCATAATGAGGATATCCTTGAGGCCGTGCGGCTGCATACCACCGGGGGGATGGACATGGGACCACTGGCAAAGGTGGTGTATATTGCCGATAAAATAGAAGTATCCCGGGAAACGGTAGGTCCGGGTCTCCGGGAACTCAGCCAGACCGCCGAGCTGGACAAACTTTTCGGGGCGGTTTTGGATAATATCGTGGCCTACCTCCGTTCCCGGAAATTGGATATTTCTGAAGGGACCATGCGGCTGCTTGAGGCAATGGAGAGAAAAAGATTGTGAAAAAAACCAAATTCGATGCGAGTGTATTTTTCCTGGGGGCCATTGTCGCGTTCTTGGGGGTAGGGGTGTTTTTTACCGTGCTGACCCTCCGGGCTGATCCGATAGAAGAGGTGCTTTCCGGGGACCGGGTCATCAATACCCTGTTTATTATAGAAGCGCAGTCCAAGCCCATCGGGACCTATGTGTTCATGTACTATCCAGTAACCCGGCGGGCCGCGATCTTCGATATACCTGGGGAGGTTGGCCTGATTTTACAGCGGATCAACCGGGTTGATCGCATTGATACGGTGTATGATCCCCAAAAAACAGCGCTCTTTGAAAATGAGGTTGAACGGCTTTTGGGGGTTGACATTAGTTTTTCCTTTATTTTTGACGACAAAACCCTGGGGAAAGCGGTTGATCTCGTTGAAGGGGTGGAACTGTTCATCCCCTCATCAGTGGGAATCTACGATGAGGACCCGCCCATCCTGTTCCCTTCGGGAGTAACCCGCCTGGACGGGGATAAGGCCCAGGTGTACGTTACCTACGAAGTGCCGGAGGAAAACACCGAAGTGGCCCATTTCCGCAGGCAGCGTTTTTTTCTGGGGCTTATTAAACGCCTTGGGGAGCAGAACGAGGTGCTCAAACAGAGTGCGGTTGCCCAGATCTACCAGTCCCTGCTGAAAACCAACATGAATCAGCGCGCCCGGACCCGGCTTTTTGATGAGTATGCCGGGATCAACATGGACCGGATCAGTATCCAGTCTGTGGGCGGAAATATCCGGGAGGTTTCAGGTCAGACCCTGCTGTTTCCCTATTATGAAGGCAACCTCATCAAAGAGATCGTGCGTCAGACCCTGAGTGCCCTTACCCGGCAGGTGGAAGGGGATCTGACCGAACGGGTCTTTACAGTGGAGGTGCTCAATGGCACAGGGACCAACGGGCTTGCGGGAAGAACCGCGGAACTGCTCCGGAGCTTCGGGTATGATGTCATATCCATTGGCAATGCGGAGCAACATGATTACGAATCCACCCTCATCATAGACCGGTCTGGTTATGAAAACATGGTCAAAACCTTTGGGGACATCATCCGGTGTAAGAACATCCGGTATGAGAGCGTGGACCCTAATACCTTAGAAATGGAACCGAGTCTCCAGAATTTTGAATATCGCTCGGATTTTACACTCATCATTGGAAGGGATTTTAATGGACGATACGTTAGCGGCGGATAATCGAGCCGCGGCAATAGAACTAGGCAAGCTCCTCCAGGAACATCGGGGCGGGGATGTGGTGGTGATGGACCTCCGCGGCCTCAATACCTGGACCGACTTTTTTGTGTTGGCCACTGTTACCAGCAGGACGCATTTACAAGGGCTGGAACGGCACATCAAGGAATTTTCCCAGGAAAAAGGGATAGATATCCTCCGCAAATCCCCTGTTCCCCGGGGGGCTGATGATGAATGGCGACTTATTGACTTAGGCGCCCTGGTGATTCATCTTATGACGGCGAAGACCCGATCTTTTTATGAATTAGAACGGCTTTGGGGAGCCGCCGCAGTGGTTTTTTGCGAAGAGGGAAAGACCTGTTGAACGGGGGATGAAGGGTGAAGCAGGGGCGGGATCGTTTTCTTCCCCGGCTTCACCCCAGAGGCGTTACCTATTCATCGAAGTCGTCGTAATCTTCCTCTTCGTATTCATAGCCTTCCTCTTCCTCTTCGTAATCGTCATCATCAAAATCATCATCCTCAAAGTCATCGTCGAAGTCGTCCTCCAGGTCGTCGATATCTTCTTCGTCGATGTCATCCTCATCATCGTCCTCATCGTCATCGAAGAGGAAGAAAGGGTAGGGAAGCTCGTCATGCTGCTCGCTTTTTTCAAGAAAACCAGAGATGATCGAGGGCATCAACGCAAGCTCTTCTGACGTGTACAACTCGTCGAGCGAGTATAACTCGTCTGCGGGAATCCGCTTATTATTCATGGTCTCGTTCCGAACCATACTATTCTCCATTTGATTGAGATTTCTCTTGAAAAAACATAAGGGAGAGATTCAGTATCTGTCAACTGGTTTCCGATGGTTTCCTATTAAAAAATGTGAGGAAATGAAGCGTATTATTTTGTATTCCTTCGTATCCTCCTTGACATAAGCACTCCATTTCGGTATATTATTTTTAAATCAGGGCACAGCCCGGGCATTACTATGGTGAAGGAAAAAATAACAGGCTGTACTATTGATGCCCCTGGTAAGATAAATCTGCATCTCCAGGTGAAAGAGCGGCGTTCCGATGGGTACCATGAGCTTGAGAGTATCTTTGTGCCCCTTGCCTTTGGGGATAGGCTTAGGTTTGAGCTTACCTCAAAGGATGTGGGCTGCGAACTTCACGGGGGAGGGGATATTCCTCCAGGGCAGAATCTTATTGAGCGGGCAGTAGCCCTGTTCCGGGTACGGACCGGGTTTAGCCGGGGGCTTCGGGTATGGGTGGAGAAGCGCATACCCCTGGGAGCAGGTCTGGGAGGTGGTTCTTCCGATGCGGCTTCCACGCTGCGGGCTTTGAATATGCTGGCGGCTACTGACCTTGCCCCGGAAGCTCTGAGTGAAATGGCTCAAAGTCTGGGAAGTGATGTGCCGTTTTTCCTCTCAGGCGGAGCGGCCCTGGTATCAGGTAGAGGGGAGCGCATCCTGCCCATCAGGGTACCGGAGGGCTTGTCCGTGGTGGTGGTATACCCGGGGTTTCCCAGCAATACCGCCGGGGCATTCCAGTTGCTGGACAAGCAGCGGAAGGGGCAGAAAATGCGTGATGATGGGGATGTGGCACTTCTGATCCGGTCCTTGGGGGAACATCCCAGGGGATGGCCCTATCGCAATGATTTCCTGCCGGTTTTTCTGAGTGCGGGAAACCAGGAAACAGCGGAGGCCTATCGGGGTATATTACAGGAGCTGGCTACCTTGGGAGCGGATTTTGCAGGGCTTTCTGGAGCGGGATCGAGTTGTTTCGGAATCTTTGTTGATGGAGGTACGGCGGAAAAGGCAGCAAGGACCCTTGGACGACCAGGGAATTTTGTCCAAGTAACGTTTTTCCTTGCGTGTTTAGGTGCTTTGGTATTAAAATAAATACTAAAGTTATTCTGGACCAATAAAAAGGAGAGGCGTCATGGAGATAACTGATATTAGGGTCCGTAAGGTAGCAGGTGAAGGGAAATTAAAGGCGTATGTAACGGTTACATTTGATGACTGCTTTGTTATTCATAATGTAAAAATTATCGAGGGAAAGAGCGGTGTGTTTATTGCCATGCCGAGCCGGAAAACGAGGGCTGGGGAATACAAGGATGTTGCCCATCCGATTCACCCTGAATTCCGCATGGAATTGCAAAAAAAAATACTGGATCAGTATGATTTTGGCGCCGGACCGGATGATCTTTCCATGGAAATATAGTATATTATAACTAATTGGGACGTAGGCAAGTGGTAAGCCACCGGGTTTTGGCTCCGGCATGCACAGGTTCGAACCCTGTCGTCCCAGCTAAGGAGTATGATGATGAGTCAGGTTGTTTTGGCGGCCCGGAACCGGGCCGTTACCGGATCCGGGGAAGCTCGCCGGATCCGGCGTACCGGTCGTATACCGGCGGTCATGTATGGGCGTTCAGGTCAGGCCCTTACCATTGATCTGGATGCCAAGGAATTTTCGAATGGCATAAAGAATATCTCCGCCAGTACTATTGTTACGGTGGAAGTTGATGGCAAGTCCTATGATACCTTTGTAAAAGATACCCAGCGTAACATCAGGGATGGCAATATACTCCATGTTGACTTCTATGAAGTGGAAAGCGGTGTGGCGTTGCGGGCCAAGGTTTCGATTCATATCCACGGCAACCCCGTGGGTGTCCGTGAGGGGGGTATTCTCGAATTTCCCCTCCATGAAGTGGAAGTGGAATGCCTGCCCAAGGACCTCCCAGAACGGATCGATGTGGATATATCGGAACTCAAGGTGAACCAATCGATCCACGTCCGGGACCTTGCCCTGGGTGAGGGAATCCGTATCATTTCCGGTATCGATCAAGTGGTGGCGCTGGTTAAATTTGCCAAGACTGAAGCCGCTGCTGCCACTGAGGAAGCGGCGGTATCGGAAGCTGAAGCAAAGTGAGCTGGTTAGAAACATGATTGCCCTGGCTTTCATCCCCTGTATTGGAGTATGAAGTCTCCACCTTCCCGGTGTTCATTTGAAAGCATGGTGATGGATGGGTTGGGAGCTTGGCCTCGAGGAACGGTCTTTTTAGCCGCAGTTTCCGGGGGTGCTGATTCTACTGCCATGTTGGTGGCGTTGGCTGTCTTGCGGGAGGAGCGGGGCTTCTCCCTTCACGGTCTTCATGTGGAACACGGGATCAGGACGGTGGAAGAAAGCCAGGGGGATGCTGAGGCGGTGAGGGAACTCTGTAAACGGTTGGATGTTCCCTGTAAGGTTGTTTCCATAGCACCGGGTAAAATCGCGGAGACCGCAAAAAGCACGGGCCTTGGTATAGAAGGGACAGCGCGGTTTTTCCGGCATCGGGCCTGGAACCGGGAGGCCCGTCGTATCGGGGCAGCACGGGTATTGGTGGCCCATACCCAGGAGGATCTCCTGGAAACCGTGGTGATGCGCTTCCTCCGGGGAGCCGGACCTGCGGGGCTTGCCGCCATGCCCCGGGAGCGGGGGATGGTTCTGCGACCCCTCCTGGGCCTGACCCGGTCGGAGGTGCTCGGCTATCTCGAAGCCCAGGGGATACCCTTCCGAACTGATTCCACCAATAGGGATATCCGGTACCTGCGTAATCGTATCCGGCATAAACTGATGCCCTGTCTGGATGAGCTGTTTCCCCACTGGAAAAAAACGGTTTTAGCCTTAGCGGAAACCCAGCGGCTGACCGCGGATTTTCTGGAAGCTGAAACCCAGGAGCGGGTGCGCTGGGAATGGGATGAAGGAAAACAGGCGTACCGTACTGGGGGGATTATGTTTTTTGCCCAGCCGGTGTTAATTCGCCAAGAAGCCCTGTTCCAGGCGGCGGATCGTCTGGCGGATCGTTTCTCCGAAAGGGAGCTGCCTGATCCGCATCCTTCTTCGGGTTCCCCTGGAGGAAGCACGATCCGGCGGGCCAGTCTTCGGCGCTTTGCTGCGGGGGAGCTTTCGGCTATTGATCTGGGGCCGGTACGGATTGAACGGCAGGGAACCTTTGTAATTGTTTCAACTCCCCACAGGGTATATGATGGGGGATTTGCACGCTTGATTAAAGCGCCGGGAATCTATACATTTAAAGAGCTTACTATTGAGGTTACATCTCTGGTGACTGAGAAAGCAGCAGGCTTGCAACGGGGTGCGGGGGACTTTTTGGCCCGGCTTCCCCTGGTTTTACGGCCATATCGTCAGGATGATAGGTGTGTCCATACAGGACTTGATGAGAAACGGCTTTTGCAGTATACCAATAGTATCGTGGCGGAGGATATGAACGGTCCTGCTGCGGTACTTTGTTCAGATGAAAAAGATATGATGATTTTGTTATGTAGGGAAGAAGATGGAAATTTCCTTTTTCATAGTTTCCGGGGGTATTGATTGATGTTTAATAATCAGAATGATAAGACGCCTGGGCGCCAGCCTCGCCCGAATCTGCGGAGCGGCAGGCCCAACCCTTTTGCGCTGATCTTTTTTCTGGTCATCGCAGGGCTTTTTATTGCCTATTTTTTCCGGGGTGATACCCCGTCCATACAGGAAATACCTTATTCGTCGTTTACCAACTACCTTGAACGAAACGATATTATGGCGGTTAAAATTTTCGATAACAACACCATAGAAGGTACCCTCCGGGGAGGGAGCGGGGATCAGGTACATTTTAAAACCCTCATCCCCTATCAGGATCCCGGACTGCTTCCCGCGCTGCGGGAAAAGGGGATCAATGTTTCAGGGGCGGTTTCAGGCTTGAGTCCCTGGCGGTTCATCCTGGAGTTCCTCCCCTGGATCATCGGATTCGGGTTTATCTGGTTCATGTTCAGGAACATGCAAGGCTCTGGGAATAAGGCCTTTCAGTTCGGTAAGAGCCGGGCCACGCGGTATCAGGATGAGGGGAAAAAGGTCAGCTTCACCGATGTGGCTGGCCAGAAGGATGCCAAATACGAGCTTGAAGAAGTGGTATCTTTCCTGAAAAACCCCCAGAAATTCACCAAGATGGGGGCCAGAATTCCCAAGGGGGTGCTCCTCGTGGGGATGCCGGGGACCGGGAAGACCCTCATGGCCAGGGCTGTGGCCGGGGAGGCCGGGGTGGCCTACTTTCACATGTCTGGCTCGGATTTTGTGGAGATGTTCGTGGGGGTCGGGGCCAGCCGGGTCCGGGACCTCTTTGAGCAGGGCCGGCGCAACGCCCCTTGTATCATCTTTATTGACGAATTAGACGCGGTGGGCAGAACCCGGGGCGCTGGGTACGGCGGCGGCCATGACGAACGAGAACAGACCCTGAATCAGCTCCTGGTGGAGATGGACGGCTTTGATTCCAAGGATGGGGTCATCATCCTCGCGGCCACAAATCGGCCGGATGTGCTGGACCCGGCCCTGCTCAGACCCGGACGCTTTGACCGCCAGGTGGTGGTTGCCATGCCAGATATCAAGGAACGGGAAGCCATTCTCAACATCCATGCTGCCAAGATACCCCTGGGAGCGGATATTGAGCTGGCGCGAATTGCCCGGGCAACTCCAGGTATGAGCGGCGCGGATATCGCCAATCTCGTGAACGAAGCGGCCCTGTTCGCAGCCCGCAAGGATAAGGCCACCGTAGAAATGTTCGATTTTGAGGAAGCCCGGGATAAGATCCTCATGGGGGTGGCCCGGAAGACCCTGGTCGTTTCCGATAAGGAACGGCGTATGACCGCCGTTCATGAGGCAGGACACGCCCTGCTGCACTATTTTTTGAAAAATGCCGACCCCCTTCACAAGGTTACTATTGTTCCCCATGGCCGGGCCTTGGGTATGGCCATGTCCCTGCCGGAAGAAGACAGTTACAGCCGGACCAGAGGGTGGATCGAGGACCGGATCGTCATCTGTTACGGCGGGTGGATTGCGGAAAACCTCTTTTTCAGAGAGACCACCACAGGAACCAAGCAGGATATACAGCAGGCCACGGAAATGGCCCGGCACATGGTCTGTGAATGGGGCATGGCAGACGAGATGGGACCGGTGGCCTATGGTCAAGAGGAGGAACCGATCTTCCTGGGTAAGGAAATAGCCCGGCATAAAGATTATTCTGAGGATACTGCCCGGCAGATTGACTGGGCGGTGAAAAAAATACTGGATACCGCACGGGAACAGGCGGACCATATCCTGCAAACCCATAAAGGGGAGCTTGAAAAACTGGCGGATGCGCTCATGTCCCGGGAAACCCTCATTGATGATGAGGTGCGGGTTCTGCTGGGCCTTCCTCCGCGGGAAAACACCCATATCCTCTCTGGCGGGAGTCCTGGAATCCCACGATTTGGGAATCCTGGAAAAACGGTCATTGCAAAGGGGCCTGGAACCCTTTAGGAGTTATAATATGGCTATCCTTCGAGTGTTGTCGGTTTTGTGGTTTGTGACGGTTTTGTGCTTTCCCGCGTATGGTGAGCAGAATCAATGGAAAGACGAGAAAGGGGATGCCGGGATAGCTGCAAAATACGTTGACTGGGCCCAGGCCGCTATTGACGCAGGCCGTTGGGCTGATGCG
This sequence comes from Treponema sp., assembly GCA_031288975.1. GTDB lineage: Bacteria > Spirochaetota > Spirochaetia > Treponematales > Breznakiellaceae > JAITNP01. Next base: position 3,080 of record JAITQK010000157.1, on the reverse strand, counting down.
CTTGTGGCGCTGGAACGGGGTTCTGATTTTGCGGATGTTTCTTCGGATATTTCCTATCTTCTTGCCTGTGTCCGTGCCCACGAAGATGCCCCCACAAGAGCGGTGCTTGAGACGCTCAGGCGGGCGTTAGAGGCAAACCAGTGGAATCGCTTCTCCTCTGAGGTGGCTCGGCTCTTTGAGGCCGAAATCCTGATCCGCCTGCGGAACTATGCTGAAGCGCTGCATATTCTTGCCGTGCTCCCCTCAAACGCTTATACCGCTTATTTACAACTCCTGGCCTTAAAAGGAACCGGGGACCGGGAATCCTTCCGGGCGCTTATGGCAAAGACCCTCGAAGCCTATCCCCGGGATCCACGGCCCGTAAGACTCCTCTTTGATTACGCGGACCAGTTCCCTGCAGGGGATGATGTGCCCTTAGTGGCCCTGGCCTTAAGGCGGCTTCCTGCATTATTGAAAGTGGATCGGGAATTGGCCTATCGAGGGGTTCCATTTATCCACAATATTGAAGCGGCTCGTACTATCATCGGGGCATACCGGGCCACGAATGACGGAGTTCCCGCTTCCATTCCTGCGGCCCTCTATCTGGGGCTTATTGACGAAACCCAAGCCATTGATGAACTTTTTCACCCCTATAAAGAAGCACTTCTGGGGGGTTTGGGGGGCCTGGACCCCCCAAAAGAAGTAACCCTGAACAAGTCCCTCCTTCAACCGGTGTGGGCACTCCTCCGTCATGACGAGGGGCGAGAATCTTTCAAGCGAAACCTTTTACGTTTCTCCGGTGTTATTACGGAAGACATGGATCAGGACGGATATGTTGAGTCCTGGGTCAGGTACAAGGATGGTATGATAACGGGGTATTCCCATGATACGGATCAAGACGGGCTTCCTGAATTAATCGTTTCTTTTATGGCAGGAGTCCCAATAGGGGCAGAATTCTTCTCAGGTGAAAGCGTGGCGGATCGGGTTAAAGCGGCGGTACAATGGGAAACATACCCGGCGGTTTTAGAAACCGAACTGGAAGGGGTCCGGTACCACGCCCGGTTCCGGGAGTTTTTCTTTGCCCCCCTGCGGTTCACGGTACTTTTCGAGAGCGGTTTCCTGTATCCTGAATGGGATGCCCTGGGGGGGAATCTCTCAAGACGAAACCTGCTTTCCTCGGCGACCTTGGTTGAAAGGCCCGGTAAGGAAATCAAGGGAACCATTGAACAGATGGACTTTGCCCAGGGGATACCTCAAAAGGCCCGTGTATTTTTGGATGGCCAGCTTGTTTCGGAAATCATCTTTCAGTTGGGCCGGCCCACCATCCAACGGATCGATCTTGATATGGACGGACGTATGGAAACGACCCGGCGTTTGTATCAGGTGCAAGGGGATGCTGATCCGGTGAATTACAAGCTTATCATTGAATTTTCTGAAAGCGATTGGGATGGGGATGGCATTTGTGAATACAGTGAACAATACGTTTTCAAAGACGATGCCGAGCTTAGGATTCTGCGTTCCTGGGACATGGATAGGGATGGAAGGCGGGAGTATGTGGAAACGGTGATGAGAGATTAAGGGGTATGAGGGGCATGTATCGTAAAAAAGTGTTGTTTTTCCTGACGGTAACCATGGTACTCTTAGGTTCCTGTTTATCTTCTGCAACCCAGGAACAACGTCTCAGCCCTCTAAAATCCACAAGTGAATACCGGCTTGAGGATATAAGACGGTATGTTTCCGAGGACCCGGTCAGGGCCATCCATCTTATCGGGGTCTACGAGATGATCTATAGTGAGAAGGGTGTTGAGTCTGAGCTATCCGGCTCCCTTGAGACCTTGCAAGCGGAGGCTATCCAGAATCTCAGGGGTTCCCAGTCCGCGGCTATTGGCGAAAATCGCTGGGATGATGCGGCTTCTCTGGCCCGGTCCCTGGCAAGCCTGGGTATTACGGTGGAAAATACCGGCATGGAGCCTGATTTTATCCTGGCGGATGCCAAACAGCGCCTATCCGAAGGTAATGATCTGGGGGCCTTTCTCGCGGCGGTACGGTCCCATGCCTTAACCCCCTTGGGCTTTGATGATGCCATGGTGTTTCTTGAACAGGCGGTAAAGGTCAAGCAGCGGCGTACTGCGGCGTTTTTTCTTGGGGCAGCAGAGGAAGCAACAAACCGTGAAGGTGGTATTCGGGAAATCCCGGAGGAATTGCGTGGGTATGCCGAGGGTCAGGATACGCCCACGGATATGATAAAGGGAGTCGCCACGGTTCTGATTGACCGGGGGTATCGTATTGAGCGAGGGCGGGGAATACCGGACCGGATCCTGGGTTCCGCCTTTTTCGTGGATGCCTCGGGGCTGCTCATCACCAATTACCATGTTATTGCCAGCGAAGTTGATCCCCGTTATGAAGGATATTCCCGGATGGTTATCCGCATGGGCGATGGGTCAAGCCCCCGGATTCCCGCCAAGGTCATTGGGTGGGATAAGGCCATGGATTTGGCCCTGATCAAGACGGAAATGACCCCGGAGTACGTGTTTTCCGTGGTGGACCGGGTTATTCCACAGGTAGGGGATACGGTCTATGCCATTGGTTCACCAGTGGGGCTTGAAAAGACCGTTACCCAGGGGATCGTATCCGCCCTGGGCCGCCGCTTCCTGCAGATCGGAGATGTGATCCAGATAGATGCCGCCGTAAACCACGGCAATTCAGGGGGGCCGGTGGTGGATATGGCAGGCCGACTGGTGGGGATCGTCTTTGCAGGAGTTGAACAATACCAGGGGCTTAATTTTGCGGTTCCCGGGGAACGCCTCGCCGCTGCGCTTCCCGCCATGATCAAGGGGGGCAAGGCGGAACGTCCCTGGCTCGGACTTACGTTGAGTGAGACCCGTGGAGAGGCGGAGATCATCTATGTGGCTCCCTTCACCCCCGCGTCGGAACAGCACATTAAAGAAGGCAGCTTCATCAAAACCATTAACAATGAAGCGGTAAGCGCCCCCCAGGGTGCCCTTATTCCCGCGTTACAGGATGTCCTGTTTCCGACCCGGCCCGGTGAACTGGTGGCCCTGGAAACCTCTGACGGCAGCCGGCGGGTGATCATGACCGTG
>JAITQK010000146.1 GCA_031288975.1 Treponema sp. | reverse complement strand
CGGGCATGGTTCAAATGGCTCAACCGGCGGTCTCGGCAGAAAGAGCTGAATTGGGAACAATTCGGAAGCTACCTACAACACTTTCCGTTGCCACAACCGAAAATTGTCCACTCATATTGTTAAGCGAATCTTTTTCCAGAGGAACCGGATGCCTTAATTGGGCACGTCCGGGTCTGTTGGGGGCTCCGGGTGGGTAACTGCCCGGTTCTACCCAGCAGCTTGAACAGAACCCCGCGCCTCATGACGCGGTCGCGGTGATACACGATCCCTATATATTTGAGTTTCTGGGACTTACTCCCCAGGAAGTAATGAGTGAATCCACGCTTGAGGAACAGATCATCGTAAAACTGGAGGATTTTCTTCTGGAGCTGGGAAACGGTTTCTGCTTTGAGGCGCGGCAGAAGCGTATTCTGATAGGCGATGAATTCTTCTTTGTTGACCTCGTATTTTACCACCGTATTTTGAAATGCCACGTACTCGTTGAATTGAAACTGGAACAATTCATCCATGAAAACATCGGCCAGCTTAACACCTACGTCAGTTGGTATAAAAAGAACATGATGAGCGATGGTGATAATCCGCCCATTGGCATATTGTTGTGTACCGGCAAGAATCAGGCGCTGGTGGAATACGCCCTTGCCGGTATGGATAATGATTTGTTTGTATCGAAATATTTGCTGGAATTGCCCAGCAAAGAGGATATGCGGGCTTTTATTGAACACCAGGTTGAAGCTTTTGGAAAAGGATAATCGAGTAGGAGAAACACGATGAAAACTATGAGAGATGTACTTTTAAGCGGTATGCTCTGGTACACTTAAAGTGGTAATTTTAGTCCAATGAAACTGTTGCCAGGTACCGACAGGAACACCGAGTACAGGAAAAGTGTTTTATCCTGTTACTGTACTTAATGGAGGCATATATGAAATCAGTAAATGTGGAAGAGTATCTGAAACATGAATTCTCCCAGGAAGAAAATGTTGAGCGGCTGGCGCATTTTTGATGGGTTTGCGCCGAACTGGACAAAGCCAATGCGGAATCACCCTTGCCGGATGACTTTATCGACTATGTAAAAGGGCGGAAGTTTCGTCAGGTGGTGGCGCAATGAACGGTTTTGGTCTGGATTCAAATATCGTGAGTTTTTAATGGTAAGAATAGCCTATGAAGAAATCATCGGGGAGCTGGTGCGTAAAGAGATCGCCGCCAGCGCCGCCAAGTGCAAAAAATAATTATACAGGAGCGATCACGCATTTAATTGATCCGTTGTCTGGATATTCAGATAATCCATAAGCGCGGCTTGAAAAAGTTTGGAATAGTTGACGCCCCGCTCTTCTGCCAGTTCCTTTAACCACGCCGGTAAGGTAACGTTGGTTTTGACAGCGCGGTTGTCAAGATCATTCTTCACTATGTCAGGATACACCGTTACTGGCGAGACCAGAAAACCTTCCGCTGTTTCACGCTCAATGCTTGGTGTTTCCGCGGCCGGTGGGAATGGCTCTCCCTTTTTTTCCAATGCGTAAAGATGCAAGCCCAGCGCCTCAGACGCCATAGCATGGGCATAGGTGAGATTATCACCGCAGGATATACAGCCGGGGACATCGGGAAAATACACACTATATCCCCCCACCGGTATCGGCTCAAATACCGCGATATAAGTAACTTTACGCATCTTAACCTCCTATTAAAGCGTGTATAAACCTATACGCGCCGATTATGCTATTTCCACCCGGCTTGCCGCTTTATTCTTGCGACTGTTCCGGGAGCCATATCGCCCTTATGGTTAGGGACCGTTACCATTCCCTTTTTTGTTGGGTGCTCCATTTGAAGATGAGAACCGGTTGTATGATCAACAAACCAGCCGTCTTTATACAGTAGTTTTAGCAATTCACGGACGGTCATTCATATCTCATTATCCATAATACGCCTTACTTATACGCCTGTCAAGCATATAGAAGCGCCTTAAGCGGGAATGACAGCGGGGATTGGTAACTTTACGCCTCTTAACCTTCAAAAAAGCGCCCCTGGGTACTACTGGCCCTACCACTGTTGTAACGCCTATCCCGATTATGGTAGAATTACCTATGCGTATTATTAATCAACAACTGGGGAACCGGTGGTTCCTCAAACTTTGTGCGGGCATGGTCTTTTTCTCCACCATGACCGAATTGGCATTCTCTGCGCCGGGAGACGCGGCCTTGGGGAACGGACTGTTCGCCCGGATCAGCACGACCAGGGGTGAGTTGGTGGTCCGTCTGGAATATCAGAAAACCCCCCTCACGGTTTGTAATTTTGTGGCCCTGGTAGAAGGGAAAATGAACAATACCGGGGGTAAGCACTTCTACGACGGCCTGAAGTTTCACCGGGTCATCGCGGACTTTATGCTCCAGGGCGGCGATCCCCTGGGAAACGGAAGCGGCGGTCCGGGGTATCGCTTCCCCGATGAAATCGATTCCAGTCTGAGGCATAACGGTCCCGGGGTTCTTTCCATGGCGAATGCGGGACCTGGAACCAACGGGAGTCAGTTCTTCATCACCCATAAGGAGACCCCCTGGCTTGACGGTAAGCACACGGTCTTTGGCCGGGTAATCCAAGGTCAGGATGTGGTCAACGCCATCAGGCAGGGGGATCGGATTGAAAAAATCACGATTATCCGTAACGGCCCTGAGGCAAATGCCTTTAAGGCGGATCAGGCTGCCTTCGACGCCCTGTTACAGGAACGGACTATTGCTGAAGCGGCCCGGATCAAGGCCCAACGGGACAAGGATATTGCCCAAATCGAGGCGAAATACCCCAAAGCCACCCTTACGGATTCGGGAATCAGGTATGTGATTCAAAAGCCGGGAACCGGTGAGAAGCCTGGCAAGGGCAAGACCGTGGCGCTTAATTACAAGGGATCACTCCTCTCCGGCAAAGTCTTCGACGGTTCCGACTTCCACGGCGGGCCTCTGGCGTTTCAGGTGGGACTGGGCCAGATTATTCCTGGATGGGAAGAAATGGTACTGGATATGAAACAAGGGGAAAAACGCCTGGTGGTCATTCCACCGGAACTTGCCTATGGTGAACAGGGCGCAGGAAATGGAATCATTCCGGGAAACAGTTTCTTAGTCTTTGAGATGGAGCTAGTTCAGATCCGGTAAAAGCAAAGGTCACGAAGTAGGTACTCCGTGACCTTTCTTTGGGCGATACAAGAATCGAACTTGTGACCCCCAGCGTGTCATACTGGTGCTCTAACCAACTGAGCTAACCGCCCGATAAAACAAATATACGAAAAAATATCCCGCTTGTCAATCGATATTTAATTTTTAGACCGCTTTTAAAATCGATCATTAAAAGCGGCCTACCTTGCTACCTGAACTTACTGACGTTCACGGATGACGACATTTATCTCAATCTTGCCGCTCTGACCATCCGGTCCCAGTATCATGGGAACAATCAATGCCTCCACATCGAGGTTGTTTGATATTTCCATGTTGTCACCGGTGAAAAGCGCCGGTGGCGTCAAGTCAAACTTAAAACCGAGGCCATGAAGCTTGGTAACCGCCTGAGCGGTGATCATATTGGCAAGTTCATTGATAGTGGCCTTAACCATTTCATCAACGGTCGCAAATTCCTCACCATTCATGGCCCCTGCCACAAACAATGCCGTGCTTTTAGTCATATCGAAAAGAACTCGCCCTTCAACATCCCCAGCCAGACCCACTAAGGCCGCAACACCCATGATCGACATCGTGGAGGACTTCAGATACAGATCTCCCCGTTTGACATCGGTATTCAGAACTTCATTGAGTACATTAAATGCCGCTTCAACAAAAGGGTTAATATATTCAACTCTCATAAAAATGCTCCTTCCAATAATTACCTATTCATTACGCATAAATGCGGAAACAGGATCCTTCCCAACAGATCGCCATTTATCCTCGGATAAGATTTCATTCTTTCCCAGGATAACCAAACCGTGTTTCTTCAATTTTTCATAGAAACCATCGATTAATCTATTTTGGTCCTGGACCGGGAAGAAAGAAAGCATATCCCTTGCAAGGATAATATCCAAATTCGGCATAGGACTGTCATTCAAAACATCATGGTATTCAAAGACGATTGAATCCTTGATGGTCTGATTGAAGCTATACCCATTCCGACCCTTGGTCATGAATTTCCGGCACACCTCCGGCACCTCCTCAAGCTCAAAAATCATGTTTGGAGCCTGAGATACGGCCATGATGTCATTATCATTAGCCCAGATCTTGATATGGCCATCGGGGTAACGAATCTTTAGTATACACGCAAAGGAGAAAGCTTCATAGCCCTTCCCGCTCCCGATATTCCATACCTGGATATTATTTGAGCTTAAATCCGGCAATACGCCTTTGACCGCATAGGCATATTCATCATGCCAGAACCCCCCGCTATAGGGTGAATAGAACCCGGCGAGGTATGCATCCGCGTCGGCGCCGTTTTTAAGCTGCATCTCCGCTTCAGACCGGGTGCTGCTCCATTCGGTAAATTGCCTTTTAAGCCACCCCTCGTTAAGAGGACTAACATTGAACCGTTTCAGCGCCAGGAGGCTGTCCTTGATGAAACCAAGGGCAGTATCCGAAACAACGGCCTTCTGTTCAACGGGCTTCTCCACCGTACTGGTAGTGGGAGGTGGCACGAAATAGGTTTGCGCTCCGGCATTCTGAATGGGCGCCAGGACTTTCTGCTTTTCATCTTCGTTTTGGGTGAAAATCTTGACCACATCCAGAATGAGGTAGAGGGCCCCCTGTTTTTCCACCACCCCGGTGATGAATTTGATGTTAATATCCCCGAATATGGGATGGGGAGGCTGAATGGTCTCGGAATTAATGCCCACCACCTTGTCGATTTTATCAACAATAGTCCCATAGACCCGATCCTCGATACGGAGGATGAGCATATTTTCCTGTCCATCGGGATTTTTATCATAGGGCATGCGAAAGAAGGTCCGCAGGTCTATGATAGGAATGATATCCCCCCGCAGATTGTAAACTCCCCGCACAAAGGAGGCTGCATTCGGCACATACGTGAACTTATCCGCCTTGGCAATCTCCTTGATGTTCATGATATCAACCCCGTAATCTTTACCCGCCAGGGAAAAGGTTACCATCTTAAAGTCAACCGTATCAATCCGTTCTTTTTGTTCCTGTAACTCGGCGTTCACGGTTGCCAAATCTTTAATCACTGCTGCCATGCAATTCCCTCCTTACCGTAACGATGCTTCACGGATTTGGCGTTGCTCCAGTTCTTTACGGAGGCCAAGTTCCAGGAGCTGGCTGACATCAATGATAAGGGAGACCGAACCATCCCCTAATATCGACGCCCCAGCAATACCTGGAGAGTTGGTAAGCTGATCCCGCAGGGGCTTAATAACCACATCTTCCTCCCCGATAAGGCTATCCACCATGAAACCCATCTTTTTTTCCGCGGTCCCGACAATAACAATGAAGTTATAATCCCGCTGTTCTTCCGTCTTGATACCGAAAAGCCGGTTGAGGCGGAGCAGGGAAATAACATCATTACGGATATTAAAGACCTCGTAGTTATCGATCATCCTAATATCTTCGGGCTTGAGACGCAAGCTCTCGATAACCGAGGTAATGGGAATGGAGTATATCTCGGTTCCCACCCGGACCAGGAGACCCTGAATGATAGCCAGAGTAAGGGGCAACTTTATCGTGAATTTAGTCCCCTTTCCCCGTTCGGAACTGACCGTTACCGTACCGTTCAGCTTTTCGATCTGCCGGCGGACCACATCAAGCCCTACACCCCGGCCCGATATAGCGGTAATGGTCTTGGCGGTGGAGAAGCCGGGTTCAAAGATGAGGTTGAAGGCTTCAACATCGGTCAATATCTTGTTGGGATGGACCAGTCCCCGTTCAACGCCCTTGGCTTTGACTGCCTCCACATCAATGCCCTTCCCATCATCGGCAATCTCGATGACGATCATATTGCCTTCATTGGTGGCCTTGAGAAGCACCATCCCTTCCTCGGGCTTTCCTGTAGCCTTGCGTTCTGCTGGGGCCTCAATACCGTGGTCAATGGAATTCCGCACTGAGTGCATGATCGGGTCCAGGAGGTCCTCAATGACCGATTTATCCAGCTCCGTATCTTCACCTTCGATGACCAGGTTGATCTTCTTGTTAAGACTCTTGGAAAGGTCCCGGACGAGGCGTGGGAACCGGCTGAAGATTTGACTGATGGGCACCATGCGGATCCGCATGACCCCTTCTTGAAGCTCGCCGGTGATACGTCCGAGGTTCTGAGCAGTGGAACGGAATTTACCCATGTTGGTTTTCATGGAATTTTCAAAACCGTCAAAGAGGGAGAAGATATCCCCGTACTGTTCGCTCATTTCTTTGCGGATGTCCTTAATGGAACGTCCCGCCTGGATGCTTTCAAGATAATTGGGCAGGCTGTCAAAAAGCCCCTTGATTTTATCCCGGTACACCGCTTCCAGGTCATTAAGCTCATTCACCAGATCACCGAACTGGTTACTTATCTGATTAAAGGTCGCCTTAGTGATAACCGTCTCGGAAACCAGGTTGAGGAGGTCATCGATACGTTTGGAATCGACCCTGAGTATGGACCCTGCCTCTTTACCCGCCTTCTTGGCATCCGCCGATTCCTTGGCGCTGCTCATTTTAGCGGCATCATGTTCCCCGTCCCCAACAGGTTTGGGCGCCGCCGCCGCTGCCGGTTTGGGTGCTGCAGCAGCCGGAGGAGGAGCCGCCGCCGCCGCTGCCGGTTTGGGTGCCGCTGCAGCAGGTTTCGGCGCATTAATCGCAGAACCCCCAACCAGGGCACTAATATCGAAAATATTCGCCGATAGGCTAACATCGGGGATAAGCACATATCGTTTCAGCTTTTCCGGAGGACTGGTACTGGCTATATAATAATCCACCGTGGGAAAGAAATTATCTTCGTAGAGCTGTTCAAAATCCGGCATGGTCCGCAGAACCGTGCCCGAATCCTTCAAGGCAGCATACACCTGTATCCCGCCTACAGTATTCATGAGGCCACTTTCATCAAACTGAACCGAAACACGGTAAATTGGCGTGCCATCCTTCACCGATTCTTTAAGTTCAAGTAGCTCGTATTCTGAAAGCTCTCCGGCGGCTGAGGCGGGAAGTGCGGCCACCTCCTGAACCGGAGGCGGTGCAGCCGCCACTTGCGGTTTTGGCGCGGCTTTTGCAGCCCCCTTCTTATGTCCAGCCCCCTCAGGCAGTAACGCGGAAAGACGCCCTTCTATCTCAGAGGTATCCTCCTGATATACGGAACCTTCCATACGTTGGGCAATCATGGCTTTAATAATATCAATTGCAGCCAGGAGGACATCAACGACATCTTCATTTACGGTAACCGTATCAGAACGGATAGCATCCAGCACATCCTCGACCAGATGGGTAAAATGGGAAAGCTCCATCATTTCAACGGTCGCCGCACCCCCTTTGAGGGTATGGGCCGCCCGGAAGATCTCATCTACCGCATCCCGGTTTCCACCTTCATTTTCAAGAACCAAAATATTCTGTTCCAGGGTATCGACCTGCATTTGGGCCTCACTGAAAAAGTCCTTGAGAAGTTCCTCGTTATTGGGATCCAGATAATCACTCATATAAATTAATCTTTATACACAATTCAAATTACGTCAAGACCTCAATAAACAAAACAGGTCAAAGGCAGTAATTTTTTTTACCATAACCTATGACTTGCCCTATTTTCCCTTTTTCGGTACTTTTTATATACTAAAAATAAGGAGATAAGCATGGAACTATCGGCTTTACAGAAAGCCCGTTATGGGTATAAACCAAAACTTCCCGCGAATGTATCCCAAGGGATTACCAGCATCGCCCTGAAACAGGGAGCCCCCACCGAGTCTATTGCGGATCAGGCGGATTTGAAAGCCCTTTTTAAGTATACCTACGGAAAACCCCTGGTAACCTTTGAAAAGGGAACCAGTGAATCAAACTGCCGAACATTACAGGTAGGGGTTATCCTCTCTGGTGGGCAGGCGCCAGGGGGGCATAATGTCATTGCTGGCCTGTATGATGGCCTCAAAAAAGGCAATCCCGGCTCAAAGCTCTATGGCTTTCTCGGCGGTCCCAGCGGATTAATCGATAATAAATCGGTGGAATTGACTGATGCGGTCATTGACGCATACCGGAATACCGGAGGCTTTGATATCATTGGGTCCGGGAGGACCAAGATCGAGACCCCGGAACAGTTTGCCGCGTCTCTGGAAACGGCCAAAAAACTGGGGCTTAACGCGGTGGTTATCATTGGCGGGGATGATTCCAACACCAATGCCGCCCTCCTGGCAGAGTATTTCCTGGCCCAGGGTTCAGCGGTTCAGGTTATCGGCTGCCCCAAGACCATTGACGGGGACCTCAAGAATGAGCATATCGAAGCCTCCTTTGGGTTTGACACGGCGGTAAAAACCTACAGCGAACTCATCGGCAATATCGAACGGGACGCCAACAGTGCCAAAAAATACTGGCATTTCATCAAGCTCATGGGCCGGGCAGCGAGTCACATAGCCCTGGAATGTGCGCTCCAGACCCAGCCCAACATCTGCCTTATTTCCGAAGAGGTGGAGGCGAAGAAACTATCCCTGGCCCAGGTGGTAGACCAGATCTGCGATTCGGTTATCAAACGGGCAGCGAACAAGGAGAACTTTGGGGTGGTCCTCATCCCCGAAGGGCTGGTGGAGTTCATCCCGGAAATGGAAGCCCTCATCGGGGAACTCAACGATGTTATGGCGATCCATGAGCAGGATTTTGTGAAGTACGGGGATTTCCTGGGCCAGTTGAACTTCTTAAGCCCGAAACTGTCCGCTCCCTCGGCGCAACTCCTGATGACCCTGCCTCCGAATATTGCCAAGGAACTCCTCATGGACCGGGACCCCCACGGTAATGTGCAGGTTTCCCGGATCGAAACCGAAAAACTCCTCATTGATATGGTAGAAAAACGGCTTACCGAATTAAAGCAGGAAAGGGCCTATAAAGGGGCCTTCAGTCCCCTGGGGCACTTCTTCGGCTATGAGGGCCGCTGCGCCTTTCCCTCTAATTTCGACGCGGATTACTGTTATTCCCTGGGATTCAGCGCCTTTGTGCTCATCGCCGCGGGATTGACCGGGTATATTTCCAGTGTGAAGAACCTCCCCTCCCCGCCGGACGCATGGATTGCCGGGGGCGTTCCCCTCACCATGATGATGAACATGGAACAACGTCATGGTTCCAAGAAGCCGGTCATCAAGAAGGCCCTGGTAGAACTTGAGGGGGCGCCCTTCAAAGCCTTTGCCGCAATGCGGGATACCTGGGCAGTCAAGACCAGCTTCTACTATCCCGGGGCGATCCAGTATTACGGTCCCCCGGAAGTCTGCGACCAGACAACCAAAACCCTGCAATTAGAGCATGGTAAATAGTTGATAATGGAGCAGTGAGTAGTGATCAGGGGTTGCAGAAGCGACCTTCAAACAACGAACTACTCACTCCTCATTTCTAATTACTCACCAGCTAAAACGACTTTTCTGTCGTAGAGATTTTGAACCGGCCGGTTGTTGCCGGTATACAGCGTTTTAAACGCGGTGATCTGGGCAGTGGATAGTTCTATTGACTGACCTGCGACACTCCACTTAACGCCTTCGCTGCATGGTGGTGTGGTTAGGGAGCCGTCATACCGGTACATAGTCTCGTTCCCGGTAAATAAACCTGAAAGGTCAATCAAGCCTTCAAGATGCACCAGCGTTTCTTCTGATGTTACTTCTTTTGGTAACTTGGTAAAGAGTTCCTCCAGTAGTGCATTCTCCTGGCCCTCACGGATTAAAATTCCAACTACCGCAAGATTACCCTGGGCATCTTTGTGTACGAGATGCACTTCCATGTCAGCATAGACCCCATCAATCTGGTGTTCACTGGGTGCGTGAAAATGAAACTGCTGCAAGATATACTGTTGATCATCAATGGTGATATAATTCTCAGCATCTTGGATAGGCAGGCACTCAATGGTGTGTCCATTGTTTTCAACTTCAAATTTTGTTTCATGGTAATGCAGTACAGGTTTTTGTAACGCATCGTTTGGCACCAGATCGCCGGTAACGATGTTGATCGGGGACTGCGCTTTTCCATCTTTTGCAATGGCATAGGCAGGATCCAAGGTATACCAGTACTCTGGTCCCACATCTCCGGTATAACCCCAATGTTTTTCTTCATGGGCTACCGCCGATGCTGATTCCTGGTGTGCTGCTGGTTGCTTTGAAGCGGTAGCACATGCGGTTTGAAATAGTAAGAGTCCCGCTATAAGCGCTAACCCATACCATTTCCTCGTTTTGAACACATTTTTGTGTACCATATTGTTTTTTCTCCTTAACGGTAAAATAACTCTATTGAGTGTAGTATGTTACGGTAATAACGTCAATACGATGAAGACAATCTGAGCGATAAATCGCAAAAAAAGGCAAGGAAAAGAAGCAAGAATGGTGGGTCTGGGAGGGCTAGTCCTCCCAGCGGGGGTCCGGGGGCAGGGCCCCTGGGATCTTATCAAGGGATCATTCCCGCTAGGTTTATACGACTGAAAGTTACCCTACTGAAAATAAGCCACTGCGTTTTCAAAAATCCGTTGGTCTGTGTTTCCAGGGACGTTTTTATAGGTGTGGATACTCCTGCGTTCAGTGTGTCCCATTTTGCCGAGTACCCTGCCATCGGGAGAGGTGAGCGCTTCGACCGCGTACATTGAGCCGTTCGGATTATAGCGCTCGTCCATTGTGGGATTGCCTAGGGGGTCAACGTATTGAGCGGCGATCTGACCGTCGCGGATCAGATCCTGGAGGAGCGATTCTTGGGCGATAAAACGGCCTTCACCGTGGGAAACCGGAATCGTATATATATCCCCCACTGCGCTGCCCATGAGCCAGGGGGATTGGTTGGACGCGATGCGGGTGCGTACCAGCATGGATTGATGACGGCCGATTTTGTTATAGGTGAGGGTGGGACCTTCCGGGTCAGGATCGATGATACGCCCAAAGGGAACCAGTCCCAGTTTAATCAAGGCTTGAAACCCGTTACAGATACCGCATATAAGCCCGTTCCGGCGCTCTAAAAAATTGCCGATGCAGTCCTGTAACCGGGGATTGCGGAAGAAGGCAGTGATGAATTTACCGGAACCATCAGGCTCATCACCTCCGGAAAAGCCCCCAGGAATAACCATGATGTGCGATTCTTTGAGGAGCATATCCGCCCTTTCGATGGATTCAGCAACCGCTTCTTTTGTCAAATTTCGGATAACCAACATGACCGGCTCCGCACCGGCGCGTTCCAACGCACGGGCGGTGTCGTACTCGCAGTTGGTGCCGGGGAAAACAGGGATAAAGGCTTTTGGTTTTTCATTTTTAAGTACCTGAACCGCAGCGTGAGCAGAGCGTTTCCCTGTGGTTGTTTCAAAAGAAATAAGCGGTACCGGTGTTTTATCTGTTTTCCCATAAGGATAGACACTTTGTAACACCGATTCATAGCAGTGCTGGAGCGTATCAAGGGGGATATCGATATCTGAAAGCGTATCCCCACTGGAGCGCGTCGTATCATGGGCTATAAAATGATACTCACTGATGGTGTTTCCTATCCATAGGCCGGTATTGGTATCCTCTGCAAGTTCTAAAACAAGCGCCCCGTATTGGGGGACAAAAAGAGATTCCCAGGAAACGTTCTTTTGAAGATGGAAGCCCAACCGATTTCCCAAACACATCTTAAAAAGCGCTTCTGCAAGACCGCCTGAAGAAAGCGCAAAAGCGCTGATCACTTTTTTTTCACGGATGAGGGATTCCACTGCATCGAAACAGCGGCAGAGACTTTCTTTTACCGGAATACCGGGAAGCGCAGGAGTGCTGTCTACTACAGGGGCGATGAGTACCACCTTTGAACCGGCTTTTTTGAATTCAGGAGCGATGATATGTTCTGCCTGGGTTATGGAAAGGGCAAAGGACACGAGGGTCGGGGGAACGTGGATGGTTTCAAAGGTGCCTGACATGGAATCCTTACCGCCTATCGCAGCTACGCTGAGATCAAGCTGGGCATCCAGGGCGCCCAGAAGCGCGGCAACCGGCTTTCCCCAGCGCACTGGATCAGCGTCCAGTTTTTCAAAGTACTCTTGAAAAGAAAGATAACATTCCTTTCGTGTACCCCCAGCGGCTATGATTTTCGCTACTGATTCCACCACCGCACAATAGGCGCCGTGAAAGGGACTCTGTTCTGTTAAAAAAGGATCATAACCGTAGGACATGAGGGAACAGGTTCTGGTATTGCCTGTAAGGACCGGTAATTGCGCCGCCATAACCTGGGCCGGGGTCATCTGATAAGTACCACCAAAGGGCATGAGCACTGTGGCAGCACCGATGGTTGAGTCGAACCGTTCAGAGAGTCCTTTTTGTGAACAGATATTCAAATCACTGAGGAGGGCTTCAAAGCGCTGTTGTAGTGAGACCGCTGGTTTCTCTGGCGCGGTAGTTTTTGCTTTTGCGTCAAGTGCGCTGGTTGTTGAACCGGCTTCTTTTGTGCTTATCCGGGCACAGGCATGCTTTTCTGCACCCTTTGAATCGAGGAACACCCGCGCTATGTCCACGATACCCTGACCCTGCCACTTCATACAGAGCCGGTCTTCATCGGTGACCTGCGCTACTACGGTTGCCTCAAGATTTTCCTCTGCTGCATAGTTTAAAAAGGTCTGGACATGTTCTGGGGCAACAACAACCGCCATTCGTTCTTGAGATTCGCTTATGGCAAGTTCAGTGCCATCAAGCCCGTGGTACTTTACCGGAACCGCATCTAGATCAATTGCCAGACCTGGGGCAAGTTCCCCGATAGCCACAGAGACACCTCCTGCTCCGAAGTCGTTGCATCGTTTGATGAGGCGTGTTACCCTGGGGTTACGGAAAAGCCGTTGCAGCTTCCGCTCCTCAGGGGCATTGCCCTTCTGTACCTCAGAACCACACTGCTCAAGGGATGCGGTGGTATGAGATTTGGAGGAACCGGTCGCTCCACCACAGCCGTCACGCCCGGTGCGTCCACCCAGGAGGATGACCACATCGCCCGGTTCAGGCTGGTGCCGTACTATGTGATGCAGCGGCGCCGCCCCGATCACAGCCCCCAGTTCCAGATGTTTTGCCTCATAACCGGGGTGATAGATTTCGCGCACTAGTCCTGTGGCCAGGCCAATCTGGTTTCCATAAGAACTGTACCCTGTGGCGGCACCAGTTACGAGCTTGCGCTGCGGTAACTTTCCCGGCCGGGTCTCCTCCACTCCTGCAAGAGGATTCCCCGCCCCGCTGATCCGCAGCGCCTGATACACATAGCTCCTTCCTGCAAGGGGATCCCTGATTGCGCCGCCGATGCAGGTAGCGGCACCACCAAAAGGCTCTATCTCAGTAGGATGATTGTGGGTTTCATTTTTGAACATCAGAAGCCAAGGTTCTCGTGTGCCGTCTACGTCCACCTCAACATGGACAGAACAGGCGTTGATTTCTTCTGATTCATCCAGTTTGGATAAAAGGCCCTGGCGCTTGAGGTATTTCGCGCATATAGTGGCCATATCCATTAGGGTGATAGGATATTTTTTTGTATTTTTTTTATCTTGATCTTCTTGATTGAGGGTTTTTCGTATTTCAAGATAGCGTTGATATGCGGCACGAACATCATGATGGGTACCGGTGGTATCATTGGAATGTTTTATATCGTTGACACTAGCAGGATCAGTATCATCGGTATCAAATAGTATGTGGTCAAGGATAGTGGCAAAAGTGGTGTGACGGCAGTGATCCGACCAATAGGTATCGATCATGCGTAGTTCCGTGATGGTCGGATCCCGCCCTTCGGAACAGAAATAATCACGGCAGAACCGGAGGTCTTCGTCATCCATGGCCAGAGCGTAGGATGAGCAGAAGACTTTGATCCCTGGATCACTCAAATGTCTGAACCCGTTTAAGACGGCAAGCGGCGGCGGCCTCTCATATTCCAATGACAAGGTCTGCACTGCTTCAAGAGAAGCTTCTCTGCTTTCCACCGGATTGATGATGTGTTTCTTTATCAACAGAAAATCTTCTTCACTTATAGTGCCGAACAGAAAGTAGACTACTGCGGTTCGCACTATCGGACGCTCTTGACAGGATACCATCTGGATACACTGGGCACAGGAATCGGAACGTTGATCGTATTGACCTGGCAGCGGTTCTACTGCAAAAACACGACACGCGGTATCTGTTTTTTCAACTGGCAGGACATCAAACACCGTATCAACTTGAGGTTCTGAAAATACCGTTGACCGGCATTGACGAAAAACATTTTCATCAATGCCTTCCACATCATAGCGATTGAGGAGCCACAGGGCTTCGAGGGTTTCGATTCTCAGGAATTCAACGATATCCCGTTGCAAGCGCTGCGCCTCAACCGCGTATTCAGCTTTCTTCTCAACATATATCCTATATACCGCCATACTTGTTCCTTATTCCCTTTTGGCCAATATCCCGCCTCATGTACATACCATCAAAATGGATCATCGCCGTTTCATCATAAGCCTTTTGGATCGCCTCCTCCAGATCCGCTCCACAGGCGGTAACGCCCAGTACCCTGCCCCCAGAGGTAAGCAAAACGCCGTTTTTAAGAGCAGTGCCTGCGTGAAAGACGTAAACGCCCGCTGCTGGTTCCCGGTAAAGCCTGGTAATGGGCATGCCCGTTTTGTAGGATCCGGGATACCCCCCTGCAGCGAGAATGACACAGCAAGATGCCCCTGGGCGGAAACGCACGTTAATGGTGTCGAGGCGCTCATCTTCTACTGCCTGCAGAATGGTTAAGAGATCACTTTCCAACAGGGGCAGCACTGCCTGCGCTTCTGGGTCCCCCAAGCGGCAGTTGTACTCAATCACCTTGGGACCGGTATCTGTGAGCATCAGCCCGAAATACAAGCAGCCCTTAAAAGGACGGCCTTCCCTGTTCATGGCCTCAATGGTGGGTCGGAAGATGCGCACCATACACTCCGCCGCTATCGCCGGGGTGTACCAGGGATTCGGCGCGATCACCCCCATGCCACCGGTGTTCGGCCCCTCATCATTATCAAAGGCCCGCTTATGATCCATTGAAGAAACCAGGGGAACGATGGTCTTTGAGTCGGTGAAGGCGAGTACCGTAACCTCAACACCGGTAAGAAATGCTTCGACCACCACGCGGTTTCCGCTGTCGCCGAAGATCTTGTCCCCCATAATGCGCTTGAGTGCGTCATGGGCTTCGGAAAGGTTCTGGGCAATGATGACCCCCTTCCCCAAGGCAAGCCCATCTGCCTTGATAACCACGGGATACTGGTTCTGCCTTTCGATATACGCCGCTGCCGCAGCGGCCTTGTCAAAGACCTCGTATTCTGCCGTGGGGATGCCGTAGGTTTTCATCAGTTCCTTGGAAAAGACCTTGCTCCCCTCGATGGCCGCGGCCTGGGCGCTTGGCCCAAAGGTGGGAATCCCCGCTGCACGGAGCCGGTCCGCGACGCCCTGCACCAGGGGATCATCAGGGGAAACCACGGCAAAATCAATCCCCTGGGCTTGTGCGTAGCCCACTGCCGCGTCGCCGTCTGTGGGAGAACCTGCAAGACAGGTGGCATCCCAGGAGATACCGCCATTCCCCGGCATCGCGTATACCTGAGTAACATCAGGATTTTCTTTGAGTTTCTTGATAATGGCGTGTTCGCGTCCGCCACCGCCGATGACTAAAATCTTCATTATTATCCAACCAAAATATCAATATTTTCGGTATAAAGCCCAGTAAACTTCAGCGGTATGCAGGTTCAACGTATCAAACCTGACTTTATTAAAAAATAATATCATTATGGTATTGAACAGGAGCGAACGGTTATCTATAATAAAATAAATTTCTAAATACGAGGTAATAATGACCTATAGTATAGCTATGGCAGGTAAGGGCGGTACGGGGAAAACCACGATCTGTGGCTTGTTTCTGGATCACCTGATCAAGATGGGGAAAGGGCCGATCTTAGCGGTGGATGCTGACCCCAATTCCAACTTAAATGAAGTATTGGGGGTTGACAAGTGCATCACCCTGGGGGATATCCGGGAGGAGATAGCCAAGGCAGAGGTGGCTGAAAAAAGCCCCATTCCTGTGAGCATGTCCAAACATGAATATATCGATTTCAGGTTCAATGCCGCCTTAATCGAAGAGGATCATTATGACATGCTGGTCATGGGGAGAACCCAGGGGAAGGGTTGTTATTGCTATGTCAACGACCTACTCCGGGAGCAATTGCGCAAGTATAACACGAACTACCAGTATCTGGTGGTGGACAACGAGGCGGGGCTTGAGCACATAAGCCGGGGGATACTCCCGCCGGTGGACCTGATCCTCCTGGTGAGTGACTGTTCTCGCCGCGGCATCCAGGCGGCAGGCAGGATCGCCCAGATGATAGGCGAACTGGACTTCAAGGCAAAGCAGGTGTACCTCATCGTGAACCGTGCCCCAGGGGGGGAACTGAATCCTGGGATACAAGCGGAGGTCGAGGCCCAGAAACTCTCGCTCATCGGGGTACTGCCCCAGGACGAAAAGGTCTACGAATATGATGCCGCAGGGAAACCCCTGGTTGAGCTGTCCCTGGATACCCCGGTCAGACAAGGTTTGGCGGAAATCATCAAAAAACTGGGCTTGTAAGCGTGATGCTGCAGGCGGCGGTTTTATAATAAAAAATTTAAAAAGAATTCAAAAAAGAGGTGTGTTACTATGGGAGTGGAAAAACCAGTCATTCTGGCCGTTGATGATATGGCGTTGAATCTCAGGGACCTTAAGGTGATCCTTGAGAAGCAATTTGATGTGCGCCTGGCTAAGTCCGGTAAAATCGCGCTGTGGTGGTCTCGTCCAGATATCCCCGGAGGATGGAGCAGGACAGGACCACCGTTATCAAGAATATAGCTACTATCCCAGATATCGGTTTCTTCATATAAAAGGGTTATTTTCAAAATCATACTATAAGAGTAATCTATAGAAAGATATTTTATGGAAGTATAAGTGTACTATTACTTTATATATTACTATACACATAGTTTTACTATGCCTTAGAGAATATATTCGTTAATCAAAAAAAAATTAATCGAATTTTCTCAAAAAATTGCTTGACAGGTCTTTGCTATCAGAGGTATCATAAGTCAACAAATTGTGGTATATGTTTAGGGTCACCGGCGTATCCGTATAACAAAAGAGGGGACAGAATGAAAATCGCTGAAATATTGAAAAAGCGGATGACCTTATCCTTTGAGGTCTTTCCTCCGAAAAATGATCAGCCTATACAGCCGTTATTAGAGACCCTTAACCAGTTTTATCGTTTTGATCTTGATTTTATAAGCTGTACCTATGGAGCTGGCGGTACCAACAAGGGCCGGAGCTTGGAGATTTGCGAAGCAATACAGAAGAGTGGGCATACGATCATGACCCATTTCAGTTGTATTGGAAATAGCAAAGATGATATTACAAAGATCATCCATGAGTACGTTGATAAGGGGATTGAAAATGTACTGGCCATGCGCGGTGACTTTCCCAAGGGACAGGAAGGCACAGGCGGTGATTTTGACCATGCGGATAAATTGATCGCCTTCTTGAAGGCGGAATTTCCTGCTGTCAGTTTGTCCTGCGCCGGTTATCCTGAGAAGCATATTTTAGCGCCTAGTTTTGATGCGGATATTGCCTACCTTCGCAGTAAGCAGGATGCGGGCGCCGAATTCGTTATGTTGCAGCTCTGCCATGACATAGCTGCTTATGAGCAGTTTGTCAAGCGCTGCCGCAGGGCTGGGATTACCATTCCGTTAATCATAGGGCTTATGCCCGTTCTTGCCAAGGATCCCATAGTTCGTATGGCTCTTTCCAACGGTTGTTCAATCCCAAAAGAGCTTGCTGCGATTATCGGAAAATACGGCGGCAATCCTGAAGATTTCAAGAAAGCTGGCATCGAATATACGATTGGGCAGCTCTGGGGTTATATGAACGCCGGTGTGAGCGGCATACATATCTACACGCTCAACAAGTACGAAGGAGTTGCTAGGATTATTCTTGAGTCCGGTATCAGGGTTGCACGGTAAGAAGATGGTGCTCCGGCATAAGGGTTATACCGGTTTGTATGTATCGTGATGTTTTGTATAAAACAAATAGCTTGGAATTATGTTCCAGTATGCTTTTTTGTTTTTTTTACGGGTAAAAACAGGTGTACCTTGTAAAAAAAAGAAAAAAAACTTGTTGACATAAGTTGAACAAGGGTTTATAGTGTAATAGTCCTGAATTTGTTTCAGGCAATTTTGAAAAGGCATTGGAGGTATAAATGAGGATTTCTGATATCTTAAAGAAGAAAATGACGGTGTCATTTGAGGTGTTCCCCCCGAAAGAGGACGACGGCGTCCCCAAGCTGCAGAAAGAGATTGACATCTGCAAGAAGTATAACCCTGATTTTATCAGTTGTACCTACGGCGCAGGCGGCACCAACAAGGGCAAGAGTGTTGAAGTCTGCTCTTATGTCCAGAAAGTGGGCATCAACTGCATGACACACTATACCTGTATCATGGAAACCGAAAAGAGCATTGATGACAACCTGGCAGAATATGCGTCCCACGGCCTTGAGAACATTCTGGCTCTTCGTGGCGATTACCGCATCGACCCGGCGACAGGCAAACCGGATGTCAAGACTGGCGGCACCTTCCACTATGCCAGCCAGTTGGTTGACTATGTGGCCAAAAAGCACCCCAAATACTGCATCGCCTGCGCGGGCGACCCAGAAATCCACACCGACGCACGTAGCCCGTGGGCCGATATGGCGTTTATGCGGATTAAGCAGGATACGGGCGCAGAATTCTGCCTTGCGCAGACTTGTCATGATATCGCAGCCTACGAGAAGTGGATTAAAACACTCCGTCGCGCTGGCTTCCATCTCCCGGTTGTTCTCGGTGTTATGCCGGCTCTTAACGCACGGTTCGGTGCGGGTGGGCCGAATATCTCCGCGCTCACGATGATTCCTAATGAGAGCGCCATTCCGCGCAGTCTCTCTGCCATTATCGGCAAATACACCGCTCCGCGCGGCGCATCCCCCGAAGTTGAGAAACAATACGCGGAGGACTTCAAGAAAGCCGGTAAGGAATGGACTGTGAACCAGATTCACAAATTTATGTGCTGCGATGTCCAGGGTATCCATCTCTACACGTTGAACAAGGCTGCCGATGCGGCTGACATCGTTGAATGGGCAGGCCTCCGCCCGTCGCCGGAAGGAAAGGACACCGTCCATCGCCGCCCGTCAATTGAACTCGGCAACTTCTAGGCCGCAGAAGAGGATTTTTTAATGGTTTCAAGTTAATTATCTTGTATAGATAATTAACTATGAGACAAGCTTATTCGGTCCCCCGTATATGGGGGACATATCAAACAAATAGGAGATAAAATATGACAGGAGAGGGAGTAAAGAGGGTTCCGAACCCCTCGGACATTGACATTGCGCAGCAGGTTTATCCGGCGTATACCGACAAGATTTTTGACGTTGCCAAAAGGATCGGTATTCCCGAAGAATACCTTGAGCCCATCGGCTACTACAAGGCAAAAGTTGACTATAACTACCTTACCAAGCACAAGAACGACCCGGATGCAAAACTCATCCTCGTCACCGCCATCACCCCGACACCGGCAGGCGAAGGCAAAACCACCACGACGGTCGGTGTTTCCGACGGTCTTGCCAAAATCGGCAAGAAAGTCGTTGTCGCGCTCCGCGAGCCTTCACTGGGACCGGTATTCGGCGTTAAGGGCGGTGCTGCGGGCGGCGGTTGGGCGCAGGTCATCCCTATGGAAGACATCAACCTGCACTTCACGGGCGACTTCCACGCAATCGGCGCGGCGAACAACCTCCTTGCGGCGATGATTGACGCGCACATCTACCACGGGAACGAACTCAACCTTGACCCCCGCAAGATAATTTGGCGCCGTTGCGTCGACATGAACGACCGTCAGCTCCGTTTCATCGTTGACGGCTTGGGCGGCAAGTCCAACGGCAGCCCGCGTGAAGACGGCTATGACATCACCGTCGCTTCCGAAATCATGGCGATTCTCTGCCTTTCCTCGGATATTGATGACCTCAAGGCCCGTATCGGGCGCATCATCGTGGGTTACACCTACGGTAAGCAGTCCGACGGCTCGGAAAAACCGGTTACCGCCGCCCAGCTCAAGGCTCAGGGCGCGATGGCCGCGCTCCTCAAAGACGCGCTGAAACCGAATCTTGTGCAGACTCTCGAAGGCACCCCCGCGTTCATCCACGGCGGCCCCTTCGCCAACATCGCCCACGGTTGCAACTCAATTATGGCTACTAAGCTGGCCCTCAAGCTCGCCGGTAAAGACGGCTATGTCGTTACCGAAGGCGGCTTCGGCGGCGACCTCGGCGCCGAGAACTTTCTCGACATTAAGGCCCGTTTCGCCGGCCTCAAGCCGACCTGCGTCATCATTGTCGCCACGGCCCGTGCGCTCAAGCACCACGGCGGCGTCGCCAAGGCCGACCTGAACAATGAAAACCTTGCCGCCCTCGAGGAAGGCCTCCCGAACCTCCTCCAGCACATCACCAACATGAAGGACGTTTTCGGCCTACAGGCGGTGGTCGCCATCAATGCTTTCCCGGCCGACACCAAAGCCGAACTCGACTTAATCGAGAAGAAGTGCAAAGAGAAGGGCGCTAACGTAGTCCTCTCCGAAGTCTGGGCAAAGGGCGGCGAAGGCGGCAAGAAACTCGCCGAAGAAGTCGTCCGCGTTTGCGAACAGCCG
>JAITQK010000135.1 GCA_031288975.1 Treponema sp. | reverse complement strand
GATACTCTCGACAGGCATCATTTGTGTTAAATATTTGTTGAAATTCCAGTATGGTCATATTATGTTCCTCTCTCATCATCATACAGATTCATCCTTCCTGTGTCAAGTTAATAGGCAGTGTATTTTTTTACTTTTTGTCAAAATTGTCATAATTTTTAGACAAGAATAGCATTTTTTAGGGTATTGCGCCTAACGTTCTGGCTGTATACGACGTTTTGCCCACCCTATAAGCAATGGGTAGCATTGTGGGTGGGCAAAATGTGGAAAAGAAAAATTCTACAAAGGCGCTAAACACCGATTGGGGCTTTTCGTAGCCCGAGCCGCCGTTAGACGTCAAGTGTATACAGGTTGAAACTGTCGAATTAATCCGCAAATATATAAACGATCACTAGATACAGCGTATTTGAGAGTGGTAAATTCTCGAACTTTCACTATGGTATTAATACCCATACCATGAAAATGGGGCAGTAGGGTTCTATGTAGATTCTTCTATAGTTCCTCTTGCTGCCCTTTTTGTCATGATTAGCTCAACATATTTTCTTGATCACTTCCTGGTTTTATATGGCTTTTCGCCGAGTCGTCAATTTCCTATAACATCAGCTTGCCCATTGCCACGGTATAAATGTCTTCAAGAAGTTTTAAGCCTCCGGCGTAGCCCGCAACACAACCATTGATGATGAGGCGTTCAATATGCGGGTACGAGATGTTCACAAAATGCCCGGATAGTTCCTGCGCAATGGCATGTTCCCAACTGCTGCCAAGTACCAGCGGATTACCTGCAAAGTCGGTGGCGCGAATTTGCTCATGTATTGCATGCCCATCGGTCGAATATTCAGGCTTGGTCTCTATGCCGTAATTCAACTTGCGAAATTCCGCATCAACCAGCTCGCGATATTCTTCCGGGGTGTTATCCGTGATGAACGGCGTGGTGGGGAACATCCCAAGATCATTAACCAGAAATTTGGTGACAGCAAGACTGTATTGGGCATCGGATACGGTTACGAAACGCTTGGACATGATCCGCAATTCGAGGAAGGTGTCGGCAAAACGCTCGATGTAGTAGTAGTACTCCGCCTCATGTTCCGAAACTACCCGCTCCACCAGGGACGGCGGAACCCTGGTAAAGTCCCCCAAGGCCCGCAAGAACTTGGAAGTCTCCGCAGCGCCTATGGGCAGTACCGGGTAATGCAGGTAGGGGGTACCGAACTTTTTTTCCAGAAGCTGTATACTCTCAAGACCTGCCCAGGGAGAGACCAGCACATTGTATTCTGCCAGGGGAATCCTGTTGATGTTAGGGATACCCCGGCCATGACCGAAAATCGTGTTTGGCTTCAAGCCCAGTTCAGCGACCAGCTTCTCCAGTTCCCGCAGATTACCCAGCCAGAAAGGGTCCTGCAGAGGCGGGCCTGCGAAGATGTTCACCAACCCCTTTTCCTTCGATGTTTCAGCCACCGAGGGTCCCAGGTAGCGGTCGAAAATCGCCGAAAGCACCCAGCCGTGGCCCAGATAGTTGTTACCCTTAAAGCCTGGAGTATTGGCGAAGATCACCGGTTTTTCCCCATGCTCAAAGTTGTGGATCACCTCCTCTACATCATCCCCGATGATTTCCGAAGTACAGCCCGTGAGGACCACATACAGATCAGCGTCAATAACCTTGAGGGCATTGGCAATTGTGTCCCGGAGTTTTTCCACTCCCCCGAAGATCACCTCTTTTTCGCTCACACTGGTACAGGGGAAAATATTCGGCGAAAAGGTGCCCGACGTACCGGTGCCAGAGTTCAGCTTTTCCGCGCAGCCCGGACCGCAGTGCAAAACCGGAATCGCCCGGGGAATCGCCTGCACGGTTTGCATCGCCGCGAGGGCACATTTATAGCGCGGCTGGTCAAGGATCTGTGCCATCAGGCGTCCTCCGCTTTCAGCATGGTCTTGTTATCCTGCTGATACCACCATTGGGTATAGGGCAGCTTGACATGGGCGGCCAGGTTCTTCTCAAAACTGCGGTTTCGCACCGTATCCAGGATCGACTTGGCGAAGGAGAGGGTCCCCTTGTAGCCGAACATCATGTATTCATCCGCCACATAGAGAGCCGCCACACCCTGCTTAATCGCCCACACTGTGGAGCCCGGATGACGGGAAAAATAGAGATCCGGCTTGTGGGTATTCAGGATATTCAGGACCTCGAAATTCTGCTGGTCCGCCACGCTCAGGGGAATGTTATGAGGCGAGTGGGCTTTCAGGTAGTCTAGGGAAGGGGGCGTATCAGGCTTATCGGATTCGGTGTTTTTATCGTATTGATAATCGTAGTGCCAGGCAGCGGCCCACACCACCTTGATACCCAGTTCCTGCAAAACCCTGGCAACCTCGTAGGTATAACCCGGCCCCATACCGATAACTGCCGTGAGACCCGCAAGCTGCTTCGCCAGCTCCTCGATTTGGGGTACATAGATGACCCGTTCCCGGGCAATATAGGTCTCCGCCTCCTGGGTTTTGCCGATCACCTCGCCGATTTTCCGTAGCCATGTCTCGAAGCCCACGATACCAGAAGGGTTCAGGGTACGGATATAGGGCACCCCGTATTGCTCCTCCAGGGCGTTCCCCAGGTAGGTGCCCAGGGTGCCGCAGATACACACGGTTGCCAGGGCCTCTGAAAGGTGGGATAGCTCCTCCACTGTGGAGTTCATGTAGACAAATTGGGGGTAGACCCCGAGTTCCGCGAAAATCTCGGTGATCTGAGGCCGGTGGCTCTCAAAGAAGTTCTTGAAGACGATCATGGGCTTTTTCTCCACCGGCGGTTTGACAATGGCGCTCATCACCGCGTGGTCGCCGATATCAAAGCCCGACGCCCAAATCCGGGACTTAAAGCCCTCGCAGTGGATGGGTACCACCGGAATGCCGAACTCCTCTTGCAGCTCGTCGGAGAGACTGTCCACATCCTCACCGATTACCCCGCTGACGCAGGAGCTGGCGATGAAAATTGCCTTGGGGTGGTAGTTTTCCCTCACCGTATAGATGATATTCCGCAGCGCCTCAATGGCGCCGAACACCGTATCCTGCTCATTAAGATCGCTCCCCACGATCATATTTTCGTTGGTTTTGCCGATCCGGGTGGCAAGCTGCCGGGCAAGCACGGTGCTGCCAGGTACCCCTGCGCAGCAGCCTGCGGGGGCGTGGTAGACAATCGCCGCGTCCCGGATCCCCGAAAGGGGGCCGATGGCGCAGCCTGAAAGACAGGTGCTGGATTGGCTAAAGCAGCGCTCCCGGTTTTTGACACTGCCGCAGCAGGAACGCTCTGCCAGGTCATACAAATCACCCGAATAGCCGGTGATGGAGCCCAGCCTGTTTTCGCGGGTTGCCACCGTTTTTGTTTTTAGATTAACAGCCATAATTTCTCCTCAAAATAAAGTAGTTCAGATGTAATATTCAGAGTCCCGGGCCAAGTTAAAACGTAAGAGAAACTGCTTGGTACGCTCTTCCCTTGGTGCGTCAAAAAGTTCTTTGGCCTCCCCCTGCTCCACAATCTCTCCCTTGTCCATAAAAATAACCTGGGTGGCAATATCATAAGCAAACATCATCTCGTGGGTGACGATGAGCATGGTAACGCCGCTTTGTGCCACACATTTGATAACATCAAGAATCTCGTTTACCGTTTCTGGGTCAAGGGCGCTGGTTGGCTCGTCAAACAAGATGACTTTTGGATTGAGCGCCAGTGCACGGGCAATACCCACACGCTGCTGCTGTCCGCCGGAAAGCTCAAAGGGTTTGCTTTCAAAACGGCTTTTAAGCCCGACTTTATCAAGCATATCCAGAGCGATAGCGCGGGCTTTTTCTTTGGGCATTTTTTTTGAAACGATGAGTCCCTCCATCACGTTCTGACCCACCGAATTGTTGAGGAACAGGGCATAGTTCTGAAACACCATCGCCGTCTTCCGCCGCAGGGCCATTTTTTGCGCCGCAGAGACCTTGCTAAGATCGGCGCTCAAATCATCAATACGGATGGATCCGGAATCGGATTTTTCCAGAAAATTGATACACCGCAGTAAGGTTGTTTTGCCCGAACCGCTCGGCCCGATGAGTGAAATCACCCTTCCTTCTTTCACCGACATAGTAAGCCCATGCAGAATCGTCTTTGTCCCGTAGGACTTCCAAAGGTCCCTGATTTCAAGCATGTTGTTTACATCCTGTACCCTGTCATTTTTTGTTTCCCTCATACGGATTTCCTCATGACGCTTTTAAAGTGTTCTTCGATTTGACCGGAAGCCCGCTCAATCACTATGAACAACCCCCAGAAAATTAAGGCCGCCGCAAAGTAGGCCTCAAGGTAGCGGTAATTTACCGTCGCCTCCAAAAGGGCGGTATTCAAAATATCATTCAATCCGATTAACATGGCAATGGGCACCGACTTGAGCATTTGAATCACAATGTTGATCGCCGGGGGTATGGACACCGGCACAAGCTGGGGCAGGATTATCCTGAAAAACACCGCCGCTTCACTGTGCCCAATCGCGTAAGCCGCGTCGAACTGACTTTTATCTATCGACAACAGGGCACCCCGAAAAACTTCTGACAAGCGGATTGACGCGGGCGGCACCAGGGAAAGACTCGCGATATATACCAGCGGCATAGCGGGGAAGTCTACAAAAAACAAATAAAATACAAAGTAGAACAGGATAATCGGAATGCCCTGCACAATCGTTACCAGCAGTTTTAGTACTGGTTCAACAAACATGACCTGATAGAAACGCAGAATCGCTATGCCCATTCCGAACACGATTCCCACCGCTACTGCAGAGAGCGCTACAAAGAGAGAGCGCGGGACTGCCGAGAGTCCCGCTGCCAATGCCTCCAAAAAAAAGCTGAAACTAAAGTCCATATCCTATTTCAGATTATTGTAATATTCGTCAAGAACTTCACGCTTGATTTTATCCAGTGTGCCGTCGGCCTTTATTTGTCGTAGCGCCCGGTCAACCGCCTGCTGCAATTCGGCGTTATCCTTTCTAAAGATAAAATAGGCTTTAGAAATGATCACCGGATCTCCCAGGGTTTTTAAATCAAGTCCCGTAATAAGCGCGTTTGCCCGCTCTACATCAAAGATCGTAGATAGCCGTCCGATAATGCGCCCACTGGCGATATTCTGATGCATAATCTCATCATCGCTGTAGGTTTCAAAGGCAATCTGATGGTTGGCATCGTGGGTGCTGTTGTATGTTTTGACAAAAGCCTCATGGTTTGACGCGGCACTCACGCCAAGCACCGCGTCCTTGTTTCCGGCAATTTCATCAAGGGAGCTGATAGTCGCGTAAGGTCCCGATGCGGATACCACAAGATAGCTGTCATAATCGTTGTACCCTTCCTCACCATAGAGGTATACCTTTCGGCGCTCAGGGTTCTCCTCAAACTCATGCACGCCGATGTCAACCTTGCCGGTGTTAAGTGAAACAAGCACATTGGCAAAGTCGAAGGTTTCGTAGACAAACGTATATTCTTCTAACCGTTTATCAACTTCATCCGATACTGCCTTATCAAAGCCGACAAGATTTCCATTCGCGTCAAGATAGCAGTATGGTTCATATTTATTCCCCGTACCCACTACCACTGTTTTAACTCCTGTCTGTCCGCTGCTTTTCTTTGCGCAAGAAATCACGGGCAAGACAAACACTGCACTTAACAGGACAATGCCTGCCATTCCAAAAAACCTTTTCATATAAAACCTCCTCAGTTTTATTTATTTTATGGGCGCCCTTTGTGTCCTTGTTTTGCGTTCAAGGAACGCGAAGGTCCGCTCAATAAAAATCGATAAGATGATAAAAATGATCGCCGTATCAATGTATGCTTCCAAAAGATGCATATTGTGTTTACCCAGCGCCCGGGCCTTGCCGACCACATCAATCACCCCCATAGCGATGGTGAGGGATGTGTCCTGCAGCAAGCCTGTCATCATCACCCCTACGCTCGGAATGGCGATTACCGCGCTTTGCGGCGTAATTATCCGCAGGTATGCTTGTGCCCTGCTGTGCCCGATGGACAGGGCGGCATCCCACTGATCACTGGGCACCGACAGAATTGCCGAGCGAAATATTTCCGCAAAAAAAGCAGCCGTGTTCACTCCATAGGCGATAAAAACAAAGACCATTTTTTCCGCCCGCATTATGTTGATTCCCACCAAAAGGAGCAGCATGGGAAGTCCATAGTAAAGCACGAACATCTGGATAAAAATCGGCGTGCCCCGCACAAAAGAAATCAAAACAACGGCAATGTTTTGCAACACCGGTACCCGCTCTATTCGGACTATTGCCAAAAGAGTGCCCAGGAGGACTCCAAAAATCATGGCAACAAAGAC
This sequence comes from Treponema sp., assembly GCA_031288975.1. Classification (GTDB taxonomy): domain Bacteria; phylum Spirochaetota; class Spirochaetia; order Treponematales; family Breznakiellaceae; genus JAITNP01. The sequence continues at coordinate 5,432 of JAITQK010000135.1, read as the reverse complement.
GATCATAAGCGTAACAGGTAAGGCCTGAAGGATTTTTGGTAAATTTTCAACCATGTACCTGAAACTAAAATGCGCCATTAGATCCTCCGCTGCTGCAGTCTTTCCAGTATCCCCAGCACCTTCAGGTTTTCCTTCTCCGTACCAATCGTGATCCTAATCCAGGTGGGCATTCCAAACTCCTTGCCCCCTCGGATGAGAATCCCCTCTTTCAGGAAAGCATACTCTATCTCCTCACTGTCCTGCCCTGTATCCAGCATGATGAAATTACACTGAGACGGCAGATAGGGGAGGCCGAGTCTTTCTAGTGTGGCGTAGTAAAGCTGTCTACCCTTCTCGTTTTCAGAAACCACATAGGAATAGAAAGCTTCGTCTTTCAGCGCAGCCAGGGCTGCTGCCTGGGCAATAGCGTTGGTGTTCACCGGAGATCGTATCCTGGAAAGTTTATCAATCAGTCCGGGATTCGCTATGGCATACCCGATGCGCAGCGATGCAAGGCCGTAGACCTTGGAAAAGGTACGCAGGGATATGATGTTCGGAAAACTCTGGATAAACTCAATGCTCCGTGATTTATCCTCGGCGACAAAATCAATGTACGCTTCGTCCAGCACAACCACCACGTTTGATGGTACGCTCCACAGAAACCCCTCCAGTTTTTGCGCTGGGATATAGGTTCCTGTTGGATTGTTGGGATTACAGAACCACAGTACCCGTGTTTTTTCCCCGATGCTCCCAAGCATACCTTCCAGGTCCAGGGTGTATCCCGGCTTGGAAAGGGGCACAAGAACAGGGGTCGCGTTTTCCGCCTTGGTGGCTATGGTATACCAGCCAAAGGAGGGAACAGGCATGACCGCCTCGGTGTTTTCTTCCAGAAAGGCCTGGGCAACCAGAGAAATAAGCTCAAAGGAACCGTTACCGAACAAAAGCTCATCTTCCCGGATCCCCAGATGCCGGGCCAGGACTTCCCGCAGACTCGTCCCATAAGGGTCAGGATAGCGGGTGATACTATCCGACAGATTGAGGATAGCCTGATGCACCAGGGGAGAAAAGCCGTGGTTGTTCTCGTTACCTGCCAGCTTGATGATCTCAGTAATACCGAATTCGCGTCTCACTGATTCCAAGGACCGGGCCGGCTTAAAAGGCGTGATACTGTCAAGGGATTTTTTGTAAGTAATAGCCATACCGATCCCCTACACCGCCAAGGGCAGCCGTTTTTCGCGGTATTCCGCGGCTAAACGGCTCGCCGTCTTTATGGCCGACACCAAGGTTTCCTCGGTAAATGGTTTGTCCAGTCCGCAGTAGGCAGGTATGGCTTTTTTTACCAGGATGCTGATCCGCGCAAGTTTTGCGTCCACCTCATGGGTAAGCCCTAGTTCTGACAGGGTCAGGGGAAGTTCCAATTCGGTAAACACCTCCAGCCGGTGCTCAATCTCTGCATGGCGCTGTTTTTCCAGAACCCCTTGTACCAGAAGGCCAAAGGCGACTTTTTCACCGTGCAGCGCGGACCTGAGTTCTGGAATGGTAGAAAATGCGTTATACAAAGGGTGGGCGATCCCCGGAATAGTAAACGCGGTTTTGATACTGCCGCACAGACCTGCCATCAGAAAGATCGTGTCAATCACATCGTGTACCTCATGCGGGTCGTGTATACCCCGCTGCAGATCCGCAACAACTTTTAGCCCCTTGGTTTCAAGAATATCCCGGGCAAGTTCGCCGTATTGTACGTTGAGCTTGAGATACAAATCATCGCTATGCTCCAGACTGGGGGCAATTTCATACCACTTGGCAAGCGTATCGGCTATACCGGCGCGAAGATAGCGCAGCGGCGCAGCGGTGAGTATATCCGTATCCGCGATAATGAGGAGTGGCGCTTTCTGATGATGGAGCGGTTCTACAAACGCGCCTTCACGGGTATACATGATCGCCACCGGCGCAAAGGACGCACAGGTTGACGCAATCGTAGGAATGGCAATCACCTCCATATCCGCGAAACGTGCTGCAGTTTTGGTGGTATCTGTGATACGCCCACCGCCAAGGGATATCAGCGCGTCAGCCTTGAATTGTTTCGCCAGACCTGCGATTTCTTTACTCGTCTCGGTTGTAGGATACCCCGTATATTTCCAGACCTCATGGGCAATACCTGAACTATCAAGACTCTCAAGCAGGGTTTCACCTGCGGCGGAAAATGCGGTGCTGCCCGCCACAATAAATACCCGCTTTGCAAAAGGGGCAATCAGTTTTCCCGCTTCCAAAAGCGCCCCCGGTTTATTGAGATAGTGTTTCGGCGTGATAATATCAATCATGATGATTCCTTATTTCCTTAATCAGTTTGTAAAAAGCGGTGTGGAAATATACCGCTCTCCGGTGTCGGGAAGCAGAACCACGATGTTCTTGCCCCCTTCAACACGCCGTGCTACCACAAGGGCAGCCCAAACCGCGGCGGCAGAAGAAATGCCCACCAAGATACCCTCATGGCGGACGATTTCTTTACCCGTGGCAAAGGCATCCTCGTCCTTAACCCGAATCACCTCGTCAAAGACCTTGGTGTTCAAAACCGCGGGGGCGAATCCCGCGCCGATGCCCTGGATTTTGTGAGGCCCGCTCTTGCCTTCCGAGAGAAAGGGAGAACGGTCCGGTTCTACCGCGACAACCTTGATCCTGGGATTCACGGACTTGAGAAAATTACCGGTTCCGGTAATGGTCCCGCCAGTACCGACGCCGGCGATAAAAATATCCACTTTGCCGTCGGTCTGCCGCCATATTTCAGGACCTGTAACCGCAAAATGAACCGCAGGGTTCGCCGCATTCACATACTGTCCAGGCATGAAACTGCGAGGTGTCTATGCAGTTAATTCTTCTGCTTTCTTGATGGCAAAACTGATACCTTTCCCGCTGTCAGTGAGTACCACTTCTGCGCCATAAGCCGCAAGTAACGCACGGTGTTCGGCACTGGTGCTATCCGGCATCACGAGGATCACCCGGTAGCCTTTGTATGCCGCCACAGCCGCAAGCCCGATACCGGTGTTCCCGCTGGTAGGTTCGATAATGGATCAGGATTAAAGACCCGATGTCCATTGGTATCCACGTTGAAAATAACATTTCGCACATACTCAGGCTCCTGGGAAGAGAGTTTCGCCAGAATCGTGATAGATTCTTCTTGCTTTTCTTTAAAATCTTTGTACGCACGAATCTGGGCCTGGTGAAATTTGACAAAAAGCTCACGTTTGGCTGCCAAGGATTTTCCGTTGGCAGTCTCACGGCAGCATACATAGTTTGGATACATAGACGTCATGGGAAAGAGAATCTGCAAGCCCAAATCAAGTGCGGACTGCCGGTAACTTGCGCTGATAAACCCGATATCAACCTGTCCCTTGCGCACCGCTTCGATGATATTCGGATAGGTGTCTATCTCAACAAAGCTAACATCAGATCCAAGATCAACTCCCAGGGGGCCGAGGGCATAGCGGGATACCATTTCTGAGGTAGAAAGCCGCACGGTTCCCAGCCGCACTCCCCGCCAGTCTTCGAGGGCCGCGTACTTTCCGATATTTTCCGGTTTGGTGATCACATAATTGCCCCCAGATGCCGTACCCCCGATCACCTTAATATCTGCGCCTTGAGCGGCATAGCTCAAAGGCGGAATAATGGTCAAGAGATAGACATCCGCCTTGCCGAGGCTCAGGGCTTCAATCCCGCCGGCACTGAGCACAATGAAGGTAGGATTTATCCCTTCTTCCTCAAAGTAGTGTTTCTCCCGGGCGATAGCTACCAGAGGATTCCCGATGGGATCGGTTTCAATGATGATCGAAAAGGGTTCCAGACTCTTAGGCGATGAAGCAGAAATAACCTTTTCCTTTTTTGTGCAACTTCCCAGCATGACTATTGCCAGTACCAGGAAAATCGACCGGACCAGCCTTCGGCTGATACTCTTACCATTCTTTTTCATTTTTTGCTCCTTGTAATGAGTTTCTATATTGTTTATTAATACTATAGTTTTAATATGATCTATTCAGACTATACTCAATGCAAATCTTTTTGTCAAGAGAATTTCATATAATTCATATATTTTTAATAAGAATTTATCCATAAGAAAAGTCTACCCCACCTCTTCGTCCATATTTTTATAGAGGCAGGATGACAGATCGGGATTTTTTTGGCTAACTTTTTTCAATGTTTTCAATATTAAGGCGTATTCTCAACGGAGTGTACCCCCCAGGGCTGTTTAATGAGATAGCTACCTTGACATGGGTGGATGTTTTTTAGCCGGCTAAAAAAACAAGGTTGGTTTAACCGGCTAAACCACGATAGGCGGTTAATCTCTTTTCAATACCCGGATTCAATCACGAAGTGCAACGGTCCCGTGACAGCAGCCGGTTGCCGGGTCTGTCAAGGGGTATTTCCTCTTTGACGCGCACCTTTCCCCGCCAGTTTCGCATCCCACCCTGCACTAATCTTCGCCTCGTTTTTCTTGAAGTTCTCTCATGCCCTTCTCGATGGCTTTTTCCACATAACTGTCGTTTCTTTGGTTTTTATGACTTATCCCTCCTTCAGGATGCTCTATTACACCATGACTCCTTCTAACTTTACCCGAAAAATAAGTTACACCCCCGACACCGTTATCGCTGCATGGACGGTTGCCATCGGCGAGCCTATGCGCCGTGGTGGAGCTTCTTGAGCTGGTCTATCTGCTGGAGGATGTAGTCCTGAAAGTCCGGCGGCAGTTCCTGAAAGATGCGGATGAGGCGCTCAAGGCGGGGGTCAGCGGCATTGTTGAACATATCGCCTGTACCAGTACGCAGGAAAGTCTCGCTCACGCCATAGATGGTGGTTACCAGTCTGATGATCCGCTCGTTAACCCGCCGGTTCCCAAGCTCAATGCCGGCATAGTGGCCACTCGTCAGGAAGATGCCCTTGCAGAACTGCGCCTGAGTAAGCTTAAGCGCCAGTCGAATTTGCTTGAGACGTGCGTTGATGGACGTATCAAAGGCGTCCTGTGTATTCTCTGTATCTTTTTGTATATCCATAGATTTCATATTACTTCTTTATGATATAGAATGCTCCTTTCAAAAGCAAGTGACTTGTGGAAACCCTTTGTTTCTGGTGGAAATTTCATTCTTATTGGAGATAATTACTTGACATACTTCTTTTTGACGTGATATAGTGAACGAAAAGAAGTTTATTGAGGATGGATGAGACAAGCTATGGAAGACTACAAGGCAAACACTGAACAACGGCTCACGCGACTCTGCTGTGAGTTCACGGAACTGGACGATTCGGACAAGGACTGCATCCTGCGTATCTCTCAGGCGCTTTCTTTTGCGGCCCGGAAGCCGGACTTTACTTCGCTGTCTTATGCGTCCCGGGACTATCCGGTAGTGAAGGGGAGGTGCGCCAATGGACATAGCTACCCGCAATGAGATACTGAAAACAGCCCT
>JAITQK010000060.1 GCA_031288975.1 Treponema sp. | reverse complement strand
ATACGCCACAATCTCCCCGGAAGCGCGATGATAGGCATAAATAAGCCACATTTTATTCGACTTTTTTCCAACATATGTCCAAAATTCGTCGATTTTAAGGACATCATAGTGGTTTTTCTTTGGTTTTATTTTATATTTAAGAGATTTGAGTATTTTTAAGACTTTGGTTATGCTGATACAGAGGATGGCGCTTGGACGCCACAACCACGTACCACCATGCGTTTCACGAGGGTGAGTATATCAGACCGGCCTATACGTCAGTTCCCGCTCATCGATAACCTGACGTCCGCAATCTTTGCATCGATAATTTTGTTTCCCATTGCGTTTTTTTCCATTTTTCTTTATACTCATACTATGACAATGGGGGCAGTAGAGTTTTATAATTATGTTCATTTTTCTATAGTATCTCTTTCTGCCTTTTTTGTCATCTACTAGTCCAGCATACTTTCTAGATCACCTCCAAAATGCAATGTCAATAGGTTAAAGAAGCGATTAACCTCTGGTGACCCTCATAACCACCCCCTTGTCGCTATAGCTCAGGTATGATAGTATGAGCCTATGCGTTATTACAGTACGAGGAGCAAGGCGGAAGCAGTGAACTTTGCCGCCGCAGCCTTGACCGGGCTTGCACCGGATGGTGGCCTCTTTGTCCCTGAAGAAATACCCCAATACCCCCGGTATGTAACGGCTTCCTTGGGGAGTATGGGCTTCCATGATATTGCCTTTGAAACGATAAAACCTTATGTCCAGGGTGAGATACCTGATCCGGTGCTGGAGGACCTGGTCCTGCAGGCATTTCCTTTTTCCGCGCCGCTCCTGCCTGTGGGGGACCGGCTGATGCTGGAACTGTTCCACGGGCCTACGGCGGCGTTCAAGGACTTTGGCGCCCGGTTTATGGCTAGGGCCTTTTCTTATGTACGCCGGGGAGCGGAAAAGCCCCTGCACATCCTGGTGGCCACTTCTGGGGATACTGGCGGGGCGGTGGCTGACGGCTTTTACGGTATTGAGGGCATTTCGGTAACGGTACTCTACCCACGCGGCAGGGTTTCGCCTTTGCAGGAGCGGCAGATTGCAGGTTTGGGGGGGAATATCTCCGCTCTGGCCGTTGAAGGCAGCTTCGACGACTGTCAGCGCCTGGTCAAAGCCGCTTTGGGGAACGAAGGCCTGAAAAAGCGGCTGGCCCTGTCTTCGGCAAACTCCATTAATGTGGCCCGTCTCATTCCCCAGGCGGTGTACTATGCCGCTGCTGCGGGAAAGGCCCTTGCAGGTACGCTTGACCCTGATGGAGAAGCCACTCCGCGGGTGAAAGATCGGGGTGCGGAAGGCGGAGTGCGCTCCGCAGCCGGCAGTACGCCGCTTCCGCTCCTCACGGTTGTGCCTTCGGGGAACTTCGGCAACCTTACCGCCGGACTGTATGCCATGAAGATGGGGGCGCCTATCCAGGGCTTCATCGCCGCCACCAATATCAACAAGACTGTCCCGGATTACCTTGCAAGCGGGAAGTACGAGGCCCGTGTTTCCCAAGCCACCATCTCCAATGCCATGGACGTGGGGGCGCCCAGTAACTTTGAACGTATGGCCGCCCACTGGTCCTATGAAGCGCTGCGAAAGATGATCCTGGGCGTATCCGTGGCTGATGAGGATACTCGGCAGGCAATACGCCGGGTTCACGATACCTGCGGCTACTTCCTCGACCCCCACGGTGCAGTGGGATGGGAGGCGGCAGATCGGTTGCGGGGGCAGAAGGTCTTGCCCCCTGGCCCTCTCGCAGTCCTGGCTACTGCCCACCCAGCAAAGTTTGCCAAAACCGTGGAACCCCTCACTGGGCCGGTTCCGGTTCCCCTATCCCTTAAAAAGGTGATGGAACGGCGGGTGGATGCCCGCATCATTCCGGCGGATATCACCGCCTTATTAGAGGTATTATCATGAAACCCTGTCCCTGCGGTTCCGGCCTTGCGTATACCGAGTGCTGTGAACCTTATATCACCGGTGTGCGTACCCCCCTCACCGCAGAAGCCCTCATGCGGAGCCGGTATTCCGCCTATGTGGAACATGCCGTTGATTACATCATCGCCACCTCTGCCGTGAATCAAGAGGAAGCCAAAGGGGAGATCGATGTTCAGCAGACTCGGAACTGGAGCGAGCAGTCCCGGTGGCTGGGGCTTAAGATCCTATCGGTTATCCAGGGCGGTCCTGAGGATGCCCAGGGGACCGTGGAGTTTGAGGCGACTTATGAACGGAACGGGCTCCGGGATATCCACCATGAGCGTGCCCGGTTTAAGAAACAAAACAGCCGGTGGTTCTATGAGGAGGGGGATATTGTGCCTGAGACTGTAGTCCGCACCGAGCCTAAGGTGGGGCGCAACGCACCCTGCCCCTGCGGAAGCGGGAAAAAATACAAGCATTGTTGTGGCGCATAAACCGTGTTTTGATTATATACTTTATATTTTATGGAAACAATATACATACCCGGTAATCTGGAAGCCCTGCAGCGTATCAGCCGCTGTCGTGAAACCGGTGAAACGGAACTTGACCTTTCAGACCTTGGATTAGAGCAAATTCCACCAAAACTCGCGGAATTGACCCATGTTACGGTGCTCAATCTGAGTGAAAACAACCTCAAAGAACTATCCGATGGTATCGGTAGGCTCACTGCCCTGGAATATCTTGACATAAGTCACAATGCGCTGAAGGTGTTGCCAGAGGAGATCGGCAAACTCGCCGCCCTGGAAGTCCTGATCCTTCGGGGTAATGGACTGACCTCATTACCGGCAACTATCGGTAATCTGACGACCCTTAACACCCTGGACATCAGCCACAATAACCTGATGTCCCTGCCTGAAACCATCGGTACCCTGGTTGCTTTAGAAGAGCTGGATATCCGGTGGAATAAACTGACAGCCCTACCAGACGCTATCGGCGATTGTAAGGCCATGGAAACCCTCAACCTCTACGGCAATGCACTGCCGGTATTGCCGGATGCTATCGGCGAACTCACGGTACCAAGAGAACGTAACCTCCTGGGACATTTCGAGAAAATTGTTGAACTGTCAGAAAAGAACGGGCTGGGTAAATTCTTTTTTGACAATGCCAAGGCGCATATCTCCTTTGTAACCCAAAAACTGCACATCACGCCTATAGAAGCGGTGTTGTTTTCCCATTTTCTTAACCGATGCGATGATCAGGCCATTTCTATAAACGATATAGCAGAATCAATACAGTGCAGTAAAATACAACTCCTGCAATACATGGACGCTTTTGATGCATTGGAAGCCAAGAAACTCATCTGCGGGTGCCGGGGAAGGAGAACGGTTTCGTACCGGGTCCCTATGGAGGTCCTCGGTGCGCTGCGGAAAGGGGAAGCCTTCACGCCTGCTAATCATGAGCATATTTCAATCACCGAATTTTTTACAGTGATTGAAAATCTTTTTGAACAGCGTAGTGAGAATGAATTGACCTACAATGCGCTGGTTGCTGAATTAAACACCCTGATAGCCGACAATATGCAGCTTGGTTTTTCCCGGAAAATAAAAAGTTACTATCTTAATGATGATGATATGATCCTGTTACTGTTTTTTTGTCTTTTATTTGTCAATAACGATGATGATAACATCAGTTCTCATGATTTTAATGATATATATGACAGTAAATTTACCTTTAGAAATATAAAGACCATGTTAGAGGATGGGGATCACGGATTAATGGAGCGGCGGCTGATTGAAAACAGCAACAGCGAGGGCTTCGGCGACCGGGAGTCTTTCAAGTTGACCGATCAGGCCAAGCAGGAGCTGCTTGCGGAATTACATATCAAGGAACGGCAGGGAAAAAGCAAGAAGGGTTTGATCCTAGCTGATACGGTTCATGAAAAGAAACTATTTTATAATACAAAAGAAGCCCAGCAAATACAGCAGCTTACAGCGCTCCTGGGGGCTGAACATTTCATTGCCGTTCAGAAACGCCTGACCCTCAGCGGTATGCATACCGGTTTTGCCTGTTTGTTCTGCGGGCCTCCGGGAACTGGCAAGACCGAAACGGTGTATCAGGTGGCACGGGAAACCGGACGGGATATTATGATGGTGGACATATCGGAAACCAAAAGCATGTGGTTTGGGGAAAGCGAGAAGCGGATCAAAGAGGTCTTTGACCGGTACCGGGCCTATGTGGAAACCTGCGAGAGCGGAGGGGATCCGGTGCCGATTCTGCTGTTCAACGAAGCCGACGCGATTATCGGAAAACGGAAAGAAGTAACCCAAAGCTCAGTGGCTCAAACCGAAAACACCATTCAAAACATCATCCTCCAGGAAATTGAGAACCTGACCGGTATATTGATAGCCACCACCAACCTCACCCAGAACATGGACAACGCCTTTGAACGGCGGTTTTTATATAAAATCGAATTTGCGAAACCGAACCTCGCGGCCCGGCAGTCCATCTGGCAGACCATGATACCGACCTTGTCCGACGGGGAAGCCCGGAAACTGGCTTCCCAGTACGATTTCTCAGGGGGACAGATTGAGAACATCGCCCGCAAACGTACCATTGACAGCGTGATTTCCGGCATGGACCCTTCGATTGATACGCTGATCGGGTTTTGTCAAGACGAATTGCTGGCTCGTGCGGACACGGGAAATAAAATAGGGTTTGCGGTATGAGCGTCATAGGCGCACCCATTAGGCGGAAAAAATATAGTTATAAGCGTATCCCTTGTTTTTACCTCTTCTATATCCTACAATTTAGATAGGATATATGTAAATGATACTGCAATGGAGTAAAAAACGATCATGAGAATTTCAACCAAAGGCCGTTATTCTTTGGAAGCGTTGTTGTATATGGTTCTGCTTCGTGATGGGGACTATGCAAGTACCCGGACTATCTCAAAAAACACCGGCATATCCGATGGATATCTGGAACAGTTATTCACCCCCTTACGGAAGGCCGGTATCCTCCAGGGTATCCGAGGTCCCCGAGGTGGATACCTCCTCGGCAAAGCCCCGGATAAGATAAGCGTGGGGGATATTCTGCGGGCTGTGGAAGGTCCCCTGGAACCGGTGGATTGTGTGGGTTTAAAGTACTGTCCGGCTCAGGACGGCTGTATCTCGCGGCATACCTGGCGTGATCTCTACGAGGGCATAACCGACTGTGTTGATTCCATCTCCCTGGCGGATCTGGTGGAAGCCTACTATGCTATGGATAAAATGGAGTATACGATATGAAAATTTCGACTCGAGGGCGTTACGGCATACGGCTCCTCATTGATCTTGCCGAGCATATCAATGAACCCCATGTGTCTCTGGCACGGGTGGCGGAACGGCAGACGATTTCCATCAGGTACCTTGAGCAGGTCGCGGTGATACTGCGGCGGGCAGGGTTTATCCGGTCGGTCAAGGGAGCCTTCGGTGGGTACACTCTGGCGCGGCCTCCCCAGGACATCATCGTCGGGGATGCCCTGCGGGAACTGGAGGGGGATATGCTGATAAGCGATCCACCTCTTCCCAACACCACTGAAACAAAGCTCCAGCGCTGCATCAGACTTATCGTATTTGACCGGCTGAACGAGCGTATCGCCTCAGTCATAGACCGGGAGACTCTGGCCTCCCTGGTGGGCACCGTCGATCCCGATGATTCCTATATGTATTTTATTTAATCAGCTCCTTGAAAGGCGGAGTATGATACCTTTTTGAAACAGAGAGAAAAAAAAGAGAAAAAAGAAAAAAAAAGAGAAAATTACTTGACACTTATCGCTGATTTGGATATATTTTTAATTATTCAAAATGCCATCTTAGCTCAGTTGGCTAGAGCACCTGACTTGTAATCATGAGGTCCCCGGTTCGACTCCGGGAGATGGCTTTCCGGGGCGCCGGAAAAGATGGCACTTTGAAGTGAATATTGGGGGAGATTCCCGAGTGGTCAAAGGGGGCAGACTGTAAATCTGTTGGCTCCGCCTTCCAAGGTTCAAATCCTTGTCTCCCCAAAGGGGTTGTCCGTGCCTTTTGGACAACCCCCTTTTTTTTGGAGTTGGCATGTCGAAACAGTTGTTTACCCAAGGTCTCTGTTTTTCTTGTACCCGCTGTTCAACCTGTTGCCGGTATGAGAGCGGTTTTGTATTTCTCACCAAAAAAGATGCGAATCTTCTGGCAACAACGGTACAGGTGGATTATACTGATTTTGTGGATATTTATTGTCGATGGGTCCCAATGGGACAGGGGAGAGAGCAGCTTTCCCTCAGAGAAAAACCTAATTATGATTGTATTTTCTGGGAAAATGGATGTTCTGTGTATGAAGGGCGTCCCCTGCAATGCAGGACATTTCCCTTCTGGGAGGCACTGCTCGTTGTTCCCGGGGCATGGCAGGTGGCGGCAGCATCCTGTCCGGGTATGGGAACGGGGGTGCTGCATACCCGGGATGAAATAGAAGCCGCCATAATCCGGCAGCGGACAGAACCGGTTATTGTGCGGTTTGGGGGAGTATAGATGCATATCCGTTTTTGGGGGGTCCGCGGTTCACTGCCGGTGCCGCAGTTGCCTGCTCAGATAAAAAGCAAGATTTCCACGATTATGGAACGCTTAACCGCAGCAGATATTGAAAGCCCTGAAACCAGGGAGCGGTTTCTCGCAGGACTTCCGCCCTGGCTCTTCGGCACCACTGGGGGGAACACCGCTTGCCTTACGGTCTCCTTTGATAATCCCCGGAAATTTATTATTTTTGACGCCGGTTCGGGCATACGGGAATTGGGTAATGCCCTGGCACGGAACACGCCGAAAATCACCCAATATCATATATTTTTCTCCCACTTCCATTGGGATCATATCATGGGATTGCCCTTCTTTACCCCTGCCTATGATCCTGCGGTGAGCGCTGATTTTTATTCACCCCAGGGGGAGCTTGAAACCGTCTTGAAAGGGCAGATGGTATTCCCCTATTTTCCGGTGAGTATGGAAACGATGGCCGCAAAACAGACCTTCCACTCCTTGTCTGTGGGACTTACTTCGGGGATTACCCTCTATGATGCGGTCATTTCCGCTAAAAAGATGAACCATCCTGGGGGTTCATATTCCTATCTGGTGAATGATGGGAAACACCGGTTTGTCTATGCCACGGATGTAGAACTCTCCTCCATGGATTTCATTAAAAACGAAGAAAATATCGCCTTTTTTGATCAGGCCGACCTCGTGGTCATTGATTCCCAGTATACCCTGGGGGAGGCCATTGAAAAGTACAGTTGGGGGCACAGCGCCTTCAGCATGGCAGTTGAATTTGCCGCCCATTGGCAGATAAAACACCTGGTGCTGTTTCACCATGATCCTGGCTATAATGACCAGAAACTCGGCAATATCCTCCAATTCGCCCGGAGGTATGCTGAACGTATCAATAACTGGGGAATAACCCTGACCCTGGCAACTGAGGGTTTGGAGCTTACCGTATCGTGATGAGGCGGGAATGAGTATCCTCCGTGTAATAAAAATTATCAGTATCCTCATAGGTGTGGTCTGCGTGGCTCTGGTATTGGTGGCCGGGGTGTTGATCTATTGCAATGCCCCGCCTGACCGGGCGCCGGTGATCGTTGAGGATGACGAAACCGTGCGGGTAGAACCGGATGGCATCGTATCCTTTGAGGTCCGCGGGGGTGAAAGTGCCTTGTCCGTGGGGAAACGGCTGGAAGCGGCGGGAATCATAAAAACCCGGTATTTCTGGTACCTCCTTTCCCGGTTTGATAAAGCCTTTATCAAAACAGGCATCTACCAGCTTGCAATTCCTGCAAGTCAGGTGCATATCCATGCCACCCTGGTAGCAGGACGCCAGGTCCTCACCAAGGTAACCATTCCCGAAGGGGTAACGCTTAAAAAGGCCGGCCGGATCCTGGAAGACGCAGGTATCTGTGCTGCAGATGACTTCCTCGCCGCTGCTGCGGACCAGGACCTCCTGGCGACGTATCAGATACCAGGGGCCACCATGGAGGGGTACCTCTACCCGGACACGTATCTGTTCCCCAAGACCTACCCTGCTGTGCAGGTGGTCACCGTCATGGCAGATACGTTTTTCAAGCGCCTGAGCGAATTACCCCATAACGATACCGGGCATTTTGATGCCCTGCCCCCGGAAGAGCTGTTTCGGCGGGTCATTATCGCCTCCATAGTGGAACGGGAATACCGGGTGGATGAGGAGGCGGCTCTCATGGCAGGGGTGTTTTATAACCGCCTCAAGATAGGCATGGCCCTCCAGTCTTGCGCCACTGTGGAATATGTGATCACCGAGATCCAGGGGAAGCCCCACCCGGAGGTGCTCTACACCAGGGATACGGAGATTCGGGACCCTTATAACACCTATATCAGGCCGGGCCTCCCCCCAGGTCCCATTGCGGCTCCCGGGGCTGTGGCGCTGAACGCGGCTTTTAATCCCCTGGCCACCGAGTACCTGTATTTCCGGCTGGTAGACGCCGATGCAGGACGGCATTATTTTTCAAAGACCCTGGACGATCATATCAAGGCAGGGGCGCTCTATGTAAAAAGGAGCACCTCCTGATGGGCTATATCACCAAAGCCACCATACAGGAAGTAAGTGATAAAATAGACGCCCTGGCCGTGGTAGGCGATTATGTGCGTATTGAAAAACGAAGTGGCCGCTACCTGGGGCTGTGTCCTTTTCACCACGAGAAAACCCCCTCGTTTTCGGTGAATCCGGATCTGAAACTCTACCACTGTTTTGGCTGTGGCAAAGGGGGCACCATTATCAATTTCATTATGGAAATGGATAAACTCTCTTTTCCAGAAACCGTGGAACTCCTGGCCAAGCGCTTCGGCGTCCCAGTGGTCTACGAACATACCGGCGGGGACCAGCTTGATACGGGGATGACGAAACGGATCGAGGAACGTGCTGAGTTATACAGTCGGGTGGCGGGAAGTTTTCACTATGTTCTTATGGAAAAACCTGAAGGAAGGGCGGCAAAAGCGTATATTATATCTCGGGGGCTGTGTAATGAAATGATCGACCGTTTCCGTCTTGGCTATGCACCGGCGGACCGGCGCTGGCTTTTCACCTTTCTTTCCGGGAAAGGGTACTCCCCGGAGTTTCTCGCGTCCTCCGGGCTTTTTTCGCCTAAGTATCCCCGGTCCAGCTTCTTTGCGGACCGGCTCATGTTTCCCATTGCGGACCGGCAGGGGCGGACCGTTGCTTTTGGCGGGCGGATCATGGGAGGGGAAGGGCCGAAATATATCAATTCTCCGGAATCAGAGGGGTATAAAAAGGGGCAGACCCTCTTTGCCATTGATCTGGCCCAGCCGGAAATACGAAAAACCAGGGAGGTGTATATCGCTGAAGGCTATATGGATGTGATTGCCCTTCACCAGGCGGGGATTACCAACGCGGTGGCCCCTTTGGGAACGGCATTTACCGATGAGCAGGCCAAGCTCCTCCGTCGCTGGGCGGATCGGGTCTTCCTCATCTTTGATGCGGATCTTGCAGGGCAGAACGCGGTGGTTAAGGCCATCCTGACCTGCAGGAACAATGGCCTTGCCGCCGGGGTGGTGGTTCCCGGTGGTGATCCCGCTGGGGAAAAGGGAGCAGAAGCGCCGGGACAGACCCGGTTTAAAGACCCTGCGGATATCTTAAAAGAAGCCGGGGCTGAGGTATTGCAAAAAAGGGTAAAATATACTATAAATGATTTTAAATACCTTATGGATCGCGGCAGGGCTTTGTTCGATGTATCCAGTTCTGAGGGGAAAGCACGGGGGGTTGCTTTTCTGTTTCCTTATTTACAAACCCTGGATTCGGAAGTTTCAAGAGATGCGTGTATTAGCTCCATAGCCGCGGCCTTTGGGGTTGACCGGGGGGCGGTAGCGGATGATTATCGTAAGACTGCTCTGGGGAACAAAAGCCAGGAGGCAGTCCGGCCATCATCGGCGATTCGTATGAATGACGAGCTTTTTTTGTTCGCTGTGGTGTCGATCCATCAGCGCTTGTATCCAGAGGTTCGTTCAAGGCTTGCGATTAAGGAAATTGAGGATCCTTGTGCCAAGGATATCTTTATTGCCCTAGAAGAGTGTTATGCCCATGATGAGTTGGGAATGGATGCGCTTTTATCCCGCATAAGCGCTCCTCATGTACGGAATTTTGTTATTGAACGGGGGGCGTCGAATGAGTTTGCGGCAAACCCTGAACAGCTTGTTGCAGACGGCATTAAACGGGTTGAGCAAAAACGACTTGGGCGCCGGCTGGACGACATTGTGATGAAATTGCGTATTGTAAAGGCGGAGGCCGGGATAGGGGGTGAAACCTCGCTTGAAGACCTCCTGGACGAAAAAATGCATATTGACGCCGAATTACGCCGATTGCGATTGAAGGAAGATTTCGATTGAAGGAAAATAACATGACGGATTTGCAGCTTGATCCCGCTGTTATGAAGCTGATTGAATATGCGAAGGAAAAGAAAACCCTCTCCTATGAGGAACTTTCTGATTATCTCCCTGAACATATTGCCAATTCTGATAAAATCGAAGAGGTCCTGGTACTGCTGGAATTAAATAATGTCCAGCTCATCGAGGAAGAAGCCTCGGGAGAAGATGAATCGGAGCAGGAACCCCGGAAAAGCCCGGATGCCGATAAGAAGCGCCTGGTTTATAGTAACAAAGAAGCATCCATGGATGATCCTATTAAGCTCTATCTGAGGGAAATAGGCCGGGAGAACCTCCTTACTGCAGAGCAGGAAATAACGCTTTCCAAGCAAATGGAGGATGGGGAAAACATCATCAAGGGGGTGATCAAAAAATCCGGTATGATCATCCCTGAATTTTACCATATTGCCCAGAAAGCCTTTTCAAAAAAAGACCTTCGGGAATTAAACCTCTCCAAAAAAGAAATCACTGAACACATGACTGAACGCCGGAGGCTCAGTCAGTTTTACAAAGAAACCCTCAGAACTATCCTGGGGGATCTTAAAAATTATATCGAGCTTAAGCGGCGGCTTATCACCAGGGGAATGAATATTTTTGAGGATCCGGAACTGAACGGCATCCGCACCCGCATCATGGCGGCTATTGAAAACGCTGAAATTCACCCTGATGAAATAGCTGGCTTCTCTGAAAAATTCATTCAGGCCGCAAAAAGAATCAAGCGTTATAAAAAAGAACAGGAACGGATAGAAAAACACCTCAAGGTCGGTTCCCTCAAGGAACTGCGCTCCCTGGGCCGGGGTCTTACTATCCGGGAAGACCGGGAACGGCTGGAAGAAGAACTGGGCCTCAGTTCCGATGAAATCAAAGAGAAGATACGGCTTATTCAGGTAACTGAAAAAAAGCTGTGCCAGATGGAAGCGGAATTTGAGGAAACCATTGAAAGTATCAACCTCATGGCCAAGGAAATCAGCCGCGGCAGGATCATGATGAAAAACGCCAAGGACCGGCTCATCAAGGCGAATCTCCGGCTCGTGGTTTCGATTGCCAAAAAGTACACTAACCGAGGGCTTCAATTCTTTGACCTGGTCCAGGAGGGCAATATCGGCCTTATCAAGGCGGTGGAGAAGTTTGAATACCAGAAGGGCTTTAAGTTTTCCACCTACGCAACCTGGTGGATAAGGCAGGCCATTACCCGGTCCATTTCCGACCAGGCCCGGACCATTCGGGTGCCGGTACACATGATAGAACAGATCAACAAGGTAGTCCGGGAGTCCCGGCAGCTCATGCAGGTCTTAGGCCGGGAACCTTCGGATGAGGAAATCGCCGAACGTCTTGGCTGGACGACCCAGCGGGTAAAAACGGTTAAGAATGTGGCACGGGAACCCATAAGCCTGGAAACTCCCATTGGAGAAGAGGAAGATTCCCTCCTTGGGGACTTTATCGAAGACAAGGATGTGGAAAATCCCGCGAATCAGACCGCCTTTACCCTGTTGCAGGAAATGCTGTCCGGAGTGCTTGCCACGCTGCCGACCAGGGAGCAGGATGTGCTCAAGATGCGCTTCGGCCTTGAAGACGGCTATTCCCTTACCCTGGAAGAAGTGGGGCTTTGTTTTAATGTTACCCGGGAACGGATCCGGCAGATTGAGGCAAAAGCCCTCCGGCGCTTGCGGCATCCGAAACGGAGTGTCAAGTTAAAGGATTATTTGGACAATTGACCACCATACCAATACTATTGAGGGGATAACGTAATTATGGAAGAAGTTTTTGATAAGTTACGGACCTTACAGGATATCCTGTCAGATCGGATTAGCTTGGAACATGACATTCAGGAAATTCCCAAGGTACTCTCGACCCAGGAAGAGCTGTTGGCCCGGCTTAAAAAATCTTTTATTGAAAAAAATCAGGACTATGAAAAGGCCAAGGTTTCAGGAGAGGAATACCGGGAGCTCCTGCAGGAAGCTGAAAATTCCCGGGAACGGGCTGAGAAAAACATGGATTCCATCAGTACCCAGCGGGAATACGAGGCCCTGGATAAGGAGATACGGGACGCCACGGAAAAAGAGCAGC
>JAITQK010000194.1 GCA_031288975.1 Treponema sp. | reverse complement strand
AGACATTGTACTGATGCGGAGTGATCTGATGGACGTACCTGCGGCTATCAATCTGAGCAAGCGGACGATCCGTAATATAAAGCAGAATCTCTTTTGGGCCTTTGGTTACAATACCCTAGGGATTCCCATTGCCGCCGGCGTTCTCTACCTTTTTGGAGGACCATTGCTCAACCCGATATTCGCCGCCGCCGCTATGAGCATGAGTTCCGTATCAGTGTTGACCAACGCCCTGCGTCTGAAACGGTTTTTTGTAGGCCCGCCGGGGCCAAGCAACAGGTGAGGAGTAGTTAGCCCGGGTGCAAGAATGGTGGGTCTGGGAGGCCCCCGGCCTCCCAGCGGGGGTCCGGGGGCGGAGCCCTCGGATCGTATCAGGCGAAGCCGAAAAGCGGACGACTCGTTCCCGCCTCGAACCGTAGGTTCGGTGGGAACGGCCCACTGATGATATCGGAGCCCCGACTCCCGCAAATCCAGTATTTTTATACCGTTACCATTACAGCGTCATTTCCCGGATTGTCTTTTCCCCCAGCCATCCCTCCCGAATGTTCCAGTAGTGAACGATGAACCATGCGTCAGGGGGACATGCAATAGTTGCCACCGATGGGCCTGTGCTGCTTCGGGGACGGCTTGCGCTGCCAGGGTTCAGCACGAGGAGACCCTCAATTTCATCCCAAAAAGGTACGTGGGTATGTCCGAAGAGCGCTGTCTCTGCGTTAACTGCTTTGGCCTGGGCAATCAGCAAAGCAAGCCCCTCTTCGACATGGCTTACATGCCCGTGGGAGAGGTAGAATGTGTGGCCTGCGAATTCCATGGTACAAGCCAGGGGAACATTAGTCTGCCAATCACCATTACCACGGACGAGTTTCCAAGGCGGGTGAAAATCCGCCCTATCCGCCGCCAGGGACAGATCAGCAATACCGTCGCCGAGAAAAGCAAGCGCATCAATACCGCGCTGTTTTGCCCATCCCAGCACACTGGTCAGAGAGGCCACATTGCCGTGGGTATCGGAAATAACGAGCAGCGTTGGGGTCTTCACACTAAATAGGCACGCACCTCATTACGCTCCAGTTCCCACACGGGCAGTCCACCCCACATAATCCCCCCTCGCCATGTTCGGCACAAACCCAAAGTTCCGGATCCGGCCTTCCATACAGAGCCGGCATTCAGCGGCTTCGTCGCCAGTACATATCTTATTGTCATAGAGGGCATAGAGCTTCCGCACATCCTTGGGGGAGAGGTTGGGCATCACCACGTTTGCCCCGGCCATGAGGGCCTTTTCCCGCCCCTGGGGGTTTATGGTTCCTGTGGCGGTGGTCGCGGGGATCAGGGCTTTGGGCAGGAGGAGCCGCGTCAGAGCCACCATCTTGAGGCTCAGTTCCAGACTGCCCCCTGGGTAAGCGCCAAAGGGAGTATCTGCCTGGGGAATGAAAGGCCCAATTCCCACCATGTGGGGTTTAAGGTCCTCTAAGAAGCGCAGATCCTCCAGAAGATTCTCCGGTGTCTGAAAAGGCGTTCCCACCATGAACCCTGCGCCCACCTGAAAGCCGATATCTTTGAGATCGTAGAGACACTGCTTTCGTTCAGCGAGGCTCATTGCCGGAGGGTGCATCTTGCGGTAGTGTTCATCATTGGCTGTTTCATGGCGCAAGAGGTACCGGTTTGCCCCGGCCCGGAAAAAGGCTTCGTAACTTGCCCGGCTCCGCTCCCCAATGGACAAGGTGATAGCATGATCCGGATAGGCTTGCCTTATGGCCGCGACCATTTCAACGACCCGCTCATCGGTAAACCAAGGGTCTTCACCACCCTGCAAGACAAAGGTCCTGAATCCCAGCACATCCCCCATACGGCAACTGTTCAAAACCTGTTCCAGTGAGAGGCGGTACCGTTTAACCTTTGCGTTACTCCGGCGAATTCCGCAGTAATAGCAGTCATTCTTACAGTAGTTGGTGAATTCGATAAGCCCCCGGAAGTACACCTCATTACCGTACTGTTCATTACGAACTTCCCGTGCTGCCGCAAAGAGCGCTTCCGCCTCTTGTGGCTCATCACTCCTGATAAGCCGGAGCAATTCAGCATCATTGTTCAACTTATAATCAGCCATACTGCGTTCCTTTTTTAGTTTTTTAATGAGGAATTAGGGGTGAGGAGTTTGATAGTTCGTGATTCTCCTCACCGCACTTACTCACTCCTCACTAGATATAAAAGTCTCTGCCACCCTGGTGGATTTTTTCCACATTCAGTTCGGTCAAGGCGCGGATCTTCTGGTTGCTGATACCAGGGATCTCTCGCTTGATGGCAGCGTTGGCCTTTTTCTTAAACAGCTCGTTGCCATAGTCTATGGAGTATTCACAGAGGGTTGTGAGGGCATTGGGAAGACAGACGTTCTTGATCTGCCCTGACTTAGCCAGGCTCATGAAGCGATCCCCGGTGCGGCCTTTCCGGTAACAGGCAGTGCAGAAACTGGGAATGTAGCCGTCGTCCATGAGTTCGGTGATGATGTCCAAGGCGGTCCGTTCGTCGCTCACGAAAAACTGGGGATTGGTCTGTTCCTGCCGTTCCCGTTTCGCGTACCCTCCAACCTCGGTGCTGGAACCGGCGCTGATCTGAGAGATGCCTATCTTGAGGAGCTTGCTCCGCATGGCGTGGTTCTCCCGGGTGGAGAGAAGCATCCCGGTAAAGGGAACGGCCAGCCGGATAATGGCCACAATCTTCTCAAAGGTAGCATCATCTACCAGGTGGGGAAAATCGGCTATGTTTATGCCCTCTGCTGGACAAAGCCGGGGCACGGAAATGGTGTGAAACCCAACATTGAACCGTTCTTCCAGATGTTCGTTGTGGATCATGAGACCCAGAACCTCAAAATAGGGGTCTGCCAGGCCAAAAAGCACCCCACCCCCCACATCGTCGATGCCTGCCTCCTGGGCGCGGTCAAAGGCGGTGAGATGGTAGGCGTAGTCCCGCTTTGGCCCGCCAAGGTGCACCTTTTCGTAGGTGGGCTGGTGGTACGTTTCCTGGAACAGGATGTACGTTCCGATGCCGACCTCTTTCAGTTTCCGGTAATTTTCCACGGTGGTGGCGGCAATGTTCACGTTGATGCGCCGGATTTCCCCGTTTTCAAATTTCATGTCGTAAATGGTGTGCATGCACTCCAGGATATAGTCGATGGGACATTCCTTGTCGTGCTCACCTGCTTCCAGGGCAATCCGCTTGTGCCCCATAGCTTCCAACAGGCGCACCTCCTCCCGGACCTCATCTTGGGTGAGTTTACTCCGGCCAAACTTGTGGCCACAGTTATAGCTGCAATAAGCGCAACGGTTCACGCAATAGTCGCTCACGTAGAGGGGCGCGAACATCACGATACGGTTGCCGTAGATATGCTGCTTTATCTTCCCGGCAATGGAGAAGATCCGCTTGAGATGCTCCGGGTTGTCGCTCACGAGGAGGGCGGCGATTTCCCGGTGATTCAGTCCCTCAAAACGTTCCGCCTTATCCAAAGAAGCGTTGATAGTTGCGTCGTCAACCTGCTTTGCCTGAACCAGCAGCCCCTCAATATAGTCTTTATCGATAAAAACGTCACTCATAATGCCCCCTCCTTTTCATTTTTGAGCACGTTAGATACGGCGGTCTTCACCGTAACATGGGGAAGGTTGCCGAGCTTTCCCGTGAGGGCGTTAATATCATCCAGCTCCCCCTTCAGGGTCAGGGAAATCACCGCTATGTCTTCCTCGTCAAAGGGTATCCCCTGACGGCCTTTAACAATACCCTTGTATTGGGCAACCGTTTCGTTAAAAAGCTGTTGACTGATCTGGGGATTTTCCAGAACCGCGCCAATTACCGCAATCCGCTTCATAAAGCAGCCTCCTCTCTAACATACTGTCCGGGGTAAAAAAAACACCCCCGGGAACCTTGGGGGTGGAAGACTATCTATATGGCCTCACCCTCGTTTAACCAGAACTAATCTTGGTTCACAAGGTACCTGTGTTTTATGCTCCATATCCTGGAAGAAGGTTCTCACCAGAATGGATATGTTTATAGAATACTAAATTATTCCGGCAAAGGCAAGGGGTTTTTGAATAAATTCGGAAATTTTTTTGCCGCGGATTGCACCGCAGACGAATGGCATAAAAAATCAAAAATATGCGATTTTTCTCTTGACGATTCTTTTTATATTTGGTATATTTAAAACAT
>JAITQK010000129.1 GCA_031288975.1 Treponema sp. | reverse complement strand
ATGTGCATATTCGCCACCACGTAAGGGGAATCGGTAATTTCCACCCCGATCTTGGCGATATCAGAGCCAATCGGCCCCATAGAGAAGGGAATCACGTACATAATACGGCCCTTCATACTTCCCTTGTAGAGGGCGCTCATGGTTGTTTTCAACTCACTGGGGTCGATCCAGTTGTTCGTGGGGCCTGCGTCGTCTTTGTGCTTCGAGGCGATATAGGTGCGATTTTCCACCCGCGCCACATCAGAGGGGTCTGAGCGGAACAGTACACAGCCCGGCAATTTCTGTGGATTTAAGGGGGTGGCAAGTCCCTCGTCAATAGTGATCTGGATCATCCGGTCATATTCAGCCTGGCTTCCATCACAGACTTCAACTGATTCAGGGGTCATCAGGGTAACCGCTTCTTCAACCCACTTTTTTAATGCAGGATGTTTAAGTTCTTGTACCTTCATAAGGTCTCCTTCGTTTTATAGCAACATCAATAAATACATAATACGAAAAGTAGGAACCTCTTACAAGTCCCTTGCCCCGTTTTATGATGGTTATCAGTAACCTTGTCTTTTTACCAGTTTAGGAGTATTTTATATAATTACTTAAGAGTGGCAAATTCTCGAATTTATTATATTTCGGCACTATATATGGTGTTTTAATGATACAAAGATACCCTATATATAGTGTAATCTTACGAATTTGCGACTCACAAGATAATTAAATGTTAATAAATAAAATAACTGGTAAAAATATGTTATAATAAAAAAGGAACGATTTACTCGTTTTGAGTCAGTATTAAGGTAGGGGAGGAGGGATTTGATACAATGAGCAACAACGGATTACGACCGGTTATCCGGATCATTAAAGAGAACTGTGTTAGCTGTCATCGGTGTATCATGGCGTGTCCGGTGAAGATGTGCAATAACGGGGTAGGGGATGTAGTTGAATTTAATAGCGATCTCTGTATCGGCTGTGGCGAATGTATCCATGCCTGTAGTCATAATGCCCGGATCGGCATTGATGATTTTGACACTTTTCTCCAGGCTCTCAAGGCAGGCACGAAAATAGTAGCTATTGTGGCTCCTGCTATCGCCGCCAGTTTCGGCGGAGACTATCTCAAAGTAAATGGCTTTTTAAAGAAACTCGGGGTCAAAGCGCTCTTTGATGTCAGTTTTGGGGCGGAGCTTACGGTGAAGTCTTATCTTGCCTATCGGCATAAGAAACATCCTCCGCTCATCATATCCCAGCCCTGTCCGACCCTGGTGACCTTCATCGAAATGTACCGGCCTGAACTCATACCCTATCTGGCGCCGGCGGACAGTCCCATGATGCATACCATGAAGATGATTAAAAAATATTATCCTCAATACGCGAGCCATAAAATCGCCGCCATTTCACCTTGTTACTCAAAACGGCGGGAATTCGATGCGGTTGGTATTGGTGATTACAACGTGACTTTTAAGTCCATCCAGGATTACCTGGACCGCACCAAGGATCGTATCTCCCAATACGAAAGCCTTCCCTACGACAATCCTCCTGCCGAACGGGCGGTACTGTTTTCCACGCCTGGAGGTCTTATGCGTACCATTGAACGGTATGATCGGGATGTGGCAAGTTATACCAGGAAGATAGAAGGGTCTCCCGAAGTCTATGATTACCTGGCCAGGTTAGGAAAAACCATGCAGAACAAGAAGACCCCCATGTACAGTCTCGTGGATTGTCTTAATTGCCGGATGGGTTGTAACGGCGGGCCTGCCACGACTGCCCGGGGAAAGCATATCGATGAACTGGAAGAGAGCGTTGAAAAACGAAGCGTCACGGCCCGTGCCCATTATGGCAATACCAAGGGATACAAGCGGCCCTTGGGGAAAGGCAAACTTGAAAAGCTCCTCAATGACTACTGGGAGGAGGGGCTTTATGACCGCTCCTATACCGACCGTTCCGCGATTTTCAAGCGGCTGGTTAAATTCCCTTCCCGGCAGGAGATCCAGGGCCTGTTTTTAAAAATGTACAAGAAAGGTCCAAAGGATATCCTCGATTGCGGTTCCTGCGGGTATGTGAATTGTGAACAGATGGCGGTGGCTATCATTAATGGCCTCAATAAGCCTGAGAACTGCCGGCATTTCATTGAAATCCAGAAAAAGATGATCAATGAACAGCATAAACAGGAGATTGAGCATACGATCACCACGGTCTATGGTCATACCCTGGATGAGATGCATAAAAGCATCGAAGGTATTGGCTCCCTGTCCAGTAATATCAATGAAACCGCTGTAAGTGTCCAGAATTCTTCTACTGCGGTTGAGCAGATGGTGCAAAACATCCGGTCCATCTATGAAAACCTGGAACATAACGCCCAGACCGTGTTGAAACTCAATGCTTCTTCTGTTGAGGGGAAGAACCGGATCTCTGAAATCGGAGGCTTGATCGCCGAGGTTGCCATTCAGTCCGACGCGCTGATCGAAGCCTGTAAGGTTATCGGCGACATTGCTGATGAGACCAGTGTCCTCGGCATGAACGCGGCAATAGAGGCGGCCCATGCAGGGGACGCCATTGGTAAGGGCTTTGCGGTGGTTGCTGGGGAAATCCGGAAACTTGCCACCAATTCCGGGCATCAGGCTGAGGAAATTGCCAAGAGCCTCAATAACATTAAAGCTCTGATCGATAATTCCACCAAGTCTTCACTCCAGGCCCAGGAGCAGTTTGATCTCATCGTCTCCCTGGTCGACTCGGTAAAAAATGAAGAGGGGACTATCAAGAATGCGGTTGAAACCCAGAATAACGGCAGTCAGCAAGTCATTCAGGCGATGCATGATGTCAACGGCTTGATAGCAAAGATCAAGAATGAATCCGCCGCCCTTTTGGTATCTGGTAACGCGGTGATTGAACATATCCAATCCCTCAAGCAGACACTATAATTTTTTTTATGGTGGGTCTGGGAGGCCCCTGGCCTCCCAGCGGGGGTCCGGGGGCAGCGCCCCTGGTCGAAAACGCTCCCGCCTTATCGGCTAGGACTCCCGAAAGCAAAGGCGTAGAGCCGTTCAAGGATATCAGATATCTTCACGGCGTATTGCCGGTCTGCGGCCCAGGTTCCGGCAAGTCCTCTGATTGCCGGGGCCGAGCCGTAGCGGATCCAGCGGTATCGGGGATCCACCAGTTCCTGCTTGAGCGGCGTGTCTGTGGCGTAGCCCTTGAGATGCTGAATTTGCGCCCTGACACCGGTGCGGGGATCCGGGAACGAGAGGCCCGGCTGTTCAGGCCCTATGGCCCCCAGACCGGCAAAGTTGTTCATATCCGGCGTTACCAGGTTTCCATACCGGAGAAACCCCGTTTCCAGGCACATCTGGGCAAAGGCAACATCATGATTCACCCCTTCTATGGCCGCTTCCTCAATATAAAAGACCGCTAAATCCCGTAAAAAAGGAGCGCGCGCTTCGGCG
>JAITQK010000079.1 GCA_031288975.1 Treponema sp. | reverse complement strand
TCAACCAAGGCCCAGCGGCCAGGATGTTCCATTAATCTGGGGGTTCCGGCATGGAGGGCTTTGTATTCCTCCCAAACCGCCTTGGCTGCGGCTAGGGAATGGTTCCCATCACCCACCGCGTAGAGGAAGCGGGTGCCCTCCCCGTACTGAGCGCTGCCTTGGACAAGCCTTTCCAGTCCTTCCGCAAGGTATGCCCAATCAGCTTCCTGGTCGAGGAGCCAGCCTGAAATACCGCCGGAATCCATCATCAGGGGGGTGTTATACAGGGGTAGCTTCTTTTTTGCCCGTTCCCCCAAACCGGGTAAGAGTACATCTTCCCCATCATCAATGAGGAGGATCACATGGGGAATCTCCAGGGGCGCTCCCCGACGGACTGCCATACGCGGCGGGAGCCGCTCCTGGACGGTTCCTTCGGTTGCCCTGATGAGGGACTGGGTTTCCGGCTTCCAGTCGTATTGTTCCAGGTCCACCGCAATCACGAGTCCCCGTCTGAGGGGATGCTGGGGGGTACTTCGCTCAACATAGACACAACCTCGCCGGGGCTCGGCCAGGATATCCGCTGCCATGTATGCGTCCATGGTACGATGTATACTACGGATCCGTTCTTCCCGGTCACCATCCTCAAGGTATATTTCGGGTAAAATCAAATGAAAGGCGGATGGGGCCACGCCCACGGTATCCTTCACCATCTCCCAATAATCCCGGTCTTGGGTGAACTGATCGCAGGCGATAACCGCCCATTTTGTGATATCCATCTCAGGCCGGGGAAGTACAATGTCAGGGATAGCGATCCCTAAGGCCGCAAGTCTTTGATATGGCTGCATAATGATGCTCCTCGGATCATATTTCAATAGTTTCATCATTATAGTACCATGTATCCAAGAAAGTGAAGCCCTGGAGTATCGAAGGCTTATTTGTATGGATGAGCTAACTTCTTGTTGAATATCTCCGGTTATGGTGATTGCTTTAATGAGGTCGGATATATACACTATAAACATGACCCGGGGTATTTTAATCGCAGGAAATGAATCCGCTCTGTTTGCTGCTATTAGGGCGGAAACGGCAAAACGGGTTGAACGTTTTGCCACCGCCGTGATTCCCAATCGTGTCTTTGATCCGGGCCAGGATAAGACTACTGAGCCAAGGGAGGCGCAGATTCCACTCCTCTGGAATCCGGGAAGTCCTGTTTCGGCTCGTACCCTGATCCTCGCCGCTGAAAACCGGCTTGAGCATATCAATGAGGCTATTTTGGTATGCGTCCCTCCTTCAGTACATAAACGCCCTGGGGAACTTGCTTCCGCCGATATTGAAACCATGATAAACGATCATATAAAGGGGTGGTTTTTTCTGGTTAAGGAGTTGACCGCCGTATTTAAGATGAGGAAAACAGGGACCTTGGCCTTGGTATGTTCCGAGATTGATGCCGGGGGAGGAAAAGGCGATGCCCCGGATCTCCTGGGGCCTTCGGTGCTTGCGTCATTCCGGGCCTTTGCCCAGGGGCTTTTGGCTGCTTCCCAGGATGAACCTTTTCAAATTATGGGATTTTCCGGTTCTGCCGGTGATACCACTGCCTTTGCGGCTTTCATTTTCAAAGTCATGGAGGAAGGGGGCAAGCGGAATAGCGGTAAAATGCATAGATTCGGCAAATTGAGCTTTTTCGGCAGGTAAAAAAATGGTGTTTTATAGCGGATTAGACCTTCTATATTTTGGAGAATGATATGCCTTTGTTGCCCTTTTCAAGCCCGCAGATGGAAGCGAGTCAGGCTAAACTTGCAGTCCTCATCGACGCGGATAATACGCAGCCCGCCATTATTGAGGGACTTCTGGATGAGGTTGCCAAATACGGTGTTGCCAGTGTCAAACGAATCTATGGCGACTGGACCAGTACCAATCTTCGCTCCTGGAAGGAGAAGCTCCTGGAATATGCCATCCAGCCTATTCAGCAGTTTTCCTATACCAGTGGAAAGAACGCCACAGATTCGGCCATGATCATCGATGCTATGGACCTGCTCTACAGCGAAAAGCTTGATGGTTTCTGTATTGTTTCAAGTGATTCCGATTTTACCCGTCTTGCCGCACGAGTCCGGGAAAGCGGCCGTACGGTTTACGGTTTTGGAGAAAAGAAAACTCCCCGGGCCTTTGTCTCGGTCTGCGATAAGTTCATCTACACCGAAATTCTCCGGGATGTGCAGGAGGATGGTGAGGGGGATGAAGACGACACGAAGCCGGCATCCCGGATCCGCAAGGAGTTCAAGGTGGACCGCCGCCTCCTGAAACTACTCCGGGATACGGTGGACGACCTGGCCGATGAATCCGGCTGGGCCTACCTCGGCGGGGTGGGCCAGAAAATCACCCTCCGATCCAGCGAATTCGACCCTCGGAATTACGGCTTTAAAAAGCTGGGAGACCTATTCCGGGCCATAAGTCAGTTTGAAACCGAGGAACGGCCCCAGGAAAACAGCACCGGACGACAGGTGTACATCCGGTGGAAGAAGCGAAAGGGGGTGTTATAGTGAAGCGTGAGGAGTGTATACGTAGCTCCTCACTTATTTTAAGTAACTGGTGAGTTCCCACAGCTCTCGAATGCGGGGATGGGGATAGTCGGGGTAGGCGTTTTCCTCATCAAGAAGCAGCCCTTTCCCACCCAGGGCAAGGTAGCCCTCCATATAGGGGGGATAATCGTCGATGAAAAGGGTGGTTTCCGGCTTGGTTCCCAGGACCGCGAGAACCTGGTAAAAAACTTCCGCATTGGGCTTTCCTTTGAAGCCGTTCCGTCGTATGTCAAATATATGGGTAAAGAGGTCTTCCGGGATTTCGAGCTTATTGAGGATCCGGTCAACGTGTTCCCGGGGGGAATTGGTGAGTATCGCCCGTGGAAGGGGGAGGCTTTCGAGGAAGCTCCGCAGCATTGGATTCGGGGGGAGGGTATCTGCCTCTCCTTCAGGGTGAGTTGCCGCATAATAGGCTTCAACATCGCTGAGGCCCTTTTCGTTCCTGAGCCATTCCAAGGTGGTACCGTAAAATTTGATGCCTTCCCGTCGCTGCTTTGCCGCCTCTTCCAGTGAAAGGCCAAGATAGCTGGCCATATATGCGATGATGCGGCGGTCCACATTGCGCTCAAGACCGTAACGGGCGGAATACAGGGTGTTGTCCAAATCAAAAAGTAGGTATTGAATCATAGGTCATCATACCAAAAGCTGGGGGTCCTTTAAAAGGGCCGGTACCAGGAAATTTACGCTTATGTTACCTTTCTATATCCACGTTTGGCGCTTCCGGCCAGGTAACCGTAATTTCCATCACCCGGTGCCGGAGTATCTTTGAAACCGTGATGACCAAGTGTTGCAACCTAAAGCCATCCCCTTCCCGTGGAACACCCCCTAGATTTTCAATGACCCAATTACCTACGGTGGTGTGCCGGTGGTATTCGAGCTTATTTTTTTCATCTTCCTCGTGTATCGAGAAAAATGCAAGCATAGTTTCCAGACTGGTATTACCCAATATTTTATAGGTTTTCGTGTCGAGTCTGGTTATCGGTTCCACCACATCATCATGTTCATCCCAAATTTCGCCCACCAGTTGTTCAACGATATCTTCTATGGTAATAATCCCCATAGTTCCCCCGAATTCATCCACCACCACCGCCAAATGGGATTTTTTTTCCTGCAAGGTTTTAAGGAGTTTCGCAATCTTCATGGATTTTGTGATGAACACCACCGGTTTTATGATACTCTGCGGAGACCGCCGTCTTCCGAGCACCTCGTGATGAAAGTCCTTTAAGAGCATCACCCCGATGATATTATCAATCGAATCCTTATACACCGGCAGCCGGGAATAGCCGGTATCGCGGAATTGCTTATCAATCGCCTTCATCGAATCAGAGCGGGATACTGCGGCCACATCAATACGGGGGGTAAAAATATCATTGGCGGTGATATCATCAAATTCGATGGTTCTCCGGATCATGTCCTCTTCCCGCTCGTTGATACCCCCTTCCTGGCGCACCTCCTCCACAAAGGTCAGGAGTTCCTGCTCTGTAACAGACCGGTCCCCCTGTACCTTGAATAAATTCAAAATACCCTGTTTCCATAAACTTAGCAGCCGATTGATTGGTGCAAGGACAAAAACAATAAGATTCAGCAGGGGAGCGGAAAACATGGCGAATTGTTCAGGCGCTTCCTTGGCCAGGGTCTTTGGGGTGATTTCTCCGAGGAGGAGCACTGAAATGGTCATCACCAGGGTCGCAAGGCTCACCCCGGCATTGCCAAAGAATCCGACGAACAGGACCGTAGCCAGGGAGGAGGACATGATATTGACGATATTATTCCCAATGAGCACCGAGGACAAGAGCTTATCATAATTTTCCACCAAGGTAAGGGCTAAGGCGGCCCTCTTGTGCCCTTGGGAGACCATATTTTTTAATTTGATTCGGTTTAATGAGGAAAAAGCCATCTCACTTGCGGAAAAAAAAGCTGAACACAGCATCAGAAATCCAAGAGAAACCACAATACCAATACTAAAAGAATCCATAACTCTCCATAACTACAAAGTGAAATAAGGAAGTTCCCTCAAAACTCACTGAGTTTTGAGGGAATCCTTATGTAGAGTAAACCTGTTTTTTAGGATCTATCAAGACCCCTGCAGCCCAGGAACAGGCATTAGTTCGCTATGGCCGTAACTTTAGCTTTTAAGTCTGCCCAATTCTCCTTGCCCGTACCCTGATAGGCTGTAAGCGCAGCAGCGGGAACATAAATTGCCGACAGAGGTGTATCCTTAAATACATCGGTTCCTAAGTCTGGTGGTTCAGTCCCCAAAGTAATGGAGCTAAGAGCGGTACAACCATAGAAGGTGTTCTTGCCAATAGACGCGATCTTGGGTAAAGATACTGAAGTAAGGGCGGTGCATTTATAGAACGCACTGGTATTAGCATTTGATCCACTTTCTTTTATTGTCAATACTTCAGGCATATACACCGATTCAAGTTTTTCACAAGATTTGAATGCACCATTGGTTATATAGGTTACCTTGGGCATTGATACTGATTTTAGGGCGGTACAGCCCACGAAGGCATTGACATCAATAGTAGTTACCGTATCCGGCAGAATAATAGATACAATTTTTGCCTTATTGGGAGCTGTATCTGGGGTTATATTGGCAAATTTGATCCCAACACAGTCTGTCAGATCCAGTTCGACATAACGAAGTAATGCGCTATACAGGGCTTTTAAGGTATCTTCCGCACCAGTACTGCTCAAATTAACCCCGTTCACCTTAACCGGATAGGGATTGTCTTCTGTATTTTCTGATAATCCCTCCAGGTATGTTTTGAGGTCTGCAACGTCGTTAAACTCCATGGTGGTGGGACTGCCTGGTGTTGTAGGATTATCCGGCGTAGTGGGACTATCCGGTGTTGTGGGGTTATTCGGTGTAGCAGGACTGTCTGGCGTTGCAGGACTATCCGGTGTTGCGGGGTTATCCGGTGTTGTGGGACTATCCGGTGGTGTGGGGTTGTTCGGTAGTGTGGGGTTGTTCGGCGTAGTGGGATTATCCGGTGTTGTGGGACTTTCCACACTAGGCTTGTCTATATCAACCGGATCATTTGGCTGCTGACAACTCGTAAGGGACAGCACTACGGTACCTAAGCATGCGGCATATACATAGAGGGCGCATACATAGACGAGACACAAAAGCCTTTTAAGACTTAAAGGGTTGGAGCATACCGGTCTACCGGGATACTGCTTTGGCATAGAAACCTCCTCAGAACCTTTTTAAAACATGAACGTAAAAAAACTTCATGTTGGGTTCTACTCTAATAAGGCATAGAATGAGAAGATTGCTTTAATTTTGAAGATTTTTTTTATCTTTTTTAAATAAACTCAGTGTTGAGACAACACTGAGCTATATTGCAATGAGAATCTCTCAGGGAAGCGGCTCGTACACACGATCCTCATCCCAAATCCCTTCACGCTGTTCCCCCCGAATACTCGGAATATCTAGGATGACCGCGGGAAGGATGAAATCCGGATTGTCTATATTGGGCAATTTGGACCTGTTTGCATCGTATATTCGTCTCCAGAGGGTTGGATCGTTGTATACCCAGGGATACCCGGCTATGTTCCAAAGACAATCCCTTACTGCCTGCCAGGTTCTCACCAGATACTGCGCAGGTAATGGGAAAATTTCATGAACCGATGCAAGCGAAGCAAGCACCTTGTTTGCGTTAATAAGCGCTGTTGCCCAGTCATTCTCAGCAAGTGCGCGTTCTGCCTCATGATACGCATCTTGAGCCTCGGTAAACGCGCCGGGGAAGTGGATAGCCGCTGCTACCGAAGCGGCCCAGTCGAGCCGCTCTTTTGCTGCAGCAAGCGCATCTTGTGCTTCTTTTAGTTTTAGTCTTTCAATTTCAGCAACCGCTGCAGTCGCTCGTTCTGCTGCAGCTATGGCATTGTTCCAGTTTTTCTGAGCTTGGGCTTCCAGTGCGTCGTTATAGGCCGTTCCTGCCTGGTTATATTCAGCGGGGAACTGGGTATCTGCCCCTATGGAGGCTGCCCAATCGAGCTGTTCTTTTGCACTGGCAAGTATGGCCACCACTTCTTGGGCGAGAAGTCTTTGGGCTTCGGCAATCGCTGCTGCTGCCGCCTCTTGTTGTGCTTTGAGGTTTTCAATTTCGGCAATCATGACAAGTACCCGACTGGCCGCAGCTATGGCATCGTCCCAGTTTTTCTGAGCCTGAGCTGCTAAGGCTTCATTATAGGCTGCTCCAGCTTTGTTATACGCATCGGGGAACAGGGTATCTACTCCAATGGAGCGTGCCCCATCAAGGCGTTCTTTCGCTGCGGCAATCGCGTTAGCTGCTTCCTGTGCTTTAAGGGCTTCAATTTCAGCGACCGCCGCAAGTACTGTACCCGCAGCGCTCATCGCGTTATCCCAGGTTTTTGCCCCCTGAGCCTTCACCGCGTCATTATACGCTGAATCGGCCCGGTTATAGGGATCAGAGAACTGTGTTTTAGCTCCGATACCAGTGGCCCAATCAAGCCGCTCTTTTGCTGCAGCAATCGCGGTAGCCACTTCTTGCGCTCTCAGTCTTTCCGCTTCGGCTGCTGCCGCCGCTACAGCAGCATCTTGTTGTGCTTTGAGGTTTTCAATTTCGGCAATCATGACAAGCACCCGACTGGCTGCGGCTATGGCATCGTCCCAGTTTTTCTGAGCTTGAGCTGCCACAGCTTCATTATAGGCTGCTCCAGCTTTTTTATATGCATCGGGGAATAGGGTATCTACTCCAAGAGAGTGTGCCCCATCAAGGCGTTCTTTTGCCGTGGCAATCGCGTTAGCTGCCTCCTGTGCTTTAAGGGCCTCAATTTCAGCAACTGCTGCAAGTACTGTACTGGCAGCACTCATCGCATTATCCCAGGTTTTTGACCCCTGAGCTTTCACCGCGTCATTATACGCTGAATCGGCCTGCTTATAGGGATCGGGGAACTGTGTTTTAGCCCCGATACCAGTGGCCCAATCAAGCCGTTCTTTTGCTGCGGCAATTGCGGCAGCCACTTCCTGCGCTCTCAGTCTTTCCGCTTCAGCGGCGGCGGCAGCGGCTGCTGCCGCTACAGCAGCGTCTTGTTGTGCTTTGAGGTTTTCAATTTCAGCAATCATGACAAGCACCCGGCTGGCCGCGGCTATGGCATCGTCCCAGTTTTTCTGAGCCTGAGCTGTTAGCGCTTCATTATAGGCTGCTCCAGCTTTGTTATACGCCGCGGGGAACAGGGTATCCGCTCCGATAGCTCGTGCCTTGTCAAGCCGCTCCTTTGCCGTAGTAATCGCGCCGGTTGCTTCTTTTGCTTTAAGAGCCTCAATTTCCGCCACTGCTGCTATTGTTTTATTGGCAGCGGTAATCACATCACCTGGTTTCTTTGCATTCTGAGCCTTTACCGCATCATTATACGAAGAATCAGCCCGGTTATAGGGATTCGGGAACTGGGTTTTAGCCCCGATAGAGCTTGCCCAATCAAGCCGTTCCTATGCCGCCGCAAGTGTGTCAGTCGCTGCTTTTGTTGCAAGGGCCTCAAATTCTGCAACTGCTGCTATTGTTTTATTAGCGGCGCCAATCGCGTCATCCCAGTTCTTTGCGGTTCCTGCTT
>JAITQK010000048.1 GCA_031288975.1 Treponema sp. | reverse complement strand
CATTGCCCTTATATCCTCGCCGCTTCTTTCACGTGCTCTCGCAGGGCTTTCGGCACAGACTCAAGGATAGCTATCTAATCCATTCGCGTTAATTCGCGTAATTCGCGGACTATCTTCTTCTCGTGCGTAGAGAAAGTCCTACTCAGCCCCTAAATCCGCAAGATTAAAGGGGGTCTCCTGGTACACATAGTTAAGCCAGTTGGAAAAAAAGAGATGGGCATGGGCACGCCAGCGGACCACCGGCGTTTTGGCGGGATTGTCATCAGGGTAATAGTTCCGAGGGGTGGCGATGGGAAGCCCTTTGCTTATATCCCGGCGGTACTCCCGGTCCAGGGTCAGGGGATCGTATTCCAGGTGGCCGGTAACGTAGATCTCCCGGCCCTCCCGGGCGGTTACGATGAACACCCCTGTTTCCGGGGTTTCCGACTGGATGGTGAGGGCCGGCTCCGCAGCAATAGCATCCCGGTCGCTGGCAGTATGCCGGGACTGGGGGGCGAGGAATTCGTCGTCAAAGCCCCGGAACAGGGTGCTATGCTGTTCATGGACCTGGTGGGGGAAAATGCCGAAGAGCTTCTGAGGCAACGGCTTTTTGGGGATGCCGTATCGCCGGTAGAGACCGGCCTGGGCGCCCCAGCAGATATGCAGGGTGGACCACACATTCTGGGAAGAATAATCCAATACCTCCGTCAGTTCATCCCAGTAGTCAACCTCTTCAAAGGCCAAGGTCTCCACTGGCGCACCGGTAATGATGAGACCGTCAAACCGTTCACGCATGATCTTGTCGGAACTGACATAAAACCGTTCAAGATGTCCTGGCGGGGCGTTATGGGATTCGTGGCTTCCCATGCGCAGGAGGGTTATATCCACCTGCAGGGGCGTGTTGCTGAGGAGTCTGAGCAATTGGACTTCCGTATCCAGGGTTGTGGGCATGAGATTAGCGATAGCCACCTTGAGGGGCCGGATATCCTGATGGACAGCCCGGATATCCGCCATAACAAAGACACGTTCCTCCTGGAGGGCATGATAAGCAGGTAAAGCTACTGGAATCTTTATAGGCATACTACAGGGTATAGCATGGACCATAACGGTTTGTCCATAAGGATCAGATTCTTGACAGAATCGAAAAAGTTCTGTAAATTATCTGCATAAGCATAAGGAGGATTTGCTATGGCGAAGCTTGGAATTGAAGAAGCGGAACGGTGTGGTGGTATGGTAGGAGGAGGGATCTGAGAGAATGGACAACAACCAAAAAGAACATTTGACGCAAACCCATTATATTTTTCCCGCATTGGTGTATCTTCAGGATATGATCGACTCTGGTGCACTGAACATGGAAAACTTCGCTGCGTTGATTGATCGCAATGCTCAAGCCCATGATCATGCAGGTTATCAGCTCCCTGCAGATTGGCTGGAAACACTGCCCCATTTAGTCAATAAATTTGGGTGGCGTATCTTCGAGATGCCGAAGATGGTCGAGGAACAGCAAGCAGCGGCTGCTCAGAGAAAATTAGAAAAAAAACAGGAAAAAGCCGCAAAAGCAGCGGCGCAGAAAGCAGCGCCAAAGGTGGTGCAGGGCACTGTACAGGTCCCGCCGGATATCCCAAAAAAGAAGATCGTTGTGGTGAGGAAAAAGCCGCAAAGCCCGGAAAAACCATAGGACTGCCCGGTCTTGGTGGAGCCGCTTTCAAAGCCAGAGATATACCTGGTGTAGCTCGGTACAGATAAAGCGGGTCCCCAGGGCAAGGAGTAAGAGGCCGAGGACCGGGCTTATCCAGGTGTCGGCGTTGAGGAGGATGTTCCTGCCGAGAAAGACCATGAAGGATCCGATGCTGATGAAAATATAGGCTTTGGTGCCCCGGGAATAGGCGGAAACGAAGAAACTCACCATGGTTATTAAGACGATGCCTGTCTCAACCATGTTGAACATGGCGGTATACCCGCTGTTCATACTGAGGCTTGAGTCCCAGGAAAGGCCGTCAATAGGTACCCCCAGGGTAATCACCAGGGTGGCAAGGGCGATTATAAAGATGATATTCAGGGGCTTTTGTACTTCAAGACCTGCCGCATAGACGCTTGCCACAAAGAGGGAAAAAATACCAAAATAACGGCCAAAAAAGAGGACCCTCGATGCCATGATGAGGTATACATTGGAAAATCCGTATACTAGTTTTAAGGGCACCATGATACGGCTCCCTTCAAAGGCAAAGGAAATGACAAAAAACGCGAAGAACAGTATCTCAGGAGAGGGGGTTTTTTCAAAAAAATAGTAAATACTGATAATGGTGATGAGGGCATACAGGACCGAGCTTATTATGGAAACAAAGGGGACATAGGGGATCGGTTTAAAGGCATAGGGCACCAGGAACTGGAGGATGCCCGTGGAACGGCGGGTCATTCCTGCCGATACATCAGGGTAGGCCTGGATTATGTGAAAGGATGCGATGATCATGAGTATCATAGCGCCGGCAGCGATGAGGATACCAGCTTTTAAGCAATTGTTCCTGTTTGATAGGGTCATGGTATAAACATAGATGATACTGGAAGCCGGCTCAAGGGGGTGGGCGTGGAAGCATTAAGAGTGTTTCGCTATATTCCGATAAAGAGAGGGAGGAGATCCTCATGCGTTTAAAGATAGCATTTTATGTTGTGATAATCGCCTTGATGTTGGCTACCACCGGTGTCTGGGCAGGAGATATTGCCTCTTATGTGGATCTGGGATTTTCGCCGGATGGCCGAATCTATATGTTTGCTCAGTATGGGGTTGAATCTAAAACATTACGGCCCTGGGCGGATCTCTTTATTGTTGATGTACCGCGGAATAATTTTGTACCCGGAGGCCGTATTTCATACACCCATGACTACCCGGTCCTAGCCGGGCAGGACGGCGCCGGTGCACTCTTCAGACTTATCTCCCGTAACACCGCCCTGGCGGAGCAGTACGGGGTCACCTACCTCTTTCAGGGACAAGCCCTGTATATTGCCCTGGATGAGCATCAGGCCACTCCCCGTGGAGAAACCATCGAATTCCGGGACTTTGAGACTGGGGCTTCATATAAAGCAACCCTGTGCCCCACGGTGGAAGGAAGCGGGGCGCAGCTTAAATCATCGTTTTATATCAATTTGGAGCGAACGGGCCTCAATGGTTCGAAAAAAACCTACACTGTGGGAACCCCTCAGTTAAAACGGCCCCTCATTAATTCGTATCATATTAAAAAAGTCATGATCGCCCCCCATGATGGCTCGGTCATAATAGTCATTGAAATGAGAAAACAAAGTGATAATGGTGCCGATATCCGGTATATGGTAGAGGCCCTCCGGCTCTAACAAGGGTCTTTCGCTGAAAAAGGCCGCAATACCTGGGTAACCGCTTTTCCATCTTCAAAGAGGTACCTGAGATACAATTGGTTTTTCGGTTTTAACCGTTCCCAAAGTCCTTCCTTCTGTACTTCCATAGCCATTTGTATGAACGCTTCCTGTCCAAGGGCCTCCCGCGTCTGGGCAAAGAGGTATTTCCCTGCAGGAAGTTCAATCGTATCCGCTGCAATCCCTTCCCCTTTAAGCTCCTGCTGCCTCTCCAGTCTTCCCTGGAAGATAAGCGCATCAAGGTAGTGGTCTGCTTCTGGTTCAATACTGTGGCCTTGAGCAGGGGAAATGGCAAAGCAGAACAGGAGTTCCCCTGCTTCGGGAGTGTATTCAAAGGGTTTGAGGGCATCATCTCTGATATAGGACAGGGAGGTGCACAGGTTTAGTCTTATGAT
Organism: Treponema sp.; assembly: GCA_031288975.1. Taxonomy (GTDB): domain Bacteria; phylum Spirochaetota; class Spirochaetia; order Treponematales; family Breznakiellaceae; genus JAITNP01. The sequence continues at coordinate 7,435 of JAITQK010000048.1, read as the reverse complement.
GTTGAGTTCAAGCATAAGCTCAGGGTACACCAAATTTTTTATTCGGAAAAGTGCGTAATCCTCAAAGCATATCCTATAGCCGGATCATTAATACGGTATGGAGGTACCTGATGAATAGGTTTCATACTATAATAGGGGGGCTTGTCCTGCCGATTTTACTCGCCTCTTCCTGCTCCACCGAGTCGGCCATACAGCAGATCCTGGGGGTGATTGGGGTTAGTGCGGAAGCGCCGGTATTTCTCTCCTGCAAGGCGGTTTCCCCAAGGGAAATAGACTTCCGGTTTTCTCTCCCGGTACGGGTTCTATCCCTGAATTTCGATCCCCCTTTGGAGGTCCAATCCATGAGCGAGGGTGATGTGGTGGCGGTTACCTTAGAGCGGGGGTTGAATGGGGGTGAACCCTTAACTGCGGATATCCTGGTGGAAGATGAGCATCGGAATACCCTCAATGTACTGGTCCCCTTGCGGGCACGGAATGACCGGCTCCCCTTGCTTACCATCACTGAGCTGCGTACCGAATATGCCAAGCCCAAGGTGGAATTTGTGGAGTTTAAAACCAGGAGCGCCGGCAACCTGGGGGCCTTGCGGCTCTTCATTGCCGGGAACGGCCTGGATCAACCGATATTTGAATTTCCCCCTGCAGAGGTACAAGCCGGGGAGTACATTGTCGTCCATTTACGCAGTCTGGAAGTGGGGCTGGTCAATGAGACCGGTACGGACCTTGGGTTGAGCGCCGGGACCGAGGCTTTTCCAGGATCCCGTGATTTCTGGGTTCCTGATGCCAAAGAACGGTTCAGAAAGACCGATGCGGTCTTTTTTCTGGATCAGGATGACCTGGTGCTGGATGGGGTGTTATTGAGCGAAAGCCCGGATACTCCCTGGGCCAAGGCGGAAGTGGCGGCGGCGGCTGAACTTCTGGGCAAGCAGGGGGCCTGGTTGTGCTCCGGTAAGGACAGTATCCCCGGGCCTGGGGACGCGGTGGAGAGCAAGGCCACCACGGTGACGCGGAGTATTTCCCGGAATGAAGCCCTCCCGGACAGCCACCACGCCTCGGATTGGTACATTACCGCCTCAAGCAGCGCCACGCCGGGTAAGCCGAACAGCACCAAAAAGTATGAACCTAAGTAGTTCGAGGCGGTTGACTTTTTTCTGGTTTTTCTCTATGTTTATTCTATAAAAATATCGATAGTAAATCTAGTAATAAGCCTATCGATGGTAAAACTTACCGCTTGGAGGTATGTATGAAGATTGCCATTAACGGTTTTGGCCGTATCGGGCGTCTCGTGTTTCAGGCCCTCGTTGGACAGGGGCTGCTTGGAAAGGATAAAATTGATGTAGTCGCAGTGGTTGATATTTCTACTGACGCAAAATATTTTGCCTATCAGCTTAAGTATGATTCAACTCAGGGGCAGATGAAGGCCGATATCGGCACCAAAGGGGATGATGTCCTGGTAGTCAATGGCCATGAAATCAAATGCCTGTCCGGTAAGGGCCTTACCCCTGCACAGCTCCCCTGGAAAGAATACGGCATTGAGTATGTTATCGAATCCACAGGCCTGTATACCAATGAAAAAGCCTATGGACACCTTGAAGCAGGGGCCAAGAAGGTGATTATTTCCGCTCCTGGAAAGTCGACGGAGGCTGATAAGCCCATCAAGACCATTGTCATGGGGGTCAATGAGGGGGAATATGACGTTTCAAAGCATCATGTTATCTCAAACGCAAGCTGCACCACCAATTGTCTGGCCCCGGTCGTCCACGTCATCCTGAAAGAGGGTTTTGGTATTGAAACGGGCCTTATGACCACCATTCACGCTTACACCGCGACCCAGAAGACCGTTGACGGCGTTTCTGCAAAGGACTGGCGGGGCGGACGGGCAGCGGCCATCAATATTATCCCCTCTACCACGGGAGCCGCGAAAGCGGTCGGCGAAGTCCTGCCTAAGACCAAAGGTAAACTCACGGGTATGTCCTTCCGGGTACCAACCCCCACGGGTTCGGTGGTGGACCTTACCTTCCGCGCTGAAAAGGATACGTCCATCCAAGAAATCGACGCTGCCCTCAAGAAGGCTTCTACAACCTACCTCAAAAACATCCTTGTCGCCTGTGATGAGGAGATCGTATCCTCGGATATTATCCATAATACCCACTCGTCGATCTATGACAGCCTTGCAACCCTGCAGAATAACCTCCCTGGGGAGAAACGCTTCTTCAAAGTCGTGTCCTGGTATGACAACGAGTGGGGTTATTCCAACCGCGTCGTGGATCTGCTTCGCTACATATCCAAGTAAGATGAACACCGGGGCTATTAGAAGCTTTGTGTGTTTCCCGGCCTAATGTACAAGGCTCCGTGCTTAAGGCCGGAGCCTTTTGTTTTGCCATAAGCAAAGGAGATTATTACTATGATAAAAACGGTAAAAGACGTTGACCTCAAGGGGAAACGGATCATCATGCGGGTGGATTTCAATGTGCCCATGAAGGATGGGGTGGTACAGGACGACACCCGCATTGTAGCGGCGATTCCTACGATACAGTACATTCTTGCCCAGGGGGCAAAGACCCTTACCCTGATGAGCCACCTGGGGGACCCCTCCAAGGATAAGAAGGCGGCCAAGGAAAAGGCCGACAAAGCGGGCAAGCCCTTTGACGAGGCTGCGTACATCAAGGGTAAGCATCGCCTGGCCCCAGTTGCCTTGTACCTTGAACAGAAGCTCGGAAAGCCGGTGATCTTCGCTGGGGAGGATTCGGATTACGGTAAGCAAGGGTTCATCGATTCCCAGCCTGCGGGTTCGGTGATCATGCTGGAAAATACCCGGTTCCACAAGGAAGAAACCGCCAAGGAAGGGGCGGACCGGGATAAGTTGGCCAAAGAACTGGCCTCCTACGGGGACATCTTCGTGAATGACGCCTTTGGGACCGCCCACCGGGATCATGCCTCCACCGCGTCTATCGCCAAATTCGTGCCGGTTTCTGTGGCGGGCTTCCTCATGGAAAAGGAAGTGAATTACCTGGAACCCATTGTTACCAGCCCCCAGAAGCCGCTGGTGGCCATTATCGGCGGGGCCAAGGTCTCTTCCAAGATCGCGGTACTGGAGAGCCTCCTGAAGAACGCCGCCGCTCTGGTCATTGGCGGGGGCATGGCCTACACCTTCCTCAAGGCCCAGGGGCACAAGGTGGGCAAGTCCCTGATAGAGGACGACCAGCTCGATACTGCCAGAAAGATCCTCGAAGCTGCCAAGAAAGCTGGGGCGGAGATTGTGCTACCTCTGGACCATCTGGGGGCCGAGAGCTTTGACGCTGCCGCGAAACCCGTGGCAATAGACGGCCTGGATATACCCGACAACCTCATGGGTATGGATGTAGGTCCCAAGACCATCGCCGCATACAAAGAAGTCCTTGCCAAGGCAAAAACCATTGTCTGGAACGGTCCGGTGGGGGTTTTCGAGTTCGATAACTTTGCCAAGGGCACCGAAGCAGTGGCCAAGCTCGTGGCGGAAGCCACTGGCAAGGGCAGTATCACGGTGGTAGGCGGCGGCGATTCAGTGGCGGCGGTGAACAAGTTCAAGCTCGCCGATAAGATGAGCCATGTATCCACCGGCGGAGGCGCTTCCCTGGAACTGCTGGAAGGCAAGAAACTGCCAGGCATTGAAGTCTGCCGGAACTAGGAACATTAGGAGATATAAGATGCGTAACTATTACATAGCCGGGAACTGGAAGATGCACAAGACCCGGTCCGAGGCTGCGGAGCTTGCCAAGACCTTGGTGGCCCAGCTTAAAGACGGGAAGCACAAATACCTGGTGGCTCCGACCTTTACCAGTCTTGAAACCGTGGGGGCCATTGTCAAGGAGAGTAACGTGCTCCTGGGGGCGCAGAATATGGCCGCTGAGGAGCAGGGCGCCCATACCGGGGAAGTTTCGGTGTTGCAGCTCAAGGACCTGGGGGTCCAGGTGGTGATCCTGGGGCACAGCGAGCGGCGGCATGTTTATAAAGAAAATGATGCACTCATCAACAAGAAGGTGAACCTTGCCCTGAAACACGGCCTGGAGGTGATCCTCTGCATAGGGGAACTCCTTGAGGAACGGGAGGCTGGTAAAGCGGAACAGGTCTGCGAGACTCAAACTGTCAAGGGCCTTGCGGGGGTTTCCGCTGCAGACCTGGCACGGGTGACCATCGCGTATGAGCCGGTCTGGGCCATCGGTACGGGCAAGACCGCCACACCGGAGGATGCTGATGCCATCCACGCCTACGTGCGGAAGGTGATTGGTAAACTCTACGGTGCGGATGCCTCTGCACAGATCATCATCCAGTACGGCGGCTCGGTAAAACCGGATAATGCCGCCCAGCTCATGGCCAAGGAGAATATCGACGGCGCCCTGGTGGGTGGCGCGGCTCTCAAGGCTGATACCTTTGTGCCCATTGCCAAGTTTAGCTGAGGAAGATTGATGCAGTATAAAATCGAAGGGGCGCCTTTTCCAGTGGTGATGTGTGAACTTTCCGCTGGAGAGCAGGTGGCTTGCCAAGCCGGGGCCATGGCCTGGATGACCGAGAACATGCGGATGAGTACCAACGCAGGAGGTGGTTTGGGTGGGATTTTCTCCCGTATGGTCAGTGGCGAGGGTCTGTTTCAAAACCTCTACACCGCTGAAGGTGGCCCTGGTTCGATTGCCTTTGCAGCCCAGGCGCCGGGCGAGATCATCGCGGTTGCGGTGAGTTCGCGCAAAAGCTTTATTGCACAAAAGGGCGCGTATATTGCCTCAGAGCCGGGGGTCCGCATAGAGATTGCCTTGCAAAAACCGGGCGTCGGCTTCTTTGGTGGTGAGGGCTTTATCCTGCAGAAGTTCACTGGAAACGGTACGGCCTTTTTGGGCATTGACGGCACCACCGTGGATTACGACCTTGGGGCAGGCGAAAAACTCATCGTAGATACCGGCGCCTTTGCCGCTGCGGAGAGTACCGTGTCGGTGGATGTGCAGATGGTCAAGGGACTGGGCAACATGCTTGCAGGGGGTGAAGGTATGTTTCTGACCACCGTAACCGGTCCTGGAAAAATATGGCTACAAACAATGCCCCTTTCGACCTTCGCGCAAGCCATATTCAGGATGCAGCCGCGGCGTTGATCCCAGACCCACGCCAGGTATGTTCTATGACCGTTGAGGCTGGTTTCGTCCGGGCGAGGATACTGGCCCCCTTTGAACCAGGAACGGTCTCCGGCTCTCCAGTGCCGGAACATTACCAGGCTCCTTCCTTGCTGGTCGCCGCATTGCCCTACGGGAATTGCAGTATAAAGAGCGATGCTGTTGGTTGTGAAACCGGCAGCATTGTCGGCGTGATTCCCGCTGGTGAAGGGGCGGCCCGCATTGCCCCCTTTGCCCGGCGAAACTACTATCGGGAAGCGGTAAAGCGGCTCCAAAAGCTTTCCGTGGCCTTCCGTTCCTGGTACGGTGGAAAGAAAGCTGACTTCAGGATTCTCTGCAATTCCCCGGTTCCAGAAAAGCCCCTGGCCGTTGCGTGCGGCTTGGGGTCCGTGGGACGGAATAGCCTCATCATTACCCCCGAAGCAGGTTCCCTGGTCATCATCGCCGCCATGACCCTGCCCTTCACCCTGAAACGTGATGAGCAGGGGAATGTGAACGGAACCCCCTTTCCTCGTTGCAGAGGCTGTGACCCACTTGCGCCTCCCTGTGTGCAAGCTTGTCCCACTGGGGCGTTGCGGGGGGACGGGATCATCACCCTGAACCACTGCATTCAGTGGTATGCTTCCGGGAAGGGGGATACTGTGCCTCCCGAAGTTGCCCGGAAATGGGGGAACCGGCTCTATGGCTGTACCGAATGTCAGGATGCCTGTATCCATAACCAGCGTCCCATCCAGGGGGTTCAGAGTGAAGAAGGTCCTCTGCCTGCGTATCTTGACGCGAAAGAACTATGCTCCCTCACAGAAGGGGAACTCAAGGCCCGTTTTAAGGGCACCGCTATGGGGCTTTCCTGGCTTGGCCCGGAAGGGATACGGCGGAATGCCGAGCTGGTACTCAAGACATACCATAAAATTATTTTTTGAATTTTTGTGTTTTTATAATTTTTGATAAAAAAGCATATTTTTATGATTATTTGTCTTGACTTTTTTTTGTATAATTATATAATTAGAAAAGTAATCGTGGACTTATATAAGTTCCGAATTTGAAACCCTTGGGAAAAGGTGGCGTGTTGATATGTTGAGTGTTCCTCGTGTTTTCTATTATAATGGAATAGTCACTTCCCCCCCCCCCATTCCGTATTTATTTTATAGTACACCATGTCTTTTCAGGAGAATACAATGCCTCATTGTTACTGTGTCTTTGCGGTGGCAGTGGAGCATTTTTTTATTTGATGGTTTTTCCGCATATACGGAGAAGATATTTTTTACAAGGAGTTATTTATGAACAAACAAACGACGCGGACTTCAGTCCGAATGATTATGGCAGTCCTCTTTGCCACGCTGGTGATTACTCGTGCGACAACGCAGCCGGTTGAATCGCGTCCGCAAACGTACTATGTTAACGCAAAGGGCAGTGATGCTAACGATGGACACACCGAGGAAACCGCGTTCCGCAGTTTGGGGAAAGCCCTTGAGGAAGTGTCAAGTGATACCAGACCAACAACTATTGTGGTTATTGGTACGCTTGACAGCAAGAGCGATGTTCTGCAGACACCGGGCAATAGTATTTTTTATATCAACACGGAAGGGCAGGCGCTTATAACCATACGGGGCAAGCCAGATGCGGTGGAAGGCGAGAAAGCGGTGCTCAAAAGTGATGTGAATGGCCGCCGTGTGGTGGATATTATAGGTAAAAGCAACATTTGTTTTGAGCATATTGAAATATCTGGCGGGCGTACTGATCTTGCAGGGGGCGGGATAGCGTTAGGAGACAATGCGCGCCTTACTGTGGGAGAAGGAGCGTTTATCACCGATAATAAAAGCGGCCAGAACGGTGGTGGTGTTGGGGTTTATGGAAGCGGAACATTCACCATGGAAGATGGCGCTGTTACCAACAATACAGCAGAAAGGAGAGGTGGTGGTATCGGGGTTGGTGGAAACGGGACATTTACCATGAAAGGCGGCGCTGTTATCAACAATACGGCAGAGGGGGGAGGTGGCGGCGGTGTTCTGATTGTTGAAAGCGGGACATTCACCATGAGCGAGGGAGAAATAACCGGCAATAAAACAGCAAGGCTTGGTGGTGGTGTCGGGGTTGGTGGAAGCGGGACATTCACCATGAAAGGCGGCGCTGTTACCAACAATACGGCAGAGGCAGGTGGCGGTGTTCTGATTGGTGGAAGTGGGACATTCACCATGGAAGGCGGCGATGTTACCAACAATACAGCAGAAGGGATAGGCGGCGGTGTTGTGGTTGTTGGCGGGATATTCACCATGAGCGAGGGAGAAATAACCGGCAATAAA
>JAITQK010000244.1 GCA_031288975.1 Treponema sp. | reverse complement strand
TCTCGACAGGCATCATTTGTGTTAAATATTTGTTGAAATTCCAGTATGGTCATATTATGTTCCTCTCTCATCATCATACAGATTCATCCTTCCTGTGTCAAGTTAATAGGCAGTTTTTTCTTTGTCTATAGAAATACGGAAAAAAATAAAAAAAAGTGAAAATCGGGGAATAATGGGCGCCGAAACCTGGGACCTGGACTGTGGTTCACGTATGGACGCTGGGGCTGTTTTTCTCTTATAATAAAATATGCTTCTTGTATGGTGTTTGGCTTTCATTTTCTTGTCCTGTGCTAGCGGAGCGCCTCCCGTTCCGTTAAGTCCTCCGCCTGCGGCGGTACCTGCTGAGACTAATGACGCAGCTCCCGAAGCTCCGTCTTCACCGGTAGATTCGGGTGAACCGGCAAGTCCGCCGCCTGCTGCTCCACCGGAATCATCAAGTCCAGAGATTCCCCCGGTTTCAGCTACACCTTCAAGTCCGCCCGATCCGCCAACGCCAAGTCCGCCGTCATCTTCGGTTATGGGACCCTCTATAACTGAGCCATCGTCTTCAATTTCAGCCAAGCCCTCAGGTCCAGATACCCCTTCGGTTTCAATCAGGCCTTTAATCCCACCGGCTCCTGATGTTTCAGCAGCGCCTTCGGTTTCGCCGAGGCCTTCAATCCCGCCGGCTCTTGATGTTTCACCGGCGCCTTCGGTTTTGCCTAGGCCCTCAAGTCCGCCGGCCCCGGTGGTATCGTCCAGTTCACCGGTAAAGTCCCTTCCACCTGGGCCATCGCCTACTGATATAGAACAAGCGGTAACGGTATATTACCGGGGCAACCTTGAAGGGAGTATCACCAATTTTGAGCGGCTCCTCCAGATGGAACCGGGAAACCTGGGTATCAAAAAACAACTGGTTCCCCTTTACCGGGAAAGTGGCGCTTTGAACCGCGCCGCCTTGTTGCTTGAGGATATAAACCAGGCAAAACCTGATGATCCTGAAATCAGGATGGAGCTTTTTATTACCCTCTGTCTTGCAGGAAACTATGAACGGGCCGCGGCCCTCCTTCCCTTGGCCAATGAAACAGGTGAAAGCCTGTTTTACGAGGCGATGGTCCACCGTGATAGGGGGAACCAGGAAAAGGCGGTTGAGGTGCTGCGAAAAAGTCTGGTTGCTGAAAACTTCCGGCCAGTGGGGTGGTTCATGCTGGGGGAACTGGTGGCCTCTGCTTCTCCGGCAGAAGCGGAAACCTGTTTCAAGACCGCACTCCGGCAGGATCCGGGGCTTAATTTCGCGTTGGCTCCGCTGGCTGAGGTGCTGCTCACCCAAAAACGGGATAAAGAAGCCTACGATTATTTCACCCAGGCTGCGAGGGCCTTTCCTGGTAATATGCAGATCGCCCAGGGATTGACTGAACTCCGCAGGCGTCTTGGTGTACTCCCCGGGGTCGATGGGAACCGGCCCTTGGTACGGCGGAGTATAAGCGCCAATCCACCACGGGTGAAAGCTCTGGGTACTGAAGGGGCGGGTCTGGCTGTGGTACGGGTAGGACTTGCAGAAGAGCAGGGTTCAATAGCCGTGAAAACCGGGGGACCGTATACCCTCCATTCGGTTGATGGGCAGCGGCTGTTTGTAGGAGGAGCGTGGGAAGCATTGTGGGCAGATATGCAGAATGGGAAGCTCCGTATTCAGAATCCAGGGGGAACCATCATCATCTCGGATAAACCGGTGGTTCTTGCGTATCAGGAACTGGAAAACACCACCCTCGTTGCCGCTTCGGCCACTGAGGAACGCTCTTACCGGGGCAGTCTGGAATTCCGGCCTGAGACAGGGGGCATCACCCTGGTGAACAGTCTCAATATCGAAGAATACCTCTACGGGGTCATTCCTGCTGAAATGCCCTCGTACTGGCCCTTTGAAGCCTTAAAAGCCCAGGCTATTGCCGCCCGTTCCTATACGCTGGCGTTTCTGGGGCGTTACAAGGAAAAGGGCTTTGACCTCTACGGTTCGGTTCTTTCCGCTGCCTATCGGGGGGTCAGTGGGGAAGCGCGGACAACGACTGCCGCAGTGGACGCTACCAGGGGCATGTATCTAAAAGCAGGGGGCCAACCCTTGCAAGCCTATTACTCTGCCAATCACGGGGGGTACAGTGAAGACAGCCGTGCGGTGTGGGGGTATGATTCCTTTATGGCGGCGGTACCGGATAAGTACCTTTCCCCAAGAACAACCTGGCTTCCTCCTGATGAGCTGGTTCGATGGATTCAGGCAAGACCGGTATCTTACTCATCGGTGGTGAACCTCCATTCCTCCCAGGCCTACCGCTGGGAAAAGTGGGTAAGCCCCGAGGACATACGCAGCCGTATTGCGGATCAGGGAGACATTGGGGAGATTTTACAGGTGATAAGCCGGGGCCGGGGTATTTCAGGGCGGATCAATGAGGTGGAGATAAAGGGCACGAAGGGTAGTTTGCGGGTCAAGGGCGACCGCATCAGATCCCGTCTTGGGGGGCTTCGCAGCAACCTGTTTACCATCCGTTCCAAGCTGGGGCGGGACGGTAAACCGGAATATTTCATCTTTCAGGGCGCAGGCTGGGGCCATGGGGTCGGTATGGATCAAAGCGGCGCCGCAGGTATGGCTCAAGCGGGGTTTAAGACCGTTCAGATCCTCAAGCATTATTATCCCCAGGGGGAGCTTGTGGGGGAGTAGGGCTTGAAAAAAAGAAAAAAAATGAAAAAGTTTGTTGACATAATCAGAGCAAAAGAGTAATATAGATATATCAATGGTTTCTGGGCGATTAACTCAGTGGGAGAGTGCTACCTTCACACGGTAGAAGTCACTAGTTCAAATCTAGTATCGCCCAAGTACATGAAAAAACATATTGATAAAATGGGCGGCGCGTTATTCGCCGTTCTAGCGTTGTTGGTTATCGCGTTAAAACCATTCTCGCCTGAATTATCAGCGCAAGTGTAGAACGTACTTAGCGGCATTCTATTTAGTGTTTTTCCCTAATGTCACCATTTGCGGGTTGGGCGGTTCCCGCCGCGCCACCCGGTATGTACCAGTGGCGCGGCAGTAATGGAAAACTGGCCAGCGGTAACTACGGATGGCATATTAGTAACGCTTGATACGCCCATTATAGCATTTTTACACCGTTTATGTAAGCCCCACGGTGAACCGGACTTGAGGGATGGACTCTAACCCTAGCTCTGTTACATGAGGGGCCTTTTAAAAACGACTTGGCCAATTACCGCAGCTTTTTCACCTGCCTGGGTCAGAATATCCAACGCCCGCCGGACTTCGGAATCGGCTACGATGATGCATAAGCCCACACCCATGTTAAACACATTGAACATGTCCCGGTCGGGGATATTTCCTAAGTCTTGAAGCACCTGAAAGATAGGCGGTGTTTGAATGCACCCACGGTCAATGTGTACTGAAAGCCCTTCAGGAAGCGCCCGGGGGATGTTTTCATAGAAGCCCCCTCCGGTGATGTGGGCAATGGACTTTACCCGTACTGCCTTGAGGAGGGTAAGCACCGGTTTTACATAGATCCTGGTGGGAGTCAACAGCACTTCACCCAGGGGAGCGCCCAGCTCACCGGCAAACGCATCTAACGCCGTACCACTATCTGCAAGAATTTTGCGTATCAGCGAAAACCCATTGGAATGAACCCCCGAAGAAGGGAGCGCGATGAGGGCGTCCCCTTCCCGCACATTGGCAGGGTCCAGGATATCCTCCTCATCCACCATGCCGACCGCAAATCCCGCCATATCGTATTCATCCGGTTGGTACATACCGGGCATTTCCGCGGTTTCACCCCCGATGAGGGCACATTCCGCCTGCACACAGCCCTCGGCTATTCCCGAAACGATAGTAGCGACTTTTTCAGGACGGTTGACGCCAAGGGCGATATAGTCAAGAAAGAAAAGCGGCTTTGCCCCGGAGCAGATGATGTCGTTGACACACATGGCCACACAGTCAATGCCAACGGTATCGTGCTTGTCCAGGGCAAAGGCGAGTTTCAGCTTGGTACCGACTCCGTCCGTCCCGGAAACCAGCACCGGCTTTTTCATCCCCTGGAGGTCCGGACAAAACAGTCCGCCAAAGCCCCCAAGCCCGCCGATAACGCCGGGGATAACCGTGCGCTTCACCTGCGCTTGTATCAGGCGCACCCCCTCGTAACCTGCAGTTACATCCACCCCCGCCTCTTTGTACCTATCACTGTAACTTTTCATGGTGTTATCTCCTTCTTTCAAGGTACGCCTTTTCCAGGCTCTCCCGCCACATCCACCGGATAGTCACCGGTAAAGCAGGCTGCGCAAAAGCCATCGACCGGACGGTCATTGAGTTTAAACACGTTGTCAGTACCCAGATAGCCCAGGGAATCCACCCCGATAATCCGGGTGGTTTCTTCTAGGGTATGGTTAGCGGCGACCAGGTTTTCCCGGGAACTGATGTCCGTACCGAAATAGCAGGGGTTGATAAACGGCGGGGCGCTCACCCGCATGTGCACTTCCTTTGCCCCTGCTTCCCGCAAGACCTTGACGATCCGGGCGCTGGTGGTACCCCGGACAATGGAATCGTCGATAAGGACGACCCGTTTGCCCGCGACCGTAGCGCTTATGGGATTGAGCTTAATCCGCACGAGGTTTTCCCGGTTGGATTGGCTTGGATCAATAAAGGTCCTCCCGATGTATTTGTTTTTAATAAACCCTATCCCATAAGGAATACCGGATTGCCGTGAATAGCCGAGGGCAGCGTCCAGGCCCGAATCGGGAACGCCGATAACCACGTCCGCCTGTACCGGATGTTCCAGCGCGAGAAACGCCCCCGCCCGCTGACGGGCGCTGTGCACGGAAACGCCGTCCAGCACAGAATCGGGCCGGGAAAAATAGATATACTCAAAAACACAGTGGGCCTTTTGCCTCTCAGAACAGTGGGTGCGGATACTGCGGAGTCCCTCATGATCCACCACCACAATCTCCCCAGGCTCCACATCCCGGATGAAACGGGCGCCAATGCCGTCAAGGGCGCAGCTTTCCGACG
>JAITQK010000013.1 GCA_031288975.1 Treponema sp. | reverse complement strand
AAAGAATGTCGCATCAAATACCTTCCGATGGATGAGGCGTTTTTTTGAAAAACAGCATGTCTTCCTGAAAACACGCCGATTCCGATGCCGCAGTCGGCCCTGCCTTCAATACCAACGGTGTGTGTTTTACCAATATCATGCTCCGTTTCAGTAAACGTGCTCACAAAACTCTGCCAATCATCAGTAGCAATGCGATCATAAGTAATGCCTAAACGTTTGAGCTTTTTTTAATTTTTGTGCTGTTTTTAAGATACGCCACAATCTCCCCGGAAGCGCGATGATAGGCATAAATAAGCCACATCTTATTCGATTTTTTCCAACATATGTCCAAAATTCGTCGATTTTAAGAACATCATAGTGGTTTTTCTTTGGTTTTATTTTATATTTAAAAGATTTGAGTATGCTGATACAGAGGATGGCGCTTGGACGCCACAACCACGTACCACCTGCGTTTCACGAGGGTGAGTATATCAGAGTGGCAGCCATTATACGTCAGTTCCCGCTCATCGATAAACTGATGTCCGCAATCTTTGCATCGATAATTTTGTTTCCCATTGCGTTTTTCATACTATGACAATGGAGGCAGTAGAGTTTTATAGTTATAGACCTTTTGCTATAATATCTCTTTCTGCCTTTTTTGTCATCTACTAGTCCAGCATACTTTCTAGATCACCTCCCGAAGAATGTACCTCGTTGTTGACATTTGGTTCCTACTGGTACAGCGGCCCCAGGGTCGCGCAGGCCCGGTAGTCCGCGCCTTCCGTATCCATGCCAAAGGCGTTCCAGTAGCTGGGCCGGTATATCCGGTCTGGGTCCACATTGTGCATACAGACCGGAATTCTGAGGATGCTTGCCAGGGTGATAAGGTCCGCACCGATGTGGCCATAGGAGATGGCGCCGTGGTTGGCCCCCATTTGGCCATCACCGAATACACGTCCTTGAAGGCCCCTTCCCCAGTGAGCCGCGGGGCAAACCAGGTGGTGGGCCAGGTGGGGTCGGTCCGCAGGTCCAGCTTGTCGTGGACCTCCCCAGGGATGGTGACCGTAACCCCTTCGGCAAGTTGCAGCACCGGCCCGATGCCCTTAATCAGGTTGAGGCGGCACATGGTTACCGGCATGTCCCCTTCGGTGAGGAAGTCCGAGGAATAGCCGCCTCCCCGGAAGTAGCCCAGACTCGCGTAGCGCCAACTGACTGCATCCAGACAGGCCCCCGCCTCCTCGGAGCTTATTTCCCAGAAGGGCTTCATGGCAGGCTTACCGTCTTTTCGCTGTTTGCCCGTGCCATCCAGGGTGGTGGCCCCGGAGTTGATCAGGTGAATCAGGCCATTGGCTGCCGCGCCATCAGGTTTCCAGCCGGTAACCCGCTCAATGGCCGCAGGACTCCAATAGGTCCGCACATCGGAGAACATCTGAGCCGTGCCGGTTAGGAGGTGTCCGAAGAGCATGGATACCCCGTTAAGCCCGTCGTTTTCCGTGGCCACGATGTAGGGGGCGCGGATACCGTTCCAATCAAAGGAAGAGTTGAGGATCACCTCCAGAAAGTCCCCATTGGGGAAGTGGTCATTCCAATGACGCTGTCCTTGGAAGCCCGCTAAAATGGCGTTGTGCCCCAGGGCTTCCTCATTAAGCCCTTTCCGTTTCAGGTCAGGATTCCCGATCATGAGATCCCGGACAATGATAGCCATCTTAACACAGGTCTTCCAGACCTCATCCTTGTGGTGACGCTTGTGCTGGACTTCCTCTGGGTTGTTATCCGGGCCTTCTTTGCAATTGGCCAGGGTCCAGTCCAAGGCCCGCTTGTATTCAGCATCAGAATAGAGCTTTTCCTCCAGGCGCCTGGTCAGCTCAGACATATCCACATATTCGTTCCGCATCCCCAGGTACTCCTGAAAGAAGTCCGAGTCAGAGATGGAACCGGCGATACCCATGGAAACCGAACCTACCGAGAGGTAGCTTTTACCCCGCATCCAGGCTGCGGCCAGACCGGTCCTGGCAAAGCGGAGTATCTTATCCGCCACATCTGCCGGGATGGTGCTGATATCCGAAAGGTCCTGTACATCCTGGCCATAGATCCCAAACGCCGGGAGTCCTTTTTGGCTGTGGGCTGCCAGGACCGCCGCGAGGTACACCGCACCGGGCCTGTCCGTGCCGTTAAAGCCCCACACCGCCTTGATGGTCTGGGGGTCCATGTCCATGGTTTCCGAGCCATAGCACCAGCAGGGAGTCACGGTGAGAGTAAGGGCCACGTTTTCTCTGGAGAATTTATCCTGGCACGCGGCAGCCTCGGCCACGCCCCCGATGGTGGAATCGGCGATAACACATTCGATAGGCATGCCGTTGGGATGCCGTAAGTTTTCAGTGATGAGTTTAGCCGCAGCCTGGGCCATACCCATGGTAACCCCTTCAAGGGATTCCCGAACTCCCCGCCGCCGTCCGTCAATGGTTGGACGGATACCGATTTTCGGTAACGCTCCCCGGTACCGATTTACCGGCGGATTCATTATAAGATTTGTACGATCAGCCATTTTTTCCTCCAAAAATGATGTTCAGGTTACTGGAATAACCCCTTTTTTGAGTATAATATTTCCATACTTCACCGTTTCACCAGTCATGACCACGGCGTAAGCCTTTTTCGTCCGTTCATAAAACGCAAACCGTTCAATTCGTTCAGTTGGCGGTGTTCCAGGCCAGCGCCGGTCAATCACCTGGCGGTAGGCGGCTTCCACCGCCAGGTCCAGGGTGTCTCCTACCGCAGCCTCCATCATAGCAACCGGATGGGAGATATATGCATCCAGATTTATGAGGGCCAGAATACCGTCCAACAGAGCAGGAATCCTGATACCATCCGCCCGGATTACCCGGGCATTGCAGGAATCCCCCGGAAAAAAAGCATCTGCCAACACCAAGTCATCCCCATGTCCCATACGGAACAGGGCATCTAAAAGCTCCGGACCAATGACCGGGGCAATTCCTATAAGCATGGTACACTCCCATATAAACAACCGTAGTGGTTATTATTATCATCTGTCTAAACATCCGATTTGTCAATAAAATGACTCAAACTATCAGGGTACCGGCATTTACTTTTTTATTTTTTTTATAAGCAAGAAATCTATGATTTTGCGAGAAAAACCTGGGAATTTAACCACGTTGCGTCACGAAAGCTCGTGAAAGGAGGAAATAGGAGAAACCTTTCAAGTTGACCTTATGAGACCGTCGGAAACGACGCACCTCATCCAGAAAGATAGAGCAAATCACTGGAAGCGAGTCTTGCATGGGCCTTGGCGACAAGGTTTGTGAAGCGTAGACAGCGAGTACAAAAGCCGTGTGATAGAGCCTCGAAAGAATTCACGATGCAAGAGGCTTTCGTTGTCGTGGTAACGGGAGCAACCGTGAACCGCGCAAAGCGAGTGGAACACCTCAGCCGGGGTCCGAGAGCAGGGACATGTACGGGAGGTCATACGGGAACGTGAGAGGACTCATGGTCTCTGGGAGTGAATAGCCGCCAACGGGAACGGCAGGGTATAAATCGACCGGGCTTTTCCCAAACTCCGAGAGGGAAAGAGGCCAACACGGGAAGTGGAGGCAGCACGAACAAGAGGGGCAACTTACCAGTACCATCAAGCGAAGGAAAACGAAGCAAGATGGGATAGGTAATGAGTAGTCGTAGTGTAGTCATAGTACCGAAGAAGCGGGGGAACCTGACCGAAGGGACCCTGACCTAAACGACGAGGGAAGGGCTACACCAGGAAAAAGAACTGACGGGAGGAAACATCATGGATACTCAGATATTCTGGGATAAGATGTCACCGAAACGGAGAACGTCTCAAAAGTGTGGCACATCATATTGATGTGGAGTGGATGTATTGCGCTTGGGAACTGAGCCGGAAAGACGGGGCACAGGGAATAGACGGAGTAGGAGCCGAAGAATACGAGATAGGACTGAGAGAGAAGCTAGAAAATCTGGTAGACCAGCTTAAAAGTGGAACATAACGGGCGCCTGCGGTAAAACGGGTATATATAAATCATGTTACGCATGACTACAAAAAACGAAGAAATGGGTCCGCAGATTTCGCTGATTTTCGCGGATAAGACCAGATTCCTTGGCGGAAATCTGCGTTAATCCGCGTAATTCGCGGACTGTCTTCTTCTTGTGCGTAAGGTGATAAGGAGTTATTGAAGATGCCCGTTGCTGGGAATCTCAATACTCACACACTTCGTACTGGTCTTTACCAATGAATATGAGGGCGGCGTATTTTACGTCAGTACGGCTGCTGAACAAAGAGGATCGCCGGTATTTTTCTAACTGTGCCGCGGCTGCGGTACGTTTGGACTCCAAGGTACCGGCATCTTCCTTCTTGAGATATTTAACTTCCCACACCCACTCATACTTCACATCCGGCAGCCGGGGATTGCGTTGCAAGTACAGGTCAAGGTAACCC
>JAITQK010000241.1 GCA_031288975.1 Treponema sp. | reverse complement strand
GGTAAGGTTACATGCCATATCTTACCCCAACGCCCCGCTCCATCCACCTCTGCGGCTTCATATACCTCGGGATTGATCCCAGTGATAGCGGCAAGGTAGATAATCGTACCCCATCCCATCTCCTTCCATACACCGAGACCCGCGTAAGTTCCTATCCAAAGGGTATTATTCATCAAGAAGTCGATAGGACCGATGCCGAGTCTGCCCAGGGCAATATTGATGACCCCGCCGGAGGGAGCGAAGAGCTGGCTGGCGATACCGCTGATAATGATCCACGAGAGGAAGTGAGGGAGGTAGACCACGGTTTGGGTAAACCGCTTGTAGCCCTGCCAGGTCAGTTCATTCAATAAAATAGCAAGGATGATTGGCGCCGGGAACCCCACCACCAGATCCAGCAGATTGAGGACGAGGGTATTCCGCAAGGCGTTACCGAAATCCCGGGATGTGAAAGCCTGGACAAACCACTGGCCGCCCACCCAGGGAGACTCCCAGACACCGCGAAACAAGTTGTAATCCTTGAAGGCAATAACGATATTGGTCATGGGGACATACCGGAAGATCACAAAAAACACGATTGGAATAGACAGCATCAGGTAGAGCATCCAGGAGCGCCTGATATATTCGAAACGCTTGTGACTTTGGATTTTCATTCTCAAACCTCCTTAAGTTTTCTTATCGAAGCGGCTTTTCAAAGGTCAGGTTTTGAAAATACCGCCATACACATCATTGTTTGGGTTCCAGAACAACCGCATCGCGCTGGGCAATGAGGGAGAGTTCAGCCGCTTTGAACGCGTGCTCCTGGGTCATGGCGTTTTCAGTACGATTCAGGCAGTCAAGAATCAACTGGCCAAAGAAGGGATACCCAACCTTGCCCTCGACATGATAGTAGGTTTCTTCTTTGCCATTGGCGAGGAACACATGCCCTCCCCCTGCATCCTTAATGCCCAGGTTCATGTACTTCCGCTGTTCGATAAAGCCTTCTGTTCCCAGAATGAAGAGGCGTCCATCCCCCCACATCTGGAGACCATCAGGGGTGAACCAGTCAACCCGGAAATAGCCGGTGGCGTTATTGTCCAGGAGAATCTGACAATCGCCGAAATCGTCCAGTTCAGGGTATTGCGAGTGGTTGTAGTTGGCAATCTGACTGCTGACGACTTTTCCATCTTGTGCGCCTGTGTAGTAGAGAATCTGCTCCATGTTATGACTGCCGATGTCGCAGAGGATGCCGCCGTAGTCTTTCTTGATAAAGAACCAGTCCGGACGGTTAGGCGCGGCAAGACGATGCGGACCGAAGCCTATCACCTGCAGCACACGGCCTATCGCGCCCTGTTCGATAAGCTCACCGGCAAACACGGCGGACTCGACGTGGATACGCTCGCTGTAGTAGACGGCGTACTTCTTGCCAGTTGTCCGCACCGCTGCGCGAGCCGCTTCCAGTTGTTCCAACGTGGTGAGCGGCGCCTTGTCAGTGAAGTAGTCCTTGCCCGCCGCCATCACCCGGAGCCCCAAGGCACAGCGCTCAGAGGTTTTCGTGGCTCCAGCAACCAGTATGATTTCTTTGTCCCCGAGTATTTCCTCCTCGCTGTCCGCCGGTTTAACGCCGGGAAACTGTTTGGTGAAACTTGCCATGTAAACCGGATTTGGGTCGTAGTAGTTTTTCAGAATGCCGCCAGCTTCGATAAGCCCGTTACATATCCCGTAGATATGGCCGTGGTAGAGACCCAGGGCGGAAAAAACAAACTCACCTTTTTTGACCACCGGGTTTGGTTTACCCTTTGGCGCATAGATCGCTCCATCGCTGATGTTTGCCATAAATAGCTCCTTATGTGATTATTTGTAGCTACCGCCGGTGGTGATGTCCCCCTCGAAACTTTGCACCGATGCGGCTTTTTCGTAAAAGTGCGGGACCTGAGCTAAAATGCCCTTCACCGTGTAGAAAGGGTCATCTTTGCAGAGCGGCAGCGAGACCGTGGTTTCCGTAGCGCCAGCTTTGTAGATGGCGCTTATCAATTCGATAGTATTCCGCCCATCCTGTCCACCTATTGCCGGTGGGCGGCCGTTTTCCAGCGCATACAGCACATCCTCTATTTCACCGGTATGCCCTGTATGCTGCATCGGCGGCAGAGCAGCGACAAAATCATGGAGCCGCTTTTCCAGTTCCGTATCGTGTTCGGGAAGCGGAAAGGCGTTTGACCCAGCCAGGGATGCGTGGACTTTCCATGGGGCCGATACCCGCGCCTTTTCGCCCTGGAAGATAAGCTGCTGTTCTTCGCCGTGATGAAGGACAGAACTGGTAATCTGCACCAGGGTTCCTTGGGGATAGCGTAAAACAGCCACTGACACATCCTCTACCTCGGCGTTGGTATGTACTGCGTTACTGAGTACTGCGGTCACCTTTTCGGGAAGCCCCATCATCCATATCAGCATATCAATGTGGTGTACGGTGTGGTTCAGCGTACAGCCGCCCCCTTCAGTTTTCCACTTTCCACGCCACCAGAGGTCGTAGTAGTGGAAACCACGCCACCAGAACGAATCGACCTGCGCGTGGAGGACCCGGCCGATGAGTCCTGCGTCGAGGATTTTTTTTAGCGCAGTAATAGGCTCACGGAACCGGTTTTGCGCAATACAGGCCAGCATCTTGCCGCTTTCCTTAGCAGCAGACAGCATGGCGTCACATTCCTCAAGGCTTGCGGCCATGGGTTTTTCAACCAGCGTGTTGACCCCTACTTTCAGGCAATCCACGGTGATTTCCGTATGGGTGAAAGGTGGGGTGCAGATGCTAACCATATCGATGCATGTTTCACCGTCCTTCAGGGTCTTCAGCAGTTCCACATGGGACGCAAAGACTTTCGCTCCCTCAAGGCCGTACTTTTTTTTCTGATCCTCACCTTTTTCTGGGGCCATGTCACATAACGCCGTAATAACGCAGCGCTCTGGAAACGCCAGATACCCTTCAATATGGAGGCGGGAAATACTCCCGCATCCAATTATTGCTACATGAATCATCTAAACTCCTTGTGTCCTTCATCAGAAAACCAGGTTTGAAACCTTTTTTTTTGTGTTTTCGGTATAAACCCGTTCTGCTCATCCGACAATGGACAAAAAACAAAAATTAGGTATAAACTAAAGGTGTGTTATCAATTTTTATGAGAGGATTGGTATGCCGAACCATATTGATGAGGGAATGGTACCCAACATTAACTATCTCGTATTCCGGAAATGTACCCCAAGCTGGCGCATCAGCCAAGCTCCCCTGCATTTTTATGATGTGACCTATGTAACCGCTGGAAGCGCCTGCTATATCATAGATGGCGTGGACTATGAGATTCACAAAGGCGATTTGTTCTGCCTGCCCCCTGGTTCCATCAGGGAGGCCGAGACCAAACACAGTAATCTGATGCACTGCTTTGCGGTCAATTTCGAGCTTAAAGACTTACACGGCTATCAGGCCAAATTGCCCTTCCCGCTGATAAGTCACATAGGTATCCATAAGGACCTCCTCCGGCTGTACCACGAACTGGTCTTTACGTGGCTCGAAAAAGAGCCAGGCTACGCTATCAAGAGCTGCGGACTTTTTATACTGATTTTGCATCTGCTCTTTGAGCGGATTGTCTACAACATTGACTCATCCGGCAAAGACAGCCGGGTAAAAAAGGTGTGCCGCTATATCACCCGTCATTTTGCAGACAAGCCCTCGGTGCGAAATCTAGCCACCTTGACCGGACTCAATCCAGTCTACTTTGGCGCGCTCTTTAAAAAAGAAATCGGTGTGACGGTACACCAGTACAGCGCAAAAACGCGGATCAAGAACGGCGAAAATATGCTGAAAAGCGGTGAATTCACGGTCGCCGATGTTGCCGAACGCTGCGGTTATTCGGATGTGTTCTATTTTTACAAGCAGTTCAAGAGCATCATGGGCTTCGCGCCTTCGGCTTGTATCCCCAAAAGGGGCACATGATAAAAAAGTATATTTTTACGATTATTTTTCTTGACTTTTATTATTATTATTATTATACTTCTATTGTGATTACCCATTGGCTTGTATAAGTCTGAAATCCTTGGAAAAAGGTGGTTTGTTAATATGGTGAGCATTCCT
>JAITQK010000233.1 GCA_031288975.1 Treponema sp. | reverse complement strand
AAGAAGAATTCTGGACCTGATTTCCCTTTCGGGGGGCCCCGGCTGCCGGATTTTAAGCCTTTTAAGGGATGGAAATTCTCCATTGTGTATATTCTCATCCTGGTAGTAGGGATGAGCCTCTTTAACTACGTGTTTCTCAACCGGGTGAATCCCACGATTGATTTTTCCGAGTTTAAGAACAAGATCGTCTCAGGTGAAATTAAACGGGTGGAACTGACGGATTCCTATTTTACCGGCTATACCACCTTGCAGCGGCGGGAACCGCTCCCCACGCCGCCCTTGAGAAATCCCTATGCTGCGCCCTCTGATGCGGTGTACCGGACCGTGCCGATCAACGACCCTGAGATTATCAAGCTCATGGATGAAAAGGGGATTGCCTATTACGCAGTTTCCCGTGAAGGAAGTACGATCCTTAACATCATCTTTAGTTGGGTCCTGCCTATCGCGTTTTTCTTCTTTATCTGGCGCTTTCTGATGAAACGGCTGGGCAACATGGGGGGCAATGTGCTTTCGGTGGGGCAGAACCGGGCGGTGATCGTGGCGGAAGGGGATATCCTTACCCGTTTTGCCGATGTGGCTGGGGTTGACGAGGCCAAGGAGGAACTGGTGGAGGTGGTTGATTTCCTCAAAACCCCCAAGAAGTATACGGATATCGGGGGCAAGATACCCAAGGGGGTGCTCCTGGTAGGTCCTCCTGGTACGGGAAAGACCCTTCTGGCCCGTGCGGTGGCTGGGGAGGCAGGAGTCGCCTTTTTTCGTATGAGCGGTGCGGATTTTGTGGAGATGTTCGTCGGGGTCGGGGCCGCACGGGTCCGGGACCTCTTCAAGCAGGCCCGTGATAAGGCCCCCTGTATCATCTTCATTGATGAACTGGACGCCATCGGCAAGAGCCGGATCAACAACATCGCCGGTGGCAATGACGAGCGGGAACAGACCTTGAACCAGCTCCTAGTGGAGATGGATGGTTTCGATGCCACCAGCGGCCTCATCATCCTGGCAGCCACGAACCGGCCCGATGTATTGGACCCGGCCCTCCTGAGACCGGGTCGTTTCGACCGGCAGGTCCTGGTGGACCGGCCTGATCTCAAGGGACGGGAGGCGATATTACGGATCCACTCCAGTGCGGTGAAACTCGGCTCCCAGGTGGACCTCGCCGCGGTTGCCCGGAGCACCTCCGGCTTTGTGGGGGCGGACTTGGCGAACATCGTGAACGAGGCGGCCCTCCTCGCGGTCCGGGGCGGCCGGCAGCTCGTGGCCCAGAAGGACTTTGAGGAGGCTATCGAGAAGACCGTGGCGGGACTTCAGAAGAAGAACCGTATCATTTCCCCCCATGAGCGCCGGATCGTGGCGTTCCACGAAACCGGGCACGCTCTGGTTGCGGCCTTTACCTCCGGCTCGGATCCGGTGCAGAAAATTTCTATTGTGCCCCGGGGCTTTGGCGCCCTGGGCTATACCCTCCAGATGCCCGTGGAGGATCGCTACCTCATGACCCAGGACGAACTCCTGGGAAAGATCGACGTGCTCCTGGGAGGCCGGGCCGCTGAAGAGCTGGTCTTCGAGAAGATCTCCACTGGCGCGGCCAATGACCTCACCAAGGCCACAGACATTGCCCGGAAGATGATCACCGATTACGGCATGAGCAACCGCTTTAGGAACGTGGCCCTCACCCAGCGAGGCGCAGGTATGTTGGGACCCCAGGCCCCGGAACCCATGTTCCACCGGGAGTATTCCGAGGCGACCCAGCAGTACATTGATGAAGAGATAGCCCGCATCGTGGAGCAGCAATACGCAGTGGTAAAGGATGTCTTGGGCCGGAACCGGAACGTACTCGATAAGGTGGCAGGCTTGTTACTGGAAAAAGAATCCCTGGATGAGAAGGAGTTTAAAGAACTCCTTGAGCAAGGCTGAAGTCTATGGTAGCAACCGCGTATATCCGTAATTTTTGCATCATAGCCCATATTGACCATGGAAAGTCCACCCTGGCAGACCGGCTCATTCAAAAGGGCCATCTCGTGGAGGATAGGAATTTCCAGGATCAAATTCTGGATACCATGGACATTGAACGGGAACGGGGCATCACCATAAAAAGCCAGGCCGTTACGATCCCCTATACTGCGGCAGATGGCCATGAGTACGAGCTTAACCTGGTGGATACCCCTGGGCATGTGGACTTTACCTACGAGGTGTCCCGGGCGATTAATTCCTGCGAAGGGGCGCTGCTCCTGGTGGACGCCACCCAGGGAGTGCAGGCCCAGACCCTGTCCAACATGTACCTTGCCCTGGAACACAATTTGGAGATAGTTCCGGTCATCAACAAGATCGATATGCTTGCGGCGGATATTCCTGCGGCCAAGCACCAGATCGAGCATGACCTGGGACTTGACCCAGAGGGGGTACTCCTGGTTTCGGCCCGCCAGGGAACCGGGGTGGATGAACTCTTCGATGCCATCGTTACCCGGATACCCGCCCCTACTGGGATGACCAATGCCCCCCTGCGGGCCCTCATCTTCGATTGTCACTACGATCCCTACCGGGGGGTGGTGGTGCATATCCGCATCTTTGATGGCTGCCTGAAACGGGGCATGAAGATCCGGTTTATGTACAATGGCTCTGAATATGAGGTTGAGACCACCGGGGTCTTCAAACTTGCCCTGGTAGAAGCGGAAGCCTTATCCGCCGGGTGCGTGGGGTATATCATCGCGGGGATCAAAACCGTCAGCGACGTACGGGTGGGGGACACCATAACCGGTGTGGAAAACCCCTGTGCGGCGCCGTTGCCGGGGTTCCGGGAAGTGAAGCCCGTGGTCTTTTCCTCCATATATCCGGTGGATTCCAACGATTACGAAGAACTCAAATCCAGTCTTGAAAAACTCAAACTCAACGACGCCTCCCTGGTCTATGAAAAGGACTCTTCTGCGGCCCTGGGCTTCGGCTTTCGTTGCGGCTTCCTGGGACTGCTCCACCTAGAGGTGATCCAGGAGCGGCTAGAGCGGGAATTCGGCCAGTCTGTGATCTTTACCGCCCCATCGGTGAAGTACCGGGTCAAGCTCCGTACCGGTGAAACAGTCCTGGTGGACAACCCTACGGAGTATCCTGATGAGGGGAAAATCGAAGGTGCCGAGGAGCCGTATATCCGGGCCTCCATCATCACCCCTTCGACTTTTTTGGGAAACATCATGACCCTGTGTATGGAGAAGCGGGGGGTGCAGACCAACATGACCTACCTGGATGAGAAGCGGGTAGAACTCGTCTATGACATGCCCCTGGCAGAGGTACTCTTTGATTTTTATGACCGCCTCAAGAGCATCAGCCGGGGCTATGCCTCCTTTGATTATGACATCACCGATTACAAGCCCACGGAACTGGTGAAGCTCGACATCCTCCTCAACGGCAAGGCAGTGGACGCCCTTTCCCAGCTCGTGTTCCGGGGCAATGCCTACGACCGTGCGCGGCTCGTGTGTGAACGTCTGCAGGACGAGATCCCCCGGCAGCAGTTCAAAATTCCCATCCAGGGGGCCATCGGGAGCCAAATCATCGCACGGGAGACGGTGAACGCCCTGCGCAAGGATGTGCTGGCCAAGTGTTACGGCGGGGACATCACCCGGAAGCGGAAACTGCTGGAAAAGCAGAAAGAGGGGAAGAAGCGGATGAAGATGGTGGGGGATGTGGAGTTACCCCAGAGTGCGTTTCTCGCAGTACTCAAAACCAAAGAAGACTAAGCAAAGAAACCTCGCTGATTCTGATGCAGCGTCGGCCTGCCTTCAATACCAATGGTGTATGCTCCGTTTCAGTAAAAGTGTTCACAAAGCTCTGCCAATCATCAGTAGCAATGCCCAAACGTTTGAGCTTCTCTTTTAATTTTTGTGCTGTTTTTAAGATGCGCCACAATCTCCTTGGAAGCGCGATGAAAGGCATAAATAAGCCACATCTTATTCGATTTTTTTCGATATATGTCCAAAAATCATTATCGGGAATTACGGTTAATCGGTATTGGGGAAAAAATCACCGTGCATTTACCGAGCAGCTTAAAAAAGATGTCGCGCTTAACTTCCATCCTTTGGGATGCGATACTATTAAGAGCGTATTTGATCATGAACTGGAGCACCGGCTTGATACCCTCTTGCACATATCGGAAGACGAAACTATAATAAAGCTATATGCGGGCAAAACGCATGATGAGCTTACCAAGGAGCTGTCCAGGTATACTCCTTTAGGCATAAAAATATCATTGAGCACCAAGAGAAAAAACGTTTGAAAACTGTTGGATATTTTCAGATATGAGTGTATCTATTCTTTCTCGATGCTTCTTGTTGGTCTCTC
>JAITQK010000172.1 GCA_031288975.1 Treponema sp. | reverse complement strand
AATACGGGTGATAAGGTCGCATATTGCCTTCTTATTTTTTCTATCGCTTGCTCTTTATCCATTACTTCATTATAGCGTACTATTTCTTTATGTCAAGCTATTTTTGCGTATGCCCTTACTGTCCCTGATAAACAATGCGGGCGTTGGAGCTACCCCGCCAATTGTATTCTCCAGATCCCCACGCTGCGTCCGCTGATGCTTCACTGGCATGGCCTTCGATGTTTATTGTCTGTGATGTAGTCCAACCATAGAAAGTATAACCACCGACAGCCGTTACGCTTGCAGGAATTATTATGCTGGTTAAATTTGTGCAATAGGCGAATGTGTTGTACTCGATTTCCGTTACGGTTGAGGGGATTGTTATCCTCAAAATGTTTTTGTTTCCTTTAAACGCCTCGTTACCGATTTTCGTTACGGGAAGGTATTCGCTGTCGGCATTTGGTCGGTAGTAGGCGGGTATATTTACAGTACCTTCTGTTGCTGTACCTGCACTGACACTGTATGCAGTACCACTGTTGATTACAGTAAATCTAAAACTGTCGGTTGGTCCTGTAAGCCTTTGTTCCTGAACTGCGGAAGATCCATCTGCTCCACGACTTTGGGCACTTTCCGTTCGTTCTTTGGAGCAAGCTCCAAACACTAAGATGAACATCACGGCAAAGTAGCCGCATACGAAGGTTTGTTTTGTTTTCATAACAAACTCCTTTAAGTTTTTTGTGAACATACATTCACAATTTTTTATACAACAATACAATCATTTTTTAAAATATCTACAAAATATTTTAGTCCCCATTTCGCTTAACTCCCACTATGCGAATCTCTGTCTCGTATAGCGCACAATTGAAAACATAAAACGCCCCTGGCGGTTCGTTTTATTCCGATACCTGCTTAACCCTTTTCGCGCTTCCCTTGCATAACGCTATATCATGTTTCTTCCCTCCTTCTTTGCCGTGGCCGTTTCGACAAGCGGTCCCTGAGCTTGTCTTCTACGAAGTTGCTTTAGAGCTCTCTGCTAATCGTTGTTTTATGTACTCGGAGACTTCAAGTTCAAGCTGCCGGATAACGCTATCAAGTTTAGTTTTACTGCCGGCGATTTCGGTTTCTGTTAATTCTTCTCCAACCACAAAACGGCCCGCATCCTGATACGCTTCTTCCATCGCCGCCGCTTGTGCCGCGGCGGCTCCGCCCCCCTTTTTTATCTCTGAAATCATGCGCCTGATTTCTTCGATAGGAACGGCTTGGTAAATATGATTGACAGTGAAAAGATAACCATATTTTCCGGTAATCCCGTTGATTATTTCGGTGGCCTCGCTCGTATAAATCGAAGCGCTTCTCATCGAAACCCGAATACGTTTGACCTCATCCCAATAGTTCATAACATCACTCCTATAAAAAAGTAAACTCTTGTGGCGTTACTACAGGAACGCCGCCTGCCTGTCTCGTCTTGCCTTTATAACAACAATAGTAATCCTGCCGCACCTGCGTGAACTCGTGCGCCGCCGTCTACATAGCCGACTCGGCTGCCGCTAGAATTCTTGATGTCGCTGCCCTCCATGTAGCCAACTCTGCTCCCAGAAGTATTCTTGATGTCGTTACCGTTTATGTAGCCGACCTTGCTTCCGGAAGTATTCTTAATGTCCATTGTTTGCTCCTTCTTTGGCATACAATTTTATATGCGCTCTCTTTGTTTCATGCACAATTCAAAACATAAAACGCCTCTTTGGGTTCGTTTTATTCCGACATCTTTTTCGCTCTCCCCTTGTATAACACTACGTCATGTTTCTACCTTTTTCCCCCACGCCTTCGCGTGAGGCTATCTTCCAGGAATTGCCCCCCTGTTCTTCGCCATAATTTGCAATCCATACGGACTGCTTTTATCACTGAAAAAGCCGCCTGAACTTCACGCTCAGACGGTTTTCTCGAATCTGGGCGACAAGTGCGCTTTGCGTTCCCTTAAAAAGCCCGGATGGCGCGGACGCGGTACTTTATATTGCGGTCATAGCGGTTAAAGAGATTATTATAGTCAGCGCCGCTTTGGGCTCCGTCCGAAAAGTTTTCAACCTTGGCAGACTTACGCAAATTCCCGAGAGTATTATAATTATAAGTCGTTGACGACCAATACTCTTCGGCTTTGAAGTCGCCCAGTCCTTTGCGGGACAGATTGCCGTACATCATGTGCAATTCGTCTTGGCTCGGTAGGAACCAGTCGTCATAGCCGTTGACCGTAAGCGAGTCGCACGCCTCCGCCGCCCAATCAAAGCCGCCGCCCCTTGACACTGCCTGTTTCATAATATACTCGGTGTTGGACTTGCCCGTGCCCACTGCCCTGACATCCAGAATACCGTCAACGGGAAACTCTTCTGAAGCCCAGAAGGTCTTGACTTCGGTCCTGGCAGGCGCGGCTTCCAGATACTTCCACTCTCCCGCCATGGGATTCACGTAGAAGATAGTCCCTCCCGCGGGTCCCGTGTCGCCGATCTTGTAGTTCTGCGTTACAGGGACGGGTTTGGCGTTTTCCTTCTGCGCTGCGGGGTAGAACACCAAGCCGCCTGCGGGTCCGGTGTCGCCAATTTTATAAATAAGAGTGGGAGGGGCTACCGGAGCTGGAACCGCCACTGGGGCCACTACCGCCGGAGCCGGAGCCACCGGAGCCGCTGCCGGGGCCACTACCGCCGGAGCCGCCTGGGCTGACGATTTCGCCGCAGGCCGTCCGCTTGATTCGCCATAACCCGTTGCCTGGCTCCGCACGAGGGCCGCAACGGTTGGGCCGTCGGGAATGTTCCGGTTAAACTGCCCTGCAATCTGGGCAGTCTGCACACTCAAGCCCCGGACCCGCAAGCGGTACAAATCGCCGATTTTGGAAACCGCGCCGGAAACGATGATCTGCGCTCCCGCTATTCGCCCCAACGCCTGCGCCGTGTCATCGTCTACCTCACCGGTCATCTGGAAATCCAGTTCCTCCCGGAGGGTGTCAAGCTGCTGGCGGTCTACCACGGTAAAAACCCGGTCGTTCACCGTGTTGGCGATAAGCTCGTCAATGATATATTCCGACAGGGCCGGATATTCTGACTGAATGTTGAGGACCACCAGTTTGTTCCCCGCCGGAAGCTGCTTGTTGAGATAATCCGATGTTTCCCGGATAGCCGCATCCAGTTCATCGGCGGGTTTGCTTTCTACCGCTGGGGCCGGGGCCGGGCTTCCGGCACAGGCCAAAAACAAAACACCGATCAAAAACAACCCGATACGTCTTACTATACTCATCTTAAAACTCCTTTACTTTTCCCAAAAACCAGATTCGTAAGAGCAGTTTCCAACGGGACAATTGTCACCGCCACCGCTGCCGTTATCGCAGCCAACCAGAACCAATCATCACAATTCCAATCAAAGCAATGATCTCACTCCTCGCTTGGCACCTGCCTGTATCCCCTTTTTTGAATAGGGGAAGGCAGCACAAGAGGGTATTGAATAAACAGCAGTTGCTGAGAAAGATTTTTAAGGTATTCTTTTCCCTCTGTATCCAGTAAAACGAAGTTTTTAGATAAATATGCTAATTTTTCTTGTTCAGTCATATATACACCCCCATAGAATACTATATTATAACACAATGAAGACTGAGTCAAGCAAATCATTAAACATATCAAAAAAAAATTAAAAAAATCTTGATGGTTGCTTTGTGAGTGTATTGTTTGATAATATCTACTACATAGTGGGGAAAAGCTTTTATGACTGACGATGACAAAGCAATAAATCAGCGACTCGTAGCGGCACGGCACGCCTTAGACCTAACCCAGGCCGAGTTTGCGAAAAGAACAAAAATATCTAAAAGCTATATGGGCGCCATTGAGTTAGGAAACCGCCGGGTCAATGACCGTATCATCAAAATCATCTCCATGACCTTTGGGGTCAATGAGGTATGGCTCAAATCAGGTCAGGGAAACATGTTTGACAATATCGAGGATTTTAAACTGAACCAGGTCATCTCCACCTTTAAAAAACTGGATAGTTCATTTCAGGACTATCTGATCAAACAATTAGACATCCTTCTGGAATTACAGCGAATAAAAGCCACAAATAATAGTGATATAGCAAGTGGTTGAATTAAAGATGGACATTTTTTATGATTATTGCTTTTCTAACTCGACAAAATTGGTAAATTTGTTTATCATGTAGCTATGCTGGATTTTAGTGACTATATTGCCGATTGGCCGGATCTGCCCTATCCGAATTTTATCGCCTGGCTCCAGGATATTGAAGCCCATTGGCAGGATAAAACCGCTATCTTTTACCGTTCAGGGAAGCAGAAAGAGTTTACCACCTGGTCTTTCAGCCGCCTCGGAGCGGAAAGCCGGCGTATAGGCCGGGGGCTTCTCGCAGCAGGGCTTACCAAGGGTGACCGGGTCGCGCTCTGGGCGGAAAACCGGCCTGAATGGATGGCGGTGTGGCTGGGCGCCGCAATTGCCGGCCTCGTCATTGTTCCTATTGACTTCCTGGTGTCTGAAGAGGAATGCCGTAATATCCTGAAGATAACCAAGGCACGGGCCTTCTTTTATTCTTCCCGGAAACGGGAATTTGCGACATCCTTCGTGTCCACGGGGATTTCCCTGGATGCCCAGGTTTGTTTTAGCACTGAAGGGGATGCTGCCTATACTGTCTTTGGGACCAATGCCGGTGAGCAGCCCCTTCCTGCGGTGGCGGATGTGGCCGAAGATGATCCGGTCTCAATCGTGTTTACCTCCGGCACTACTGGTTTTGCCAAGGGCGTTACCCTCCGCCACAAGGGGATCATCGCCAATACCAGCGCGGCGATCCAGTCGCTGCGGGCCTATCATACCGATGTGTTCATCAATGTGCTGCCCCTGCATCATACCTATCCTACCACCTGCTCCTTTATGGCTCCGCTGTCTGCAGGGGCCGCCACTATCATCGTGGAAAAACTGGTCGGCAAGGTGGTGATTGACGATATCCGGGACGCCGGGGGAACCTTCCTCATTGCCGTGCCCCTGCTCTACGACAAGGTGATGGCTGCCATTGATCAGGGGTACCAGAAGCTGCCAGGTATACTCCGGGTACCGCTCAACGGTTTACGAAAAATCGCCCTTGCCAAGGCCAAGAAGGGAAATTTCGTCTTTGGTCAAAAGGTGTTTAAGTTCATCCGCAAGAAGGCAGGTCTTGCCTCAATACGGATAATGGTTGCCGGCGGCGGGCCGCTCAATCCCAAAACCGCGGATTTCTTTGACTCCTTGGGGTTCAACATAGTGCATGGCTATGGGATGAGTGAAAACAGCCCCTTGGTCAGTGTGAATACCCCCTGGCATAAAAACAACGTATCCGTAGGGCTTCCGGTTAAATACACGGATGTGCGGATCATCGATAAAACCCCGGAGGGTATTGGGGAAATTGCCATTAAGTCCCCCTCCATCATGCTGGGGTATTATGAAAATCCCGAAGCCACAGCGGAAATGTTCACCAAAAATGGGTACCTTAAAACCGGGGACCTGGGGTACCGGGATGATCTGGGTTTTATCTATATAAACGGCAGGAAGAAGAACCTCATCGTCAGTTCCGGAGGGAAGAACATCTACCCTGAAGAGATCGAGGTCCAGTTTCAAGGTTCCCGGGTGGTGGGAGATGTCCTGATTGTCGGCAGGAAGGAGCAGGAATTCGGGGGGGAACAGATCTTTGCGGTCGTGGTCCCCAATCTTGAGACCCTGGGGCTGGATTATCCAGGCCAGGAATTGGACGATACTTTCCTTACCGGGCTGGTGAAAAAGGAGCTTGAAAGGGTAAACCGCACACTGGTGGGTTATAAGAAGATCACCGATTTTACGCTGCGCCGGGAACCCTTTGAAAAGAACGCCCAACAAAAGATCAAGCGGTTCCTGTACAAGAGTTACGAGCATCCGCCAAAGCACTGATGACCAAAAGCAGCTTATTAGCGGCTCGAAACAGTTGCGGCAATTTGAAGCTGGGGACCTTGTCAGGGCATTAAAAAACACGGACAGCGTGGTTCAGGAAAAAACATGAGACCACGCTATCATCATTTTCAAGTACCAGGGAACCCTAGCTAGAGAAAGCAGGTGCTTCAGATGCTGAACCGGCAAGCCGCCGCTCAATCTCATCCGCGCTGTACCCCTGCCTCATCAGGTCTAAAATCAGATTTCGTTCTTCTTCACGACCCTCCTCACGGGCGGTGATCATTTTGTCTTGCAGGTCTACCGCAAACTTGTACTCACTCATGAGCCGCACCCATTCCCGCTCATCTCGACTCACCGGCAAGAACGCTTCTTCTGCCATCAATACCCTCCTGTAGATGCTGAACCGGCAAGCCGCCGCTCAATTTCATCCGCGCTGTACCCCTGCCTCATCAGGTCTAAAATCAGATTTTGGCCTTCTTCACGACCTTCTTCACGACCTTCTTCACGACCCTCTTCACGACCCTCCTCACGACCCTCCTCACGGGCGGTGATCATTTTGTCTTGCAGGTCTACCGCAAACTTGTACTCACTCATGAGCCGCACCTGTTCCAGCTCATCTCGACTCACCGTCAGAAATGCCTCCTGTGCCATTGCTAC
>JAITQK010000134.1 GCA_031288975.1 Treponema sp. | reverse complement strand
GTTTTCGCGTTAGGTGTGCCTTGTTCTTCTTCAATACCCAGGACAATACGCCGGTAGCCCTTCGCAACCTCCGCAATTACCCGCTGAATATCCAGAGTGGTATCTGATATGATGGATTCATAGTCAGGAACCACGATGCTCTCATTAATAGCGGTATTGACAGAAATTTTTGTAACACCATTAGGTACGCGGTCAGGGGATTTTTCCTGTTCTGTCGATACGATAAACTTCGCTGGTACGGTAGGGTCGTCCGAATCGACAACATCGACAACCCGCCTTGCAGACCTGAAATCCACCACGGTCTTGATCCCAATTTCGTTGAACAGATAGTTCTGATCCCGGGACGTGAGCAGGTTCAAGTCGCCGGAACGGAACAATTTCCCCGTTTTTACGGTTTTGCCGCCCAGAGCGGTATAACCTCCAAGGTCCCGCACATTGTAGGCCCCGGCAACAAGCGCCAGATCTCCCGGCTGACGGGGGTCCAGTTCCACTTCCTGATAACAGCCTGAAAAGACGGTGAGCATTACAGCCAAAACCGTAATGCCACTTAACATAATCCTCATTCCTTTTCCTCCAAAGTTTTGAACCAGTCTGGTACAGGGCGAGGGCATAAAAAATTTACCCCCTTGCATCCCCTATCTGAGCGGTGATTTCATTCGTTTTTTCATCGACACCTATCGCAATCTCAATGATGGCTTGATACATTACTCTTTACCAAAACTGGTATTCTCATTATATTTCTTTTAACAATAAAAGCAATACTCGTTACCTACCAATTATGACAGCAAAACACCTATTTTTAATAGGATTATGTCAAAAATATGTTTACTTATGATACTTATTTTTTTTCGAAAAATCACGCTACCCTTGAACCACGGCTCCATAACCCTCACTACTCACGGCTCACAACTCACTATATAATCAGCACCATGCACACCTTACGGAAATTAATGGAAAAAATCAACACTGAAACGGGGTTTACCGGGCAGCTCCGGTATGATGAGCCTATGGCTGGGCATACCACCTTTAAGGTAGGCGGTCCTGCGGATGTGTGGGTGCGCCCCCAGGGGGATTGCTTTCCCGAATACGCGACGATCCTGCTGGGTATTGCCCGGTCCGAGGGTATCCCGGTCTTTATCCTGGGGGCTGGGGCTAATCTCGTGGTCTCGGACCAGGGTATCCGGGGCATTGTCCTGGACACGTCCGCGTGGGCAGGCTGCGATTTTTTCCCAGATGATAGCGCTGTCCTTATCCGTTCTGGTACCGTGGTAGATGATGCGGTGAGCGCCGCAGCCGGGCAAGATTGGGGGGGACTGGAATTTCTTGCCGGTATGCCCGGTTCCATAGGAGGCGCCCTCTGGATGAATGCCCGGTGTTATGAAAAGTCAGTCTCCGATGTATTACTTGAGACCAACATTATCGATGAGTCCTGGAATCAGGTGCGCTTACCCTTTAACGCAGCGGATTACGGGTATAAAAAAAGCCCTTTTCAAGGACGAACGGTATTGATCCTCTCCGCCCGCTTCACCCTGCACAAGCGGTCCAGAGGTGCTATACGGCGCGATATGGATGCCTACTGCAGGGATCGGGAATCCAAAGGACACTATCGTTTCCCCTCGGCCGGCTCGGCCTTTAAGAATAACCGGGCCTTTGGCAAGCCCACGGGACAGCTCATCGACGAACTGGGCCTGCGGGGGCTTATTGTTGGCGGGGCTGCGGTGGCCCCCTGGCACGGCAATATCATCATCAATACAGGCATTGCCACTGCCACGGATATCCGCGTCCTCGTAGAACTTATCATGCAACAAACAAAAGCCGCCTTGGGTCTTGTCTTAGAACCGGAGCTGCTCTTTGTGGGGGATTGGGAAGACAAAACCTTTATCCGGGAATCGTAACGTTTTTTTCCATTTTTGCCATTTGGTTGATGAGGGCCCCCAGGTCACGGGGAAGCGGCGCGTTCAAGACGAGGTTTTCCCCTGTTTTCCCGTGATACTCAGGGAGGACGAGTTCTGCAGCATGAAGGCCGAGCCGCGAGAGGAGGGGTCGTTCTTCCAGGGGGTCACCGCGCCACCCCCGTTTAAATGAGGAAAGCAGCACTGGCTTTACCGTGCCGTAAAGGGGATCGCAGACCACCGGATGCCCCAAACTGCTGAGGTGTACCCGAATCTGATGGGTCCGCCCTGTTTCAGGCAGCGCTTCTATGACACTGTAGTTTCCCGCGTTTCCCAGCACCCGAAACCGGGTACCAGATTGTTTCCCCCGGTATTTATCGATGATGGTCCGGTGCTGTTTATCCCCATCTGGCACCAGGGGAAGCTCGCACCTGGTCTCCTTCCAGGAAGGCCGTCCATGCACCACGGCAATATAGCGTTTTTGTACCTGATGTTCTTCAAAGGCCCTGGAAAGCTGCTTATGGGTTTCCTTATCCAGGGCGAACACCACCAGCCCCGAGGTATCCCGGTCGATCCGGTGAACCATGAAAACCCGGTCAAACACGGTGGTCAGAAGTTTATCCAGACGCTCTTTTGTATCATCCCACCGGTCGGCGCTTACCGCAATACCAGCAGCCTTATTCACCGCTATGATGCAATCATCTTGATAGAGGACCCTGAAGGGCTGTTGTGGTTTCATGGTTATCGCGCTTATCGCCCTGCCAATTCCGCAAGCGGGATGGGCTTGGGTGAATCTTCTTCACCCTCAATTCTGGCAAGTTCTTCCATTAATTTTCTACCTTCTTTGGAAAGTTTCGCAGGGATCTGGACCATGAGCTTTATGTACAGGTTTCCCCGGTGTCCACCAGAGGGGACCCCTTCGTCCCGGATGCGGAGCATTTTTCCGCTTTGACTCCCAGCGGGTATCTTTACCTTAATGGTTTTACCCTCCAGGCTTGTTACATGAATGTCCGACCCTAGGGCGGCCTGGGTTATGGAAATAGGTACGGCGCAGTACACGTCCATATCCTGGCGTTCAAAATACTCATGGGGCTGAACGCGGATAACCACATAAAGGTCCCCTGCAAGGCCGCCATTAGGCCCGGCGTCTCCCTGGCGGGGGATGATCACCTGTTTGCCGTTTTCCACCCCCGCCGGGACAGTAACCATAATTTTCTGCCGTTTCTTCTGGGTCCCTGAGCCGCCGCATTCTTTACAGGGCTGCTCAATGATAGACCCTTCACCTCCGCACCCGGGGCAGGTGGAAGCCATCGAGAAAAAGCCCTGACTGTGCCGTACCTGCCCGGAACCGGCGCAGGTGGGACAGACTTTCTTGCCCGATCCATTGGCTGCCCCGGTTCCTTTACAGACGGAACAGGATTCATTCCGGGAGTATTGGATCTCCACTTTGGTACCAAAGATCGCATCCTTGAAAGGTATGTCGATATCGTACCGGAGATTAGCCCCCCGACGGGATCCTCCCCCGCTGCCGGAAGAACGGCGGCCACCGCTACCACTACCGAAGAAGGTATCGAAGATCCCGGAGAAGTCCCCGAAGATGTCCTCAAAGCCCCGGAAGACTTGAGAATAGTCCTGCTGACCACCTCCCATACCTTCAACGCCGGCAAATCCGAATTGATCATAAGCGGCTTTTTTCTGGTCATCCGAGAGGATCTCGTAGGCTTCGGTGGCCTCCTTAAATTTTTCCTCCGCTTCTTTATTCCCCGGATTCTTATCCGGGTGATATTGGATGGCAAGCTTTCGGTATGCTTTCTTTATATCATCCTTAGAGGCGCCTTTCTGCACTCCCAGCACTTCGTAGTAATCACGCTTGGCCACGGCACTATCCCTTTTATTTATCGTCTACTACTTCGTAATCCGCGTCTTCCGCGCTCTTGGTATGGTCACCCTGAGAAGCATTCCCCCCGGCGGCTTCAGGTCCTGGTCCCTGCTGCTGGCCGCCGGTCTGTTTGTATACCTCTTCGGCGATCTTGTAGGAAGCCTGCTTCAGGGCCTCGGTCTTGTCCTTGATGGACTGGATATCCCCTGCCTCCAAACTGCGGCGCAGCTCTGCAATGGCCTCTTCCACCTTGACTTTATCCTGCGGGTTTACCTTGTCCCCCAGATCCTGGATGTTCTTCTCGGTGCTGTAGATCATGGTGTCCGCTTCGTTCCGGACCTCAGCCTTTTCCCGCTCCTTCCGGTCCTCTTCGGCATGGAGTTCCGCTTCCTTCACCATGCGGTCAATGTCGGTTTCCGAAAGCCCGGAAGAACTTTCAATGCGGATCTTCTGCTCCTTACCGGTTCCCAGGTCCTTGGCAGATACGTGGACAATGCCGTTGGCATCGATATCAAAGGCAACCTCAATCTGGGGAACACCCCGGGGTGCCGGAGGAATGCCTACCAGGTCAAAACGGCCCAAGGTCCGGTTCTGGTTCGCCATTTCCCGTTCTCCCTGGAGAACCTGAATGGAAACCGCGGTCTGACTATCCGCAGCGGTGGAGAATATCTGGCTCTTCCGGGTGGGAATCGTGGTATTCCGGGGGATGAGTTTGGTCATGACCCCGCCCAGGGTTTCGATCCCCAGGGAAAGGGGCGTTACGTCCAGGAGGAGCACATCCTTGACATCTCCACCGAGGATACCACCCTGAATAGCCGCGCCAATGGCAACCGCCTCATCGGGGTTGACCCCCCTGTTGGGTTCTTTTTTGAACAGCTCCTTGACGATCTGCTGAACCGCGGGGATCCGGGTGGAACCGCCCACGAGGATGATCTCATCGATCTGATCGGCTGTAAGCTGTGCATCTGCCAGGGCCTTCTTACAAGGCTCTTTGGACCGTTCAAGCAGGTCCGATACCATCTGTTCAAATTTCGCCCTGGTCAGGGTTTTCTGGAGGTGCTTGGGACCGGATTGATCCGCGGTGATAAAGGGAAGGTTTATCTCCGTGGTCTGCATGGCGGAAAGCTCGATCTTGGCCTTCTCAGCAGCCTCCCGGAGCCGCTGCAGCGCCATGCGGTCCTGGCCCAAATCGATCCCCGAATCCTTCTTGAACTCCGCGATCAGCCATTCCATGATCCGCCGGTCAAAATCATCCCCCCCAAGATGGGTATCCCCATTGGTGGACTTGACCTCAAAGACCCCCTCCCCCAGTTCCAGAATGGAAACATCAAAGGTACCACCCCCCAGGTCATACACGGCGATGGTCTTTTCCTTTTTCTGATCCTTGTTGAAGCCGAAGGCCAACGATGCAGCAGTGGGTTCGTTGATGATACGCTTAACATCCAGACCCGCGATCTTGCCTGCGTCTTTGGTTGCTTGCCGCTGGGCATCGTTGAAGTAAGCCGGTACGGTGATGACCGCTTCGGTAACCGTCTCGCCCAGGTAATCCTCGGCAGTCTTCTTCATTTTTTGAAGCACAAAGGCGGATATTTCCTGAGGAGAATACTTCTTCCCATCAATATCCACCCGGACATCGTCCCCCTGTTCTGCTACCTTGTAGGGAACCAGTTTCATTTCATTCCCCACCTCAGAATAGCGGCGGCCCATAAACCTTTTTATGGAATACACCGTGTTTTCCGGGTTGGTGATCATCTGGTTTTTCGCCGGCTGCCCCACAACCCGCTCACCCTTACTGGTGAAACCCACAATAGAGGGAGTAGTCCGCCCACCTTCAGAATTCTGAATAACGATAGGTTCACCGCCTTCAAGAACGGACACACAGGAATTAGTAGTACCCAGGTCAATACCAATTATTTTACCCATATTATATACACTCCTTTCCGTAATTATTAATATCTTACTAGTAAATATACTGAATAAAATGAGCAGTGAGGAAGCAGGACCGAGGAGTTTCGTTGTTTGATGGCTTTTTCCACTCCCCGCACCTCATTCCCACGCCTATTTATTCTGATTCGGGCATCAATACGGTCACCTTGGCGGCTCTGATGACCCGATCCTTTAAGGTATAGCCCTTAAGCAGATCCTCCCGCACCACCGGTTCGGTAATATCCGCGGACTTCTCCATCATGAGCGCCTCATGCCGGTTGGGATCAAAAGGCTCCCCTGCGGAATCAAAGCGTTTCAGCCCCCACTTGTTTTCCAATTGAGAACTCAAGCGCTTTTCTATCATGGTAACGCCCTCATAAAAACCGCTAAAATCTTTGGAGGTATCAGCGGATTTTATTGCCCGTTCAAAATCATCAATGGTTTGAATCAGATCAAGGAGCAGACTCTGATTCGCAAAGTCAATGGCCTCCTGTTTCTCCCGGTTCATACGCTTGCGAAAATTCTCAAATTCCGCCGCCTTTCTGAGGTACTGATCATTAAGCTCCGCAAGCCGGGCTTCCAGGTCCGCCACCTTTTCTTCCAGCTCCTGCCCGCAGGGATCTTCGCTCTGGATTCCAGGGTCCCCGGAACCAGCCTCCTCCCCTCCGCCAACCGATTCTTCAGGGCAAAGCGTCTCGTTCACCCCGGCGTCTTCGCCATTCTGGACATTATTCTTTAACATGAAAACTTCCTACACCTTTTTTCATAAATTCCGGTAATATTTTTGGATTCTTACTAAGAACATACTTAACCAAACCATTAAAGGTCAAGAAAAATTTAGAATAGGAACATCAGGAGGATGAGATTTTCAGACCATAAAACCATAGGCTAAAAGCTTGTTCTATGCTAGACTTGTCCCATGATACCGGAAAAGAGTCTTGTGGTGTATAAAAACCGTCCCGCCCTGGTGAGCGCAGTGGGGGAGAAACTAGATATATCCGTTCTGGGGGGTGAACAGCTCCGGGTCCGGGAAAAGGATATTGTATTGCTCCATGCCGGGCCGTGTACCCTTGCGGACCTGGAACAGGATATGCCGGACGCCGATGTCCGGGTTACGTGGGAGCTTTTGGTAGGAAGCTCCGTGCCTTTGAGAGAGCTTGCAGACTTGGTATACGGCGAATATACGGCAAAAACCGCCTGGGCCGCGTACCTGCTCCTCAAAGATGGCTTGTATTTTACCGGGGATGTGCATACCGTCACGTGCCGGCCCCCTGATGAAGTGGAGGCGGAAACCCAGAAGCGGGCTGAAAAGTACCGGGATGCTCTGGCACGGGACGCCTTTCTGGAACGCCTCAGAACCGGAACCTTGCAATTACCTGATGATGGACGCTTCCTCCAGGATGTGGAAGCCCTGGCCTATGGTAAGACCAGTAAAAGCCGTACCCTTAAGGACCTAGACCGGACGGAAAGCCCGGAAGAAGCTCACAAACTCCTCCTGAGTACCGGATTCTGGACTCCCCAGGTTAATCCCCATCCCGCACGATTCGGCCTTTCCCCCATTTCCGCGAAATGTGCCCCCGGGTTCCCGCCCCCAGATGAGGAGCGTGTTGACCTCACCGGGCTTAGGTCCTTTGCCATTGACAATGCGTGGAGCGATGACCCTGATGATGCGGTTTCAGTGGAAGGTCCCTGCCTCTATGTGCATGTGGCGGATCCTGCGGCGTCAGTACTCCCCGGAAGTCCTGCAGACATCGAGGCTCGCGGCAGGGGCGCCACCCTCTACCTCCCTGAAGGGCCTTCCCGGATGCTCGCAGAAGAGGCCCTCCCTGCCTATGCCCTGGGCCTTTCAGAGCGGTCCCCGGCCCTTTCCTTCAAGATGGTCCTTAATGAGGACGGCTCTATTGCAGACACCGAAATTGTCCGTTCCTGGGTCACGGTTACCCGCCTCACCTACGCTCAAGCCGACACTGCGGTTGCCCAGCCAGGAGATCATACCGGTGGTATCGCCCCAGCGCTCCGTGCCCTCTTTGCCTTGGCCGAACGCAACGAAGCCCGCCGCCAAGCTGCCGGGGCGGTATTTATCGAGCTGCCAGAGGTGCATATCCTGGTTTCAGGGGACCAGGTATCAATAGAACCGATAAACGTCTATAAGGCTGCGGATATGGTGAGGGAATGTATGCTCCTCGCCGGGGAAGGCGCTGCCCGGTGGGCCTTACAGCACCGCCTTCCCTTCCCCTACGTGGGACAGGAAGTGGGGGACCGTCCTGCGCTACCCCTTCCCGGTATGGCTGGATCCTACCAGCTCCGCCGCTGTATGCGTCCCCGGAGTCTCTCGGCCAAGCCAGGACTGCACTGGGGCCTTGGGCTTGACCAATATACCCAAGTTACCAGCCCCCTGCGCCGTTATACCGATCTCCTTGCGCATCAACAGATCCGTGCTTTTTTGCGAGGTGAGACCCCCTTGGGGGAAGATGAGGTCCTCCTCAGACTGGCCACCGGAGAAGCCGCCGCCTCCACAGTGGTACAGGCGGAACGGGCCTCCCGCGCCCACTGGACCGCAGTGTACCTGGCGGACAAAAAAGGCTCCGAATGGGAGGGGATCGTCATGGAAAAGCGAGGAGGCCGGGCAGTGGTGATGATCCCCGCCTTGGCGCTGGAAACCCAGGTTGGGATGAAAGAAACCCATGAACCGAACGAGCCGCTCATCCTTACCCTCTCGTCGGTAAAAATAAACGAAGGGGAGGCGATTTTCATCATCCGATGAGGGGAAAACCAGGGCTAATCTACCTTGAACTTGGAAATTTCACTGATGAGGACCTCTATCGAACGTCTATTTTCATTGGTGATGCCGCTGACACGGTTTATCGCCGTATTGATCTCCTCAGCTCCCTGGGCAATTTCATTCGTCCCGCTGGATATTTCCAGGGTCATCGCCTCAAGATTCCTACTCTCCTCAATAATCTTCCGGCTCCCGGTACGCATCTGCATGGACCCGTTCTTTATGGTTTGGGTAATATCGTTGAGGGTACTGATGGACTCAAGAATATGCTGGCTTCCGGTTCCCTGTTCCTCCATGGAGCTGCGCACATTTTCTTCCTGCTCAGAAACGGTTTTTATGTTCTGGTCAATCGCTTCAAACCGGTCGATGACCATATCCGTTGACTTCGATATTCTGTCAATAGATTCCTTTATCTTCTTGAGTACCGCCGCAATCGTCTTTGATTGCTCCCCGGAAGATTCCGCCAGCTTCCTGATTTCATCGGCCACCACCGCAAACCCCTTTCCCGATTCTCCTGCATGGGCCGCTTCAATGGCGGCGTTCATGGAGAGGAGGTTCGTTTGACCGGCGATGTTCTCCATCACCTCGGTGATTTCAATAAGCCCTTCCGATTCTTTGGCAATCTCCTGGATATCCGTCGCCACCTCTTGCAACCCGGTACGGCCAACCTCCGATGCCTGGGACAGACGCTTAACATTCGCATCATTCTTGACCAGGGTCTCCGTTACCGAGGCAATATTGGCAAGCATCTCCTCAATAGCCGATGATGCCTGAGTGATATGTCCCGATTGGGTTTCAATCTGCTTGGTAAGCTGTTCAATAGCGGTGGTCATATCCCGCATGGTCTTGTTATTCTCTGACACACTCTCGGACTGATTACCCACCTGGCTCTTGATGCTCTGAATAGTGGCGGCGATTTCATTAACCGATGCGGTGGTCTCCGTCATATTGGAGGTTAATTCGTCGCCAATGGTGGCAAGATTTCCCGATTGGTTTTTGATGAGTACCACCAGGTTTCTTATTTTATCCAGCGTTTGATTGAAATACCCACCCATACGGCCGATTTCATCATTGGCGCGGATGATCAGCCGCTCGGTAAGGTCCCCTTCCCCTTCGGAAATATCTTTCATCCGGTCCCCCACCAGGAGGATGCGTTTGGACAGAGAACTGGAGGTTAGGAAGATAATGATAGCCGCGACAACACCTCCTACCAGGACAAACCCTATGGCGAAATGGGTGAGTATCGAAACCGACGCCAGGACCGTATTCAAGGGCGCCAGGGTTATAACCGTCCAATCTGTAGCGGCGGAACCGACATTATATGGGTAACTCACCAGTATTGAACCATTTGATATGATGGTAGCAGGGGTTTTCGTTTTTATGGAATCCAGTATCGTATTAACCCCCTCTTGACCGAGGGCTTGCATGGAGGATTGCTGGAAATGGGTACCCCGTATCTCCCGGTTATAGTGAGCGGCTATGGTACCGTCATTGGCATACACCGCCGCGTGTCCGCTTCCATAGGGGGTCAGGCCCTGAACAATGGCCTGCAAGAAGGCGATATCCACGGTAATACCCACGAGACCAACCACCGAGAGTTTTGACACAATGGGAACCCGGATATCAATAATAAAGGTCTCCTGTCCATTAATGATCCGGGAAACCGGATTAGAAATGGTATCGTCAGAAAAGGTAGTTAGAATTGACTGATAGCCCTGATAAGCCGTGAGTTCCAGCCTGCCTGATTCACGGGTATAACAGGAAATATATTGACCGCTTGAGTCCGTACCCTCAGTATTGGCATAGGCAGCATCCCTGCCATCAAGGGCATTGGGCTTCCAGATGGTATAGATACTCACAAAATTGGGATTTGAGTTGATGACCCCAGCCAGAATGTCATTATACTGGATACGCCGGATATCTTCCTCAACCAAACCGTAACTATTGAAGATGGACGAGACGGTTTGGGCAATATCCACATAGGTTTGATATCGGGATTGGATATCCTTGGCGGTAACGCCGGTGAGGTTCACCATATTTTCCATCGCCGCTTCCCGTTCCATAATATTTGCCCGATGTATTAATACGGTGACTATAATACCAATAAGCACTATCGTAACCGCCGTGTTGATGAGCGTTAATCTGAATTTTAGTTTCATATTATAACTCCTAGCAGAAAATTATTATAATGAGCCAATCTAAGAAAGTCAATAATATTCTTGCCTGGAGACAATAGTTTCATTAAAATTATCGTTTATTCTGGGATTTAAAACCTTCCCTTGACAAAGCGATTTTCGGTATTAAGATAAATAATAGCAGTGTCAATCAGGAGAAGTTTGAGCCGTGCAATTGCAGCGTCCCTCCTTTATTCAGGAGCAGCGATTAAAGATGACCCCCCAGCTCTATCAGTCTATC
Organism: Treponema sp.; assembly: GCA_031288975.1. Taxonomy (GTDB): domain Bacteria; phylum Spirochaetota; class Spirochaetia; order Treponematales; family Breznakiellaceae; genus JAITNP01. The sequence goes on along the minus strand of JAITQK010000134.1, from coordinate 1,910 downwards.
AAACTGATGGAGCTTCCTGTAGCGGACCTACGGGAAACCATCGAAGCGGAACTTGAACGGAACCCTGCTCTGGAGGTGGTGGCGGATCATACCGTGGTTTCCCTGGAGGCCCTGGAGCTTCCTCCCAAGGAAACAGATACCTATTTTGAGACAAGCTCTGATGCGGGGTTTATCCGCAGAGGTGGTGATGAAGCCGCGGATGAACAGCATAGATTTATTGAAGGGGTCCTTGCCCGGAAGGAAACCCTCCAGGATCATCTCTTATGGCAGCTCCGGCTGGAACCCATAGACCTCACAACCCGCCAGCTCGGTGAATTGGTGATTCAGAATCTGAATGAAGATGGCTTCCATAAGGAACCAGTGGCGTTACTCTTAAAAGATACGCCCCTGGACCTAGTCAGGAAAGTCCTGCGGCAGGTGCAGGTCCTGGACCCAGTGGGAACGGCTACAGCAGATTACCGGGAAGCGCTGCAGGTGCAGTGTGAGCTGCTCCCGGACCCTCCTGTGGGTATTGTGAAGGCCCTCTCCTACCTGGAGTTGCTGGAACGGGGAAAATTCGCGGAGGTGGCGAAAAAACTTGACTGTACGGTTGCGGATGTGGAAGAAATGTTTGAGTGCATCAGGGAATTGTCCCCCTTTCCAGGGCGGTGCTTTGCTTCTGGGGAGACGCGGTACGTGATTCCCGATGTGCAGGTCATCAAAAAAGCAGGGGAACTGGTCATTATGCTCAATGATGAAGAGATTCCGGTTTTAGGGATCAGTCCTTTTTTTATGAAACTGCGTCATGATTCAAAACATAAACAGGATAGGCCGGTCCGGGATTTTGTGCAGGAAAATATCAAAGAAGCCCGGTGGTTTATCTATTCTATCAATCAGCGGAACCATACCCTGCTCAAGGTATCCCGGGCGGTGGTGGCATGTCAGCGCCCTTTCTTCGAGCGCGGTCCCCAGTATCTGGCGCCCCTGACCTTGGGGGACATTGCCGGGGAATTGGGGGTCCATGAGACCACGGTTTCCCGGACTGCCAACGGTAAATACCTGCAAACCGAGTGGGGGGTGTACGAACTGCGGCATTTTTTCTCCAATTCCATAAGCGGGTCCGGCTCTGGCGGGTCCCAGTATTCAAAAGAGGGGGTCAAGGAGATTATCAGGGAATTGATCAGTGATGAGGATCGACATTTTTCAGATCAGGAGATAGCCGGATTACTGGCCAAGCGGGGGATCCCCCTGGCACGGCGTACAGTCGCCAAGTACCGGAATGAACTGGATCTGGGTTCATCATACGCCCGGTGAACCGGGCATCTTTTAATGGAGGTAGCTATGAATATTGATGTTAAGGCGGTGCATTTCACCCTCAAGGATGATGCCAGGGAGTATCTCAATCGTAAACTCAACCGGATTCATAATGCGGAAAACATGATCGTGGATCTTCTCGTTACCTTTACCAAGGATAGGGACTATGCTGCGGAAGCAACAGTCAACTTCCGCTGGGGCGTGTCGGTTCATGTAAAGGAAACCGATTTTGACCTGAATCCGGCGATTGATAAGCTTATCGATAAGCTGGACGCGAAAATCAGCAAAGAAAAAGAGAAGGCTACCGAGAAACGAGCGTAGATTCTCAAGGGTGGCTAAGGGACTACTTCGATGCGGTACTGGTCTTTGCCGGTGAAGAGGAGCGCAGCGTACTTCACGTCGTTGCGGTCGCGGAGCAGGGCCGAATGCCGGTAGCGCTCAAGTTGTTCCTTTGCCGCTGTGAACGCGGCCACTTCTGTTTCTTTTGTCGCGTCCCCCTTCTTGAGATACTTGAGTTCCCATACCCACTCGTAGGGCACATCGGGTACCCGTGGGCTTCGTTGCAAAAAAATGTCGATGTAGCCTGTTTCTACTTCTTTTTCGCTCGTTGGTTCGTA
>JAITQK010000231.1 GCA_031288975.1 Treponema sp. | reverse complement strand
TTCGACAAAAATCGCTATTTTTTTCATAAATAAATCAGCTTGCCTGTCGTTTTCGGTAACATTGAGCAAGTACATCGGCTGCCCACCGAGCGTTGACAGATTAGGATATTGACAACATTTGATATTAGTTAGGTCATAACCAAACGCAACAGGTTGTACCTCAAGGAACATGCTTCCTAATCTTGCAATAACAGACATAGTCCTTGTTTTTCCGGTAGCATTTTTACCGACCAGTAAATTGATCTTTTCAATGGTCAAGTTTTTCAACGACCATGAATTCGCTTGTCCGTCAAATTCATAATAATTAATTTCTTGCAGTATCATATATTCTCCTCAAATAATCCATAATCGGTCAATCCGTATTGAATTTTTTTATCCCTTGATCCAATCTGTTTATGGTGGCTTCATACTGCTTCTGTTGCAATTTTATTCCCAGAACACTTAATACTAATCGTCATTTTTCTCTTCCGCCTTCATCGGCCTAATCATACTCTCAATAAACGCAATCTCTTCTTGCGTTAAACCGTATTTCGCGTACAGTTTTTCGTCTGTCCACGGCTCGGAAAAATCCTGAATGGGGATAAACGAATATGCGTTTTTCATTGTATTTTGAGATATTTTTATTAAGGCAAGCATAAAATGAAAAAACTTTGTCTGCGTATAACTTACAACATTTTCCGCCAACTGTTTTTCCTTAAAAGGCCCAACAACCAGATAGGTTTCTGTACAACATGAATTAGGGTCTACCAGCAATGGATTAATCCAGTCATTGCCCATATTGCCTATACCCCAAGCTTTGGGTATCAAAACCTTGTATTGATCTATCCAGTCGGCGTTTTTTGAAATATGATTTTTTGCTATATATCCAACGCCATCTTTTCGCCAGCCATTGTAGTAAAATACAACAGCATTGTCAAACACCTCTTTTTTGAGATTAGGTTTTACCCTTCTGTAACTATTCTCAACACGAACATCAAAACCAAACGGATCATTAGCACTAATAATGTCAGAAAATGACTCCTCTTGTAGTTTTTGAACCTTTTTTAATATGGGTATCGCGTTATTATATCGAATAAACGTAGTACAACCACTTTCCAGTAGCGGTCTTTCACCGATAGATATTTTATCCCCTTCAAGCGTTTTGATTTTACAAAGTCCCCTATTGTCTCTATCCCACAGAAAAAAGCATACTCCGCCTTTTATTTCAACACCAGGAAAGCAATCGCCAGCGTTTATAAAATCATGAATAACTCTTATTCTATCATCATGTAACATTTCATCCCGAAATTCATCAAGACCTCTTCCGTCAGTAAACCAGCGTGATGGTACAACCATTACCAAATATCTTGGATTCATCTTTTTTGCCTGCTGTATAAATTTGTGGTAAATAGGCAAAGCACTTGAACCAGTACCACCTCCGTCGCTCAACTGATACGGCGGGTTCCCTACAATAACATCAAACTTCATCTTAAATATCTCCTCTGGTTTTTCCGATAGTGCGTTAAAGGGTATTCGGGGGATAATGACTGGGGAATACACACGTCTTCGCCTGCATCGGAAAACAGGGGCATCGAATTATCAGCCACCGTAGATTCCTATCATGACATTTTGGCATACCTATCCCCCCAACGTCCAAGGCGCTTTTATGATGTAAACTTGCCATAACCACCACTTCCCCACCCTGTGAGCCGAAACATCATCAGAAGCGTAGAGCGGATCCTGTTCTATAGTCCTACTATACTTTATAACATACTTTTTTTTTTGTCTATAGGGTTCTATGGTGAATATTTTACAAAAAATATAAAACCACCCTTGATGTTGTAGCCACAAAGAGAATTTGATGTTAAAGGTATGTAAATTCCGGCGCCGGCAAATAGTTCCCATCCCCTGCGGCGTGAATAACTACGCCTTCCTGTGCATGACCATTCAGGTAGGTCGTACTCGTACAGTTCATTGATGGTCTTCCAGTGAAGCGTGGTTTCCTCGATGAACGGCACGGCAGGCAATTCCCTACCGGAATATCTCACCTTTTTCCTGATACCAAAACACTAAATCAAGTGCGTCAACGGGTATGTGTTCGTCCAATGCGAATTGTTTCATGTCCTGCTCAATTTTCAGATACACAGGTTTTGACAGTGTCGCTGGTATGGCCGCAAGAACACCGTATTCGCATAACTGTTTCATTATATGCCGGTCCAGAATACAGACCTCACCGCCCCATCCGGTATTACGTAAAAAGTGTGACGCTTCTTTTAAACCCCAACCTGCAACCTGATGAACCAGTGTATCCCGTGTCATGCTTATATCGTTGCCCAATACTAATTCCGAGAGAATAGCTTTCGTATTTGGAAAGAAAGTATCTCTATTAGTCAAGATATACTTGGTCTTGTTTTTATGAAACCGCACGCCGGCTTCACGCAAGACAAAGGCTATTTCCTCAAATGATCCGGTCTCAAAATAGTCTAAATCATGCAATTGAGTAACCGCATCCCAAGCGTGTTTAGCGTCGGTTTGTGGTGTACAGGCACAAAAGCACATTTCCTGGAATATCTCTGCATCGGATCCGCATGACCAAAGCGTATGGAAATCCAGCAGCCTCACGTTAATATCACACTGTATCCTCTGATACAAATTCTGTAGAGTACTCATTGCAACCCTTTGTTTTTCCAATATTGTTTAATATAATACATTAATCTGAATACAATATACAATTTTCTCATCGCTGATGTCAAGTCCAAGACAAGTAATCATCTGAGTATTGCTCAATAACCGCTCTGGTCATCAGGGCGTTAAATGGGCCTCCCACCATCGACCGCGATGTTGCCATTGACCTGTGCGAAGAAAGTGCGGCCATCAAAGCCTTGGCAAAAGGTGCCCTCGTCCCGTACTGAAGGTCTGGTTCTCCAAAGATTTTTCATATTTTTTCATTTTTATTGCGGTATTCTCTTGACCAATCACCTGTTATTTTGTATTATTTCAAAAAGAGCGGGGAATTAGCTCAGTTGGTAGAGCGGTAGGTTCGCAATCTACAGGTCAGGGGTTCGAATCCCCTATTCTCCATAGTGAAGGCATGTTATTTTTCTTAGAAAAACCATAAAAGCCCTAAGCCCAAACAAACATTTGGACTCAGGGCTTTTTTAACAACTAAACCGGGTAATGTGAGCCTCTGGCTCAAACCACCCTATTTCAAATACACCGGCCGGCTCGTATAGTGGGTGTGGAGCAGCTCATGGGCCTTATGACCGTTAGGCTCTCCTAAGAAATCCTTGTAAGCCTGCTGGATCAGCGGGTTCTGATGTGAACAGCGTATTGCTGACTGCTCGTCATCTTTGTACAGCCCCGCGGCACGGGCTTTGCGAATCTCGTCGGTGGCGCCGTAAGGCTGACCACCCCCTGCCACACATCCGCCGCGGCAAGCCATCACTTCGATGAACTGCCAAGGTGAGGGCTGACCAGCTTTCCGGGTTTCACGGATCTTGTTCAACACCGCCTCAATGTTACCCATCTGGTGCGCTACGGCAACCTTGATCTTCGTGCCGTCAAGGTTAACCTCCGCTTCTTTCACGTCCTCAAGACCCCGGACCGGTGTGAAGTTCACGTCGCCCAGTTCTTTCTTGGTAACGAGGAAGTAAGCGCTGCGAATCGCCGCTTCCATGACCCCACCGGTGGCGCCAAAGAGGGTACCTGCGCCAGTATAGGGACCGAGGGGGCTGTCCGCTTCTTCGTCGGGCAGGTTCAGAATGTCGATACCAGCCTGTTTGATCATGCGGGCAAGTTCCCGGGTGGTGATCGCGATATCCACATCCCAGCCGTGACCGGCGCTCTTCATGTGTTCGTCTCGGTGAGCCTCCCACTTCTTGGCAGTACAGGGCATAATCGACACCGAGTAGACCTTGTCGGGATTGACGCCAGCCTTCTGTGCCCAATACGCCTTGATCATCGCGCCGAGCATCTGCTGCGGGGACTTGGCGGTGGAGAAGTTCGGGATAAAGTCCGTGTAATACTTCTCCATGTAGTCAACCCACGCCGGACAACAGCTCGTGATGAGTGGAATATCGCCACCTTTGGTGAGGCGGTGTACCAGCTCCGTGCCTTCTTCCATAATGGTAAGATCGGCGGAGAAGTTGGTATCAAACACAGCGTTAAACCCGAGTCTGCGGAGGGCAGCGTATATCTTCTTGGTAAAGATAGCCCCTGGTTCCAGACCGAACTCTTCAGCCAGGGCAACCCGGACTGCTGGTGCGAACTGGACCGCCGTGGTCAGTTCAGGGTTCATAAGCGCGGCCCAGACCTGCTGGGTATCGTCCCGTTCGTAGATTGCGCCCACCGGACAGTGCGCCGCACATTGCCCACATTTGATACAGGGGCTTTCACCCAGAAGCGCATCCGCAGCGGAGGCGATTCGGCCTTTGATACCTCGGCCCAGGAACTCGATGGCCCAGACATTCTGCACATCCTGGCAGACCTTCACACACCGGCCGCACCGAACGCACTTTTCGGGGTTCAGTATAATCGACGGGTTTGAATCATCGATTGCGAGGTTGTTCTTGATATGGTCAAAGGGATTTTTCCGTATGCCGAATTCCTCAGCCAGGGTCTGAAGCTCACAGGAGCCGTTACGGGGACACTGTAAACAATCGTTTGGATGGTTTGAAAGGATCAATTCCAGCACCGTGCGCCGTACTGAGATAAGCTCGGCGTCATGGGTAATAATGTCCATATTCTCCGCGACCGCCGTAGTGCAGGCGCGAGCCATACGGGGTGAGCCGGGACCTGCGGTGCGGACAATACAGAGACCGCAGGATGCCCAGGGTGGAAGGTCGGGATTATAGCAGAGCGTCGGAATCTTGATGTTGACTTTTTCAGCCGCCTTCAGGATCGTGATGCCCTCTTCAACTTGAACAGGTTTGCCGTTTATTTTCAGGTTTACCATTTTTTCCTCCTCGCCTTAGGCCTTGACAACCGCGTCGAATTTGCAGTTCTTGAAGCATTCGCCGCACTTGAGGCACTGGGACTGATCAATTGTATGGGGCTTCTTCTTCTCGCCGGTGATACAATTGGCAGGACAGCTCTTGGCGCACTTGCCACAGCCTTTGCACTTGTCTTCGACAATCATGTACCGCGTAAGGTTCTTACACTTACCGGCCCGACATTTCTTATCGTGGATATGTTCCAGATATTCATCCCGGAAACTTCTGACCGTGGACAGGGTCGGGTTGGACGCCGTGGCACCGAGGGCGCAGAGAGACGCTTTGGCCATGGCCTTGCCGATGGATTCAAGCTTGTCGAGGTCCGCCTCTTCACCGTTACCACCAGTGATCTTGTTCAGGGTGGCGAGAATCTGGCTGGTACCGATACGGCAGGGTGAACATTTGCCGCAGGATTCGTCAACGCAGAAGTCCATGTAGAAGCGCGCCACATCTACTACGCAGTCGTCCTCATCCATGACGATCAGGCCGCCTGATCCCATCATCGAGCCGTTAGCGGTGAGGCTTTCATAGTCGATGGGGGTGTCCAACACCTTTTCGGCAAGAATGCCGCCTGAAGGACCGCCGCTTTGGACACCTTTGAACTTCTTGCCGTCCTTGATGCCGCCGCCGATATCGAAGACGATATCCCGGAGGGTGGTTCCCATGGGGACTTCCACGAGGCCGGAATTGTTTATCTTACCGGTAAGGGCAAAGACCTTGGTACCTTTGGACTTTTCGGTACCCATGGAGGCGAACCAAGCGCCGCCCCTGGTCAAGATCACCGGAATATTGGCCAAGGTTTCGACGTTGTTGATGACCGTGGGCTTTCCCCAAAGGCCGGCGATTGCCGGGAAGGGGGGCTTGGGAGTCGGCATACCACGCTTGCCTTCGAGGGAGCGCAGCAGCGCTGTTTCCTCACCGCAAACAAAGGCGCCTGCACCGAGCCGGATTTCGATGTCAAAGTCAAAACCGGAACCCAGGATGTCCTTGCCCAATAAGCCGTTTTCTTTGGCCTGAGCCAGGGCGATTTCGAGACGGTGAACCGCAAGGGGGTACTCCGCACGGATATACACAAACCCGTGATGGCCGCCGATTGCCCTGCCGCAGATCGTCATCGCTTCGATAACAGAGTGGGGGTCCCCTTCAATGGTGGAGCGGTCCATGTACGCACCAGGGTCGCCTTCGTCGGCGTTACAGACAACATATTTTATGTCGCTCTTAACCTTGCTGGTAGTATCCCATTTTATCCAGGTGGGGAAGCCCGCGCCGCCTCGTCCACGAATACCCGAGGTCTTCAGTTCGTTGATGATATCCTCTGGTTTCCATTGGAAGAGGGTCTTTTCAAGGGCCACGTACCCGTCATTAGCGATGTATTCGTTAATATCTTCAGG
>JAITQK010000099.1 GCA_031288975.1 Treponema sp. | reverse complement strand
GGTTCACCGCCTTATCCTCACTGATATTCTTGGCGATTTTCTTCTGCACATGGAGAAAGAAGTCGATTTCCTGGGGACAGTATTCCAGGAGCTTTTCCCAGATATCCTTCACATTGGTAAAAAGCTGCTTGTTGATATAACGATGGAGGGCCTTCTTGTAATAATCCACCGCTGACTCAAGGTTGGCCTGCTTTTCAAAATGCTCTGCCAGGGCTTTGGCAATATCCGCCTCCTCCAGATCCACCTTGACCAGCCGTTCCCAGATGTCGTAGATGGCGGTTTCTTGATTATCGTTCTTATAGCAATCCGCCAGGGTCCGCAAGGCAAATTTGGATTCCCCATAATCAAGGATCCGTTCACAGAGGTATTTGACGATATTCCCTTTGCGGTTATCCACAAAGATGTTCACCAGGGTTATCAAGGCCGAATCATCAATAAGCTGCCGGGAAAGAGCCACCATTCCAGAAAGATAGAGGGCGATGATACTGTTCTTGGTATGGCCCAATTGTTCATCACAGATTTTCTTGAGCTCATCATACACCCGGGCTTCACGGGCCTCTTTCAGCATCAGATCCAGTTCCTTAAACTGGTTGGTAGAATAATTATTGAGGGTGGCTCTAGTCCACTTTTCCTCATTCAGCATTTCCTGTACATTTTTAAGGAGAGCTTCAGACATCTCATAACTCCTCGCCCTGAGGGCACTTAATTCCTATACCGTTCATATATAGCCGGATCGATATTTTTAATTTTTAGCATAGTCGTTTCAATCAAATTGGGATCTTCCCGGGCATTTTCATAGTGATCGATCAACCAGAAATACCGGTTAATCAGCCGGGGTCTGAGCGCTCCATCATGAACCTCCTGCTTGCGGAAAGTACTTTCCAAAGAGAAGATGGACTGTTTTAAGCGTCCCAGTTCAACCGGTTTCAGTTCCCGTTTAACCGAAAACACCCCAAAGAGGCACCCGTAAATGGGCATCCATTCCACGAGTTCCTGCCCGGTATACCCCAGTTGCTTTACCCGGTCCCGGAGCCTGACGATCATCTCCGATTCCATGGACCTGATATCAACACCCTGGGGGTCCAGGAAGAAAGCCTCCCGGAACAAAACCTTAGCCGCCCTGGATTCTTCCATCAAGGCGTTGACATCCGCCAGTTCCGAAAGGGTTTCCCCATCCTCCCGTTTAAACCGGGCCGCCTGCTCCAGGTACTTGATAGCCTGCTCGTAGTTGCCGACGCCTTTATAACAGCGGCCTACCTGCAACAAAAGCCCAGGATCATGCTGATTGATCCCATCTCCCAGGATATCCTGAAAGGACAGCAGGGCAATGGAAAAGATATAGCGCCGCAGCGCATAGAGGCAGGGGTCGTAGTCCTGGCCAATACGATCCAGAAACGTATAAAAGGATTTCCACTGGGAAAGGATAAACCCGCCCCTGTCATAGGCATCATGGAAATCAGGAAGCCGCCTTATCCGTTCTTCCCACCAATGCAGGCACTTTAACGCATAGACCACCTCGGGATGCTCAAAATCTATTTTTAAGGCTTCCTCCAAGGCCTTAATCGCCGAGGCTGGATCAGAGACTTTCAAACTATCATAGGCTTTCTGCATCAGCCCCGGTATCGTTATATCATTCATGGCTTAAAAACGTTCATATTATAGCCTCTATAGTATACCAAATTGGATAAGTTTTGCAAGGGGGGGATCGGCAACCGGCACTGCCCCAAAAAATTATTGACTAGTTACTTCTTGCAAAGAAATAGTGATTTATATTTGGACATACCACCAGGGAGTGTCTAAATCTGGCCCCTTTTACAGCAAGGGAATATCTTGACCCAATGCATTCCTTGAAATCTCCCACGAACCACACGAAAACTGTTCGTAGGATGCTTCTATTTGTACTACTTCAGTAGCAGTGAGGAGGGTGTTGGTTTGGGAGGTCCTATCGGGTACCCTCATCACCGCTAACAAGCGTCCGGCTATTTCACCGTTATAAGCTCATAGGTCCCGGTGCCTAGGCCGATTTTTTCAGCATGGCTGATCTGGCTCCGCCAATCCGTGGAGGGATGAATGTCCGTGAAGTGATCGTGATGGGTACGTTCCCGATCCGACAAGATGCTCGTGGTAATAGCGGGAGCGGCGTTTACCGCGTCAATACAGGCCTTGTCCAGGGCAACCGGATCGAATCCTGCAAAAATACCGATGTCCGGCACGATAGCGGCGTCGCTCTCCCCATGACAGTCGCAGTAGGGGGAAACCTGGTTCACCACGCTGATGTGGAAATGGGGCCGCCCATCCAGCACTGCTTTGCAGTATTCCGCCATCTTGCAGTTAAGCGCAATAGGGCTAGATTCGTTGTGGTTCGCAATGGCATGGTAGTTACATGCCCCGATGCAGCGGCCGCAACCCACACAGAGGTTCTGATCGATCTGCGCCTTCTTGGTGTCTCCAAAGGAAATCGCGTTCTGGTTACAGTACTTGGTGCACACCTTGCATCCGGCACACGCCGCTTGGTCAACCTCGGGCTTGCCGTCATTGTGCATCACCATCTTGCCCGCCCGGCTGCCGCTTCCCATGCCGAGGTTCTTGATGGCCCCGCCGAACCCGGTACACTCATGGCCCTTGAAATGGTTGAGGGACATGACGATATCCGCGTCCATGATTGCCCGGCCTATCTTGGCAGTCTTACAGTAGACGCCCCCGGCCACAGGCACATCCACATCGTCGGTGCCTTTTAAGCCGTCGGCAATGATGTTCTGACATCCCGTGGACAGGGGCGAATAGCCGTTTTCAAAGGCCGCGTCCAGGTGGACCAGGGCGTTGTTACGCCTTCCCACATAGAGGGTATTGCAGTCCGTCAGGAAGGGCATACCCCCCAGGCCCCTGATGCGGTCCGCCACGGTCTTGGCAAAGTTGGGTCTGAGAAAGGCCAGGTTCCCCGGTTCCCCAAAGTGGATCTTGATGGCCACATACTTTCGCTTAAAATCAATCCCTTCGATACCTGCCTTAAGGATAAGCCGATCCAGCTTATTCAGCAGGCTATCCCCAATTCTACATCGCATATCGGTAAAATAAACCTTCGATACACTCATTTTGAAACCTCTCTCAATTTATAGATAGTTAGTTGGACATGCAAAGAACCAACCGGACTTTTACGTATACCATTTCTGGAGCGCTTTTTTCAACCCGTCGTTGAAGAACTGCCAGTCATGGATACCCGGCCATTCTTCGTAGGTAAAATCAAAATCAAATTGTTGCATAGCCGCTTGAAAGCGGATGTTTTCATCGTGAAGCTCGTCCTGGATACCACAGGCAGCGTATATGCGCGGTTTAACCGGGGCAGTCTGGACTTTCTTGACCAATTCTATGATTTCATTATCCGGGGTCCAGCGCAAATCGTCCCCATAAATAGTATAAAAATCCCGCAGTACGGCTTCGGCGTCAGGTCCCCCGGTCTTGAGCCATAGACTCGGATCCTCCCGCAAGCCGTCCAGATATCCCTTCAGGAACAAACAGGCTGAGGAAATAGCCCCGCAAAACCCGAACCGTTCTGGTTTGGTAAGCCCAACCTTTAGGGCGCCATAACCGCCCATGGAATAACCCATCACTGCGGTATCTTCCCGTTTTCCCGATAGGTTAAAAACCTTCCCGCATATTTCGGGGAGTTCTTCGCTAATATAGGTAAACAATTTAAGGCCATGCTGCATATCCGTATAGAAACTTCTCCCAACCTCGGGCATGATAAAAAGGGCATGGTATTCTTTGGCAAAAAACGGCAGCATGGTGTTATCCAGCATACTGTCATGGTTGCCGTGCAGACCATGGAGCAGATAGACCGTTCGATACGGTCCGGTTCCTTTGCTGGTATCGGGAACCAGGACACTGATCCCCGTTTGCATATTAAGAACATGTGAAGATATGTTACCCCGAAATATCATTTTTTTCCCTCCTGTGCAGATTTCTGCTCTATTTTGGCCCACGTATCCCGAAGCCCCACGGTCTTATTAAACACCGGCTTGGTCCTGGCCTTTCCCTCAACAGCGGAATCCATATCCGGGTCCCGCACAAAATACCCCAGCCGCTCAAACTGGAACCGGTCCCCGGGCAGGGCTTGCGCAAGGCACGGCTCGGCATACGCGGTGGGAATGACTTCCAGGGAATGATGATTGAGATTGTCCAGGAAGGTGCCCCCAACCGGCACATCCATGGGCCGCTCGGCTCCAAACAGGTAGTCGTAGACCCGTACTTCAATGGGAACCCCATGGGTGGCGGATACCCAATGGATGGTGCTCTTCACCTTGCGGTTATCCGGCGCATTTCCCCCCTTGGTTTCCCTATCGTAGGTACCGCGTACCGCAATAATCTCCCCGGTGCTAGGGTCCTTGTCAAAGCCCGTGCACGTAACGATGTAGCCATATCTGAGGCGTACTGAATTACCTGGGAAGAGCCTAAAGTACTTAGGAGGCGGCGCTTCTGCAAAATCATCCTGCTCTATCCACAGCTCCCGGGAAAAGTAAATGGTCCGGGTTCCTGCCGCCGGATCCTCGGGGTTATTTACCGCCTCAAGCTCCTCCACCCGGTCCACTTCCCAGTTTTCGATGATGAGTTTAAGGGGGTGCAGCGCTACCATAACCCGTGGGGAACGCTTGTTCAGGTCCTGTCTGAGGCAGTACTCCAGAAAGGCGATATCCACCATGCTGTCGGTCTTGGCAATCCCCACCTGACTAATAAAGTCGCGGATCGCTTCCGGGGTATAGCCCCGCCGCCGCAGCCCCGCGATGGTGGGCATCCGGGGATCATCCCAGCCAGAGACGTACTGTTCCTGCACCAGCTTGAGGAGCCACCGCTTGGACAGCACCGTGTGGGTCATGTTGAGCCGGGCAAATTCGATCTGCCGTGAAGGGAATACCTCCGCCTCACGGATAAACCACTCATAGAGGGGCCGGTGAATCTCGTATTCCATGGAACAGAGGGAGTGGGTGATCCCCTCCTTGGCATCCGACAGGGGATGCTGGAAATCGTACATAGGATAGATGCACCAGGTATTCCCGGTGCGGTAGTGGGTCTCCCGGCGGATCCGGTACATCACCGGGTCCCGCAAGAGCAGGTTAGGGTCGGTCATGTCGATCTTGGCCCGCAGGGTTTTGGCCCCATCGGCGAATTCCCCGGCCCGCATCCGGGCAAAGAGGTCCAGGTTCTCTTCCACGGACCGGTCCCGCCAGGGGCTGTTCTTTCCCGGCGGCGTCTCGGTGATGTTGTGCTTATCCGCCACCGCAGTTCCCCGGTACTCGCTGATGGCATCCTCCGAAAGATCATCCACATACGCATGACCCTTCTTGATGATCTTCACCGCCAAATCGTAGAGGTAGTCATAATAATCCGATGCGTAATATTCCCGGTCTTCCCAGTCGTATCCCATCCATTTAACATCCCGCTTAATGGCTTCCACATAAGAAATGTCCTCTTTTTCTGGGTTCGTGTCGTCAAAACGGAGGTTACACGTTCCGCCGAATCGTTCCGCCATGGAAAAATCCACGAAAAATGCCTTGCAGTGGCCAATGTGGAGCCAGCCGTTCGGCTCCGGCGGAAAGCGGGTATGGACACATGAAAATCTGCCGCTTTTAAGGTCTTCTTTGATAAATTCAGAAATAAAATCCGATGAACCGGTACACTCAGTTAAACCAGTACCATCCTTTGTTTTTTCCATTTTTTTCATTTTTTTTCATTAGACTCCTTTCACTCGATAGTCCCGTTACGCACAACACGATGTCAGAGGGCAAACAGGTTAAAAATTGGTGAGATAACATATTCCAATCAGCAGGATAGCTCGCAGGGACACTGTATCCACTGCGCCGCTGTTTACCGGATGGAGATGACCCAGTTGTCCTCCGTACCACCAGAAAAGCCCCACCTGAGTGTCAATCCTGAAGGTATACTCGGTAAAATCTTCCTGCTGACTTTGGGGACCAAAGAAAAGATAGGCCAGCTCCTCAAGGATAGCGCCAAAATCAACAAGGGCCTTTTGATAATCCCCCCCTTCGATCTCGGTGATAAACCCCGGAACCCGTTGCCGCAGCCGTTCTTTACGGTCCTCATCAAGTTTATTATTAACCCAGGTCTTTTGGATTAAAAGGTCTAGATTATTCTGAAAATGCCCTAAGAATTTATGTATATCCATTTCATAAGTGCGGGTATCGGCATTCCCCAAAAGATGCCGGTAATCGGCGCCAATCCCCAGAATTTCGGCAAAGGCAACGGCGGTCTCCACCCTTGGCCTCTGTGCAAGGGAAACCCCTTCCATGGGGAACAGCGCCTCAGCAATCTGCCGGTATTCCTGGGGAATAGCTTTATTTACACCTGGAGAAGACCTGAACATAACTTACAACCAGAATTCATACCCAATGGTAGCATTAAGACCATGACGCCGGAATAATTTTGTCGGATCTCCATCACCCTGTAAAGGTTCGACACCAATCTCGTTGAAATCAAACATATACCGGCCCTGGATGGTCAGATACCCCAGCCCAAGCCTGAATCCCACGGACAAGCCCCCCAGGATTCCCAAACTGCTCATAAAACCCAAAGGTTTACTCAGGGTGTAGTTGGTTTCTCCATCTTTAAGATCCCCTAATGGTATTGACATATAGGGACCGGCAAAAAGATTTATACCCCCAATACCCAAACGTACCAGCACCGGGATGTCCAGGGACATATATGAGAAATCGTAATTTCCACTAGTATCTTCGATGCTTATACTATTTATCTTCAGATTCCCTTCAAATACCAGCCCTATGGGAGCGGAAACACCATGGACCCCAAAGTAAACCGAATATTCCTGCCCGATAACAGGGATACTGCTAGCATTAGGAAAAAGATCTTCATTCAATGAATTGAACAGATACATAATACCGCCCCGGGCGCCGAGCACAAAGTAAGCCTTCTTGGGGGCTGGCGGACGGGGAGGTCGGGTGGAGGCTGTACTCGTACCTGTGGCTGTACCTGTACTCGTACTTGCACTATCTGTAGTATTATCCAGGAGGTAATCAATACCTTTGTCTTTTGGAATTCTCTCTCGGTAAGACACGAGAAGCTCACCGCTTTCAACATCGATGGTTTTAACCGTTAACATATACCCACCTTTGATCACAGTAAACTCCCCGATAACAATCGAATCTGCCCCGACTTTCTGTCCCATAGCCTTCATAGCATCATCACTTACTTCACCAGAGTACTGAAAATCCATTTCCTTCGCCACCTTGTCAAGGTCTGCCCGGCTAACGATCTTGAATTTGCCGGTGTCAACAAATTCAGTTTCAAGATCATTACGCAATTCGAGCGATAATCTAATGGTAGGGGAAGCGATATCATAGATCGCAATCTTTTTCCCTTCCGGAATTTTACGCTCGATTTTCTTTTGCGCTGCTCGAACGGCCCTGTTAAGGGTCGGACTTTGCCCCATGGCACAAGTAACCCCAACAACCAAAAAACAAAGTATCATGAAGCATTTCTTCATAAATCTTACCCCTTTTGTTCGTAAAATATAGATAAGAATTATAGTAAATCAAAAAAAATAGCAATGTCAAGAGGCATTCTTACCAACTTTCCTATCCCATTGCCGCCCGCCGCTCCTGGATCAGATGCAGCCGCTCCTCCAGCTCCATTCCCTGCCCTCCGGCGATGAGCCGCTTCAGGGTATCCAGGCTTCCCTCAAACTGCCCGATCCGCCGTAAAAGCTCCCCCCGGTTTTCCAGAAACAGCTCAGTCCACATGGGGGCGTTGAGCATGGCTATCCTGGTGAGGTCCTCAAAGCTGCCGCCACCGAACCGGGTAATCTCCGTATCAGCCTCGCAGTCGATGAGGGCCGCGGCAATGACATGGCAGAGTTGGGAGGTAAAGGCGATCTTCCGGTCATGCTCCGCTGCGGTGGTTTCTGTGATACGCCCAAAACCCATGCGGTAAATCAAGGCTTTAAGAAAGGCCAAGTTTTCAGGCTTATTCCGTTTGAGGGGGGTGAGGATGTAGTTCTTGCCTTGAAAATTACAGCGTTTCGCATGGGCATAGCCGCCCCGCTCACTCCCTGCCATGGGATGCCCTGGTATGAAATCCAAGTCCTCCCGCAGGGTACGTTCCATGACCGTAACGATGCTTCCCTTGATGCCCGCAATATCGGTGATGAGGGTCCCCGGGGGGAATGTGGCCATCCAGGTTTCCATAAACCGGAGTAAGGTGGAAGGGTTGAGGCACAGGAACACCAGGTCGCAGCGGCCCAGCATGGGTTGGGGGGACGTAAACCCCTCGTCAATGACCCCTTCAGCTTCTGCCAGCGCCAGGGTATCCCCGTCCCTATCAAAGGCCACAATGCGGCCCCCTTCCCCGATGATAGCACGCAGGGCTAGGGCAAAGGCCCCGCCCATGAGTCCAAGCCCCACCATACCTACGGTACACGTTTCAATAGGTTTCATACCGCTGGTCCGATGTTTTTTCCTTCAATGCTGGCGTACTTCCGTAATGCCTCCATGAGCGCTGCAAAGGCAGCAGGGGTGATGGATTGTTCCCCATCGCAGCGGGCGTTTTCCGGGTCGTTGTGAACCTCCAGCATGACGCCGTCTGCCCCGGCAGCAATAGCGGCCTTGGTCATGGCAGGTACCATCCAACTGATCCCTGTGGCGTGACTCGGATCCACGATGACCGGGAGGTGGCTCAACTTTTTCAGTGCCGGGATGCTGGAGAGGTCCAGGGTGTTCCGGGTGTAGGAGTCGAAGGTCCGGATCCCCCGCTCACAGAGGATGATATCCTCGTTCCCCCCGGCCATGATGTACTCCGCGGCCATGAG
The DNA here is from genome assembly GCA_031288975.1 of Treponema sp. Classification (GTDB taxonomy): domain Bacteria; phylum Spirochaetota; class Spirochaetia; order Treponematales; family Breznakiellaceae; genus JAITNP01. The sequence goes on along the minus strand of JAITQK010000099.1, from coordinate 18,022 downwards.
GAGTTCTGTTATGGTGGCGGCGTAGCCCCGCTTGAGGAGTATGGGTTTACGGCAATGGCCCAGTTCTTTGAGGAGGGTGAAATTCTGCATGTTCCTGGCCCCTACCTGGATGATGTCCACCTCATCAAAGACCTCAAGCTGATGGATGGCCATGAGTTCTGTAACAATGGGAAGCCCGGTCTCCTGCTTTGCCTCCATGAGGAGATCAAGTCCTTCGCATCCGAGACCCTGAAAACTATAAGGACTGGTCCGGGGTTTGAAGGCCCCGCCCCGGAGGAAGCCCGCCCCGGCCTGTTTCACATCCTGGGCGATCCCGATGATCTGTTCCCGGGTTTCCACCGAGCACGGCCCGGCGATGATCCCCAAATACCCTGCCCCAATATGCCGTACCCCGCTGTCCCCGCCGCGTATATCGATCCGGGTATCCTCGGGGTGAAAAAGCCGGTTTGCCCGCTTATACGGTTCCTGAACCCGGATAACCTTTTCAACCAGATGATGGGCTTTCAGCGCCTTCTCATCAATTCCCGTGGTATCCCCCACGAGACCCAGCACCGTCTGGGATGCCCCTTCAGAGAGGTGAATCTTCACCCCCTGTTTCTCAAGCCCAGCGGCGAAGTTCCGCACTGCCTCTGGCGCCGCACCCTGTTTCATTGCGATAATCATAATAGCTCCACTTGTTATGCGTCTTGACGTCGGTATCATACCTTGATACGGTGAAGATAGCAAGATTGGGGATCACAGGACAGGCGATCAAGGGGCTATCCCCCAAGAACGAGGTGTGCAATTGACAATCCTGTAACAGAAGCATTACACTAGCCTTATGAATATTTCCACATATACAGTTAAGCCGAAACTTCCTGATGCCTTAAAGCCTTTAGAAGAAATAGCCCGTAATCTCTGGCTTTCATGGAATTTTGATGCAATCCAGCTCTTTATCCGTCTGGATTATGATGTATGGCTTCAATCCCAACAGAGTCCGATCAGGACCCTGGGCATGGTAAGTCAAGAACGGCTTGCAGCGGCAGCGGAGGATGATTCATATCTGGCCGCTCTCAACGAGGTATACTCCCGGTTCCTCCGGTACAAACGGGGGGAAACCTGGTACCAGGGGACACGGAAGGATGTGGTAGCCTATTTCTCCATGGAATACGGGATGGATGTTTCTCTGCCTATCTATTCCGGTGGCTTGGGCATCCTTTCAGGGGATCACATGAAGACAGCCTCGGACATGGGGCTGCCCCTGGTGGGTATCGGGCTGCTCTACCGGCAGGGGTATTTTAAGCAGGTGCTCAATGCCGATGGTTTCCAGCAGGAGAGTTATCCTGAAAATGACTGGTACAACATGCCGGTGGAACGGAAGGTCAATAAAGACGATGAACCGATAAAGATCACTGTGGACCTGGCTGGCAGGAATGTGGTGGCTCAGATCTGGGAAGTCAAGGTTGGCCGGATTTCCCTTTATCTCCTGGATACTAATATTGATGAAAACGCCCCGGATCTCAGAAACATCACCGCCGCCCTCTATGGCGGGGATAAGGAGACCAGGATTCAGCAGGAGATACTCCTGGGCATCGGCGGGATTCGCGCCCTGCGGGCCTTGGGGATCAACCCTGCGGCAACCCACATGAACGAAGGTCATTCCGCCTTTCTGGGACTGGAACGGATCCGGGAGATCATGATGGAAAAGGGCTTCACCTTTGACGAGGCCAAAGAAGTGGTGTGGCCCACCAATATCTTCACCACCCATACCCCGGTTCCGGCAGGGAATGAGCGGTTTGACATCGGTCTTATGGAAAAATACTTCCGTTCCTGGCTTACTATTCTGGGCATATCCTGGAAAGACTTCCTTAGCCTGGGCCGGGTCCATCCCGACGATGATCACGAGACCTACTGCATGACCGTACTGGCCATCAAGCTGGCCGCCTACGCCAATGGAGTCGCCCGGCTCCACGGACTGGTGTCCCGGGAAATGTGGAAGGGGCTGTGGCCTGGACTTCCCCTGGATGAGGTGCCCATCGGGCATGTAACCAACGGGGTCCATCCCCGGACCTGGGTTTCCAACAATATGCTCGACCTCTTAGACCGGTATTTTGGTCCCCATTTTGATGAGGAACCCACGGACCTGGCCATCTGGGACCGAATGGACCGGATTTCCGATGAGGAACTCTGGCGTACCCATGAACGGCGGCGGGAGCGCCTCGTGGCCTTTGCACGGGACCGGATCCGGCAGTACATCACCCATACCGGTGCGGTGGAACGGCGGATTCAACAGGCCGAAGACGCACTTTCTCCCTACGCCCTCACCCTGGCCTTTGCCCGCCGCTTTGCCACCTATAAGCGGGGGAACCTCCTGCTCCGGGACCCGGAACGGCTGCTCAGACTGGTCCGGGACAGTGAACGGCCGGTACAGCTCATCTTTGCTGGCAAGGCCCACCCCATGGACATGCCGGGGAAGGAACTCATCAGGGAGATCATTCACTTCGCGGGAAAATACGACGTTACCAGTCGTATCGTGTTCCTGGAAAACTACGACATGACCGTTGCGCGGTATCTCACGAGCGGGGCGGATGTGTGGCTCAATACGCCCCGGCGCCCCCTAGAGGCTTCCGGGACCAGCGGCATGAAGGCTGCTATGAACGGGGTCCTCAACTGTTCTATTCTGGACGGCTGGTGGGATGAAGCCTACGCTCCTGATGTGGGTTGGGCCATTGGGCACGGGGAACAGTACGAAGACACCCAGATGCAGGACGATGTGGAAAGCCGGGCGCTGTACGATCTGCTGGAACGGGATATCATCCCCCTCTTCTATCAGCGGGGACGGGATGGACTCCCCCGCGAATGGATCAAGCGGATGAAAGCCTCAATGCGGGCAATCGGGCAGTCCATGTCCAGCCACCGTATGCTCATAGATTATTCCAATCACTTCTATTTCCCGGCCTTAGAGAACTACCGCCGCTTGTGCAAGGATGAGTATGCTGAATCAAAGTCCCTGGCCGCTTATTTTGCCAAACTCCGTCAATCCTGGGAGGGTTTGCGGATTGTGAAACTGGAATCCAACGCAAAACCGATCATGCAGCGTGGTGATTCCCTCACGGTTACCGCGTCTATTGAAATGGGATCCTTCACCCCTGATGAACTGTTGGTTGAACTCTACCACGGTTCCATATCGAATCAGACCGGTTCTCTTGAGAACGCCCGGCGTACCGTAATGAAAGCGCTTACTCGGGAAGGGACCTGTTACCAGTATCAGGTGGAGATCGAATGTGTCGATACTGGTTTCCAGGGGCATACGGTACGGATCATGCCCAAGCACGATGCCCTGGTTCACCCCTACCGCTCAGGGTTTATCAAATGGGCGTAGTGCCGAAATAGTGAGGAGTGAGTAGCTTGGAGTGAGGTGTGGTTGTAGTGAGCAATTTGCTTACCTTCCGCTCATTCCCTGCTTACTCCTCCCTTTAGTAAAAAGTAAAAATCACGGCGGTAGCCTAGTTACCCGCTTAAACAAAACAAGGAGCTTTTATGCCTTCTTCTTCAAGTCCTCAGTTTCGCTATCTGGATCTGGTAATGGTTTTCTTTGTGGCGATTCTTATCACCAGCAATGTGGCGTCTTCGGCAAAGATCGTGGATCTAGGGTTTTCCCTCTTTGGGATTCCCCTGGCCTTTGACGGCGGCACCCTCCTGTTTCCCCTGTCTTATGTGTTTGGGGATGTCCTGACAGAAGTGTACGGATTCAGGGCTTCCCGCCGGGTTATCTGGGCCGGTTTTGCGGCCCTGGTCCTGGCATCCCTCATGTTTTTCCTCCTCCGTCTGCTTCCTGCAGAAGCCGCCTGGGAAGCGTATGCGGGAAGCGCCGCATTCAACGCGATTCTTGGGGGCATGAGTACCGGCGGTATTGCCCTGGCAAGCCTCCTGGGGTACTGGGTTGGGGAGTTCTCCAATTCGGTGGTGTTATCCCGGATGAAAGTGGCCATGAAAGGCCGCCTGCTCTGGGTCAGGACCATAGGCAGCACCCTGGTGGGAGAATTACTGGACAGCATCGTCTTCGTGTTTGTGGCCAGCCTCACCGGCGTTTTCGGCTGGGAACTGTTTGTTACCCTGGTACTCACGAACTACCTGTTTAAGTGCCTCATAGAAGCGCTGATGACCCCCTTCACCTACCTCGCGGTCTACAAGCTCAAAAAGGCCGAACAGGTGGATACCTACGATGTGGGAGTCAAGTTCAACCCCTTTATCGCGGCATAACCCCCCGCAAGAAGGTGGCCCTTACTTCTTGCTTATATACACCCCTAGCTCTTCAATAAGCTGGGAATACTCCTTGAGTCCCGGCTGGAGCTGCTCTTGGTTTATGGCTTCGTGCCGCTCCTTAGACTTCTGATTGAACCGTTTGGAATGTTCTTCGATTTTAAGGAGCTGCTTTTCGATTTTATCAAGGAAATCCATGTCCTTCACGGAGATCGACTTATGAAAGGCATCAAATTCATACTTAACCACTTCGTCATTCCGAATTTCACCTTTAAAGGTCCGGTACAGATTGAGCTTGATCCCCTTTTTCATATAGGCGAAACGGCCTTCCTTTTCAAAACGCCGGATACTCACCAGGATATAGGCGGAATTTAAATACCGAAGCTCCCGGAACACCGCGCCTCGTTTCACAAAATCATTGTCCTCAGCCACATAAATGGTCTCATCAAACCCGTTGATACGGTTAAAGAGACGTTTCGTTACAAAGATACAAAAACCAAAGGCCTTCGGATCGATCCGGAGACTGAGTAACACCGCAATATTAATCAGCCGGTGAATAACCCGGTCCAACTGATAGTCCGAAAGGGGTCTGATTTCACAGGTGGCAATATCGATATACCGATCCTGCATCTCATCATACACGTTCCGAATAAACCCAGGGGGTAAGATCGTATCAGAATCAAGAAAGAAGAGGAACTCCCCCTGGGCAGCACGGGCACCAGCGTTTCTCCCCACTGCGGGAAGCCCGCCGTCAACTACCTGGCAGCCATAGTGCAGCGCGATTTCCCTGGTCCGATCCTTTGAATGGGCATCGGCCACAATCACTTCGTATTCCTCAAAGTCCTGGTTTATAATACTTTCCAGTAACTTGGGAAGCAGTTCTTCTTCATTAAGCGTAGGAATGATAATACTGACTTTCATCGTTTCACAGCATCCTGTTAAAAATATAGTGGTAGATCACTTTGTAGTTATTATTATAACTCATACCAGTGTACCGGTCAATCACCGCTGAACCGGCGAACGGCCTCGGGGGTCCCGCCGGAAGGTATCAATGGTATCACGGCAAATCTGTTCCAGTTTCACCGTCATAGCATCAATGGTCCAGGCCTGGGCATGTACCTTCGCTTCCGCAACTTTACGCTGATACAAGGCATCGTCTTCAAGCAAATCAAAGACCCGGCGTATAAACTCTTCAGGGTCGTTCTTTACCATAAAACCGCCGTTATCCCCATTCATCACCATGAGGGTCCCCATAGCGCCTATGGCCACCACTGGAATACCGGAAAGCATGGCCTCAATGGTTACCAGGCCCTGGGTTTCTGTTAAGGAGGGAAATATGAAGATGTCGGACATGCCGTAGGTCAGGGCCAGATCTTCCCGGTCAAGATAGCCGGTAAAAATACAATGCTCCGCGATCCCCAGGCGTTCACATTTCTCCTGGAGATAATACAGGTCAGGCCCATTGCCGACCAGGACAAAGATGACCTCCTGGTGTTTGTTGATGATCCGTGGGGCTATCTTGAGCAGAAAATCGATGTTTTTCTCTTTGACAATACGACCGGCAAATAACAAGACCCGCTTACCCTTAAGGCGGGGGTATTTCTGGGTCAGCATATCCCGAAACTGGGCAATTGCAGCTTTATCACGGCTAAACAAGGTTGGATCAATGCCCGTGGGCAAGAGCTCGATTCGCTGCTTTACCTTGTATTTTTTCACCACCTCCAGAATCTGCGGGGTTGGAACGATGATCCGGTTTGCCCGGCGCAAGGTGTTTTTAAGAACCATCCGGGTTATTAATGAGAGGATGAAGGGTGGCAGCAGGGGCACGTAGTGTTCAATATAGTCTTCCCAGAGGGTGTGAAAAGTATACAGTATCGGCAGATTATGCAGCCACGCGTAGTGATACCCAAATTCAGCAATGACAAATTCATTGTTAATATGAATGATATCGGGATTAAAGGCTTCAATCTGCTTGGATACCCAGAACCATTTATGAAATTTCGCTAACCGGTCTTCCCGGGAAATCATGGAGCGCATGGACGGTACCCGAATCACCTGGGGTTCCGGCTGGTGGTCTTTTTTCTCTGCAAGGGAAACGGAGATACGCTCCACCACCGATGATTCAGGGTAAAAGGGACAGATAATCATCACCTCGTTCCCCCGCCTGACCAGGGCATGGGCAAAGGAATCCACAGACACGGTTATCCCATTCACCCGGGGCCAATACGTATCAGTAAACATCACCGTTTTCATGAACCTAGCTCCGGGCGTTCATAATGAGCATCTGCAAGCGGTTTTCGATATTCGCGAAGCTGGTATCCGGGTCATAGTCAAGGGGAAGTATCTGAATATGGGGATACACTTCTTTGAGCCGTTTCACCACCCCCCGCCCTGCGATGTGATTGGGCAGGCAGCCAAAGGGTTGGAGAATCACAAACGAACGGACCCCCCGGGACGCATGGTGGAGTATTTCCCCAGGGATAAGCCAGCCCTCCCCAGAGGTGAGGGTCCGGTGCATGATGGGGTCGGTCGCCGCCGCTCTGAGGGCAATGGGCGTGGCAGGTTCGTACAGGGGATGACGGAGGGCGGTCTTTTCAAGGTGTTCAATGGCAACGTCAAAAAGCCCGGAACCGATATACGACCCCAGGACATCCGCAAAAGGATAACTCACATGGAAATCCTGCATCTCAGAGAGCTTCCGTACATACTCGCGGTGGAATACGTCGAGCATACGGGGGAGGATCACTTCCATGTTGTGCTTTTCCAGGTAATCCTCCACAAAAAAATTGGAACCAGGATGGTAGTTCAAAAGATACTCGCCGGTGATGAAAACCGGGGGTTTAGGTACCTGCCGGTTATAGGGAATGGTACACAGGGCGTCGATACTTTTTTTATACCCAGATAAAGCGCCCCTGATGCCCCGCCGCCGCATCCCTTCGGCAACCGCATCTATCCCTTCCGTAAATACCTGTTCCGTTTGCCCGGGATTAACTTCATAAGGACGGATTTTACGCCGCAGCTCCTCCATAATATCCATGATGATCGTCCCCCAGAGCATCCGCATCTCAAAGGCAAGACCCAGTTTGAAGCCGGGGTACATGTTTTTGGTATCTAGCTTATCCGTAGTCGCTATCGGTACCTGGCTAAAACCTGCCGCGTCCAGTGCTCTGCGGGCAAGGCTGGCGTAGTGAGACAGACGGCAGTCCCCTGGGTACTTCGCCAAGGCAATAACCACTTCATCGGGTTTATACAAGCCCTGTGCCAAAACCGCCAGTCCCTCGCCGATATTCATCTGTGCGGGAAAGCAGATGTCATTGTGCACGTATTTTTTCCCCAGCTTCATCGCCTCCCGTCCCCCCAGGGGCAAGGGTTCCACCTTGAAACCCTGCCGCCGGATCGCGGCGCTGAGGAGCTTGCAGAAGGCCACAGATACATTCGGAATGAGGAGGGTCTTGTTGTGCCAGTCTTTCCTGGTGAATTTGACCGGATACGGGTCTTCAAGGTTCCGTAGTGCAACGGCGGCCTGCTGCTCCCGCCGGGAGCGGATAGTCTCGATAAAGGACTTTATTCTGATATTCAGAGGGCCTACCACATTACTCTCATCAAGTTTCAAGATAAGCGGGGCCTTGCCGGAAATGGCGTTCATCAGCCGGATAAGTTCATCAGTTAAAACAGCATCATGGCCGCAGCCGAAACTGACCATCTGAACATACTCAAGGGCGCTGTGCCGCGCTGTGAGGATAGCCCCTGAGAGGACCCGTGCGTGGAAGTTGTTCATAATTTCGGTACGGGTCATACGCAAATCCGTATCGTTCAGGCCCGGTAGTGCATCTACCGTGAGCACCGGTATGCCCAAGCGGGTAAAATACCGGGACAGATCGTGATTGACAAAAGTATCGTTATGATAGGGCCGTCCTGCCAGCACCACGGCAAAGTTTCCCTGTTTTTCCGTCTCCCGGATGATCCGGTCACCCGCTGCAATCAGCTCTTTGCGGAAGCTCGCAAGCGCCCGGTCCCCTGCGGCAATTGCCCTGCCGCTCAGGTGCGGGGGAATGCCAAAGGTGTTCAGCATAAAGTCGCAGATCTGGCGGTTCCGGTCCTTTGGTTTGAACCAGTGAAAGATGGGGGTATCAAAGGTGGTGTTCCACCGGCGCTGGGGATCGTCAGAATGTTTTATCACCAGAGGATAGCCCTTCAGCACCGCGCATACATAGTCGCTTAAAGGCTCGGTGTTTTCCGAAGGCATACGGATGATCATGGGCATGAAAATCCGGTCCACCTTCTGGTCAACCAAATCGCGGATGTGTCCGTGGGTGAGCTTGGCAGGAAAACAAACCGTATCGGAACTCACAAAGGGGAGTCCCTGTTCAAAGGAGCTGCGGGAACTGGGGGCGGACACCTGAGTTTTGAAACCCAGGGCATGCCAGAAGCTTGTCCAAAACGGCATGCTGTTCCAAAACTCCAGCACCCGGGGAATTCCGATGGTGATGTTCTTGGGAGGACTCAAGGACACCACAGGATACTCCTTAAAGAGGAGCTGTTCCCGGGTTTTCATAAGATCCGGAACCGATTGCATCTGGGTGGTAAGCTGCCGTACCTGTTCACGTACCTCCGCGGTATCAGGCGTTCCGGTGATTTCACCCCGCTCGCAGCGGTTCCCGGTAACAAACGTTTCCCCATTGGAAAAGGTGATGATGGTACGCTTGCAATTATTAGCGCAGAAGGTACAGCCCGCGTTCGATTGCTGGGTATAGCTGAAATCTTCCATGGCCGAAAGACCGATGAAACGGGAACTGAAACTGGCGCCGGTTTGGGCAACCTGCTTTTTCGTGAGGAGGGCGATACCAATAGCCCCCATTTCCCCTGGGTAGGGGGCGCGAATAACCTGCTGACCGGTGTACTGTTCAAGGGCACACAGCACCGCGTCATTTTTAAAGGTGCCCCCCTGCACGACAATCCGATTCCCCAGACTAGAAAAGTTTGATATACGGATAACTTTGGTAAAGACGTTTTCGATGATCGAACGACAGAGGCCCGCCATGATGTCGTCGCGCTGCTTCCCGTTCCGCTGTTCATTGATGATACAACTGTTCATGAAGACCGTACAGCGGCTTCCCAGGTCCGCGGGGTTCCTAGCGGCGAAAGCCATATCGGCGATGTGGTCCACAGGAATATCCAGGGATTTCGCGCAATTCTCCAGAAAAGAACCGCACCCTGCGGAACAGGCTTCGTTCAAGGTGATGCCCGTAATGACGCCCTGGCTCAGGGTAATGGCTTTCATATCCTGACCGCCGATGTCGAGGATAAAGCTGGCGTCCGGCACGTACTTGAGGGCAGCTTCCGCATGACATACGGTTTCCACAATATGGTAATCAGCGCCCAGGGCCTTGGCAAAGAGGACTTCCCCATAACCGGTGGTACCCACCGCGATGATCTCTAAAGGTCTCCTGTGTTCCTGGTATTTCTTGTCGAGATCCATGAGGGCCTGGCGGATAAGTTTGAGGGGATCCCCGTGGTTACTGGTATAAAAGCGATCCACCACCTGTTCATCCTCGTCAAGGAGCACGAATTTGGTGGTGGTGGAACCGGCGTCGATTCCGAGGTAGACCCGCAGGGGGGATCCCGGTTTTACCGACGGCTCAGGCGGCGTTTTATGCCGCTCCTGAAATTCCCGCTTTTCTGCTTCACCAGAGAAGTAATCCTTGTTCCGGTCAGGGAGCTGGACTGCGAGGTGTTCCCGGTACGCGGCGATAGCACCGAGGGCGGTTTCCAGCGCCACCGTGGCGGGGGTATCGGCAAAGAGATCCCCCAGGGAAAGGGCCGTCCCATAGGCCACCAGGGTTTCCGGGTCTTGGGGCCTGATGATATCCCCTGCATCCAGCCCCAAGCGTTCCTCAAACACCCGGATAAGCGTCGGATTAAACCTGAGCGGGCCTCCTTCAAAAATGATAGGGGGCTTTAACTCCAAGCCCTGGGCCAGTCCGCCTATGGTCTGCTTTGCAATGGCGTGGAAGGCTGAAAGGGCGATATCCTCCCGGCGTGCCCCTTGATTGAGCAGGGGCTGAATATCGGTTTTGGCGAACACCCCGCACCGGCCGGAAATTTCGTATATATACGACCCTTTTACGGCAAAGGATTCAAAATCCTCCACCGGAATTTGCAAAAGATGGGCCACTTCATCAATAAAAGCGCCGGTTCCTCCGGCGCAGTTTCCATTCATCCGCATATCCGAAGCCACAAGCCGTCCACTTGCCGCATCCTGGTAAAAAAAGATGATCTTCGCGTCCTGCCCCCCCAGTTCAATCGCCAGTCGCGCCTGGGGGTAGAAGGTCTTGACCGCAATGGAATTGGCCACCACTTCCTGAATGTAAGGGGCCTGGATCAGATCCGCGATGGTCCTGCCCCCAGAACCGCAGACCGCAAGGCGAAAAATAGCCTGGGGATAGCAGGAGAACACCTCCTCCAGCAGGGCATGAACGGTTTCAATTTGGCGGGCATTGTGGCGGGTATACCGGGAAAAGAGCATACCCTGGGTGTGCGGATCAATGACCGCGATTTTCGCGGTGGTAGAACCAACGTCAAGACCGAGCCACAGGGTCGTTTTATCTTGTACCATTTCTATATAATCTTTGGTCCTGTCAGGGCTTCCAGCAATACGGGAATACTCCGTATCCCCTGAAAGAAGGTACTGAAATCACGGTACCAGCTCATATTGCAGTTGTTACACGAGGGCTGATGCAGCGCTTTTTCTTCCATAGTTAAGATATTGCCCAGTACCTGGGGAAGCTGCATACAGGGACGCACATCAAAGAACCAGTCCACAAAGAGCACCCGTTCACCACCGAAACAGGGGAACTGTATGGTAGCGGGATCTTGCAAATACCTGATGATATTCCGCATCGAAATCCCCGAGTTGATGATCCCGTATTTCCCGCTTTTTCGCAGCGCTATCGCCTCGGTAAGCCCGTGGATCACGTTTTCACGGGAAAGACTGATCCCCTCACCTCCCAGGGGATACACCTGGGATTTTGAAAAAGTCGGGTAATTCAGGCAGACAAAATCATAGCCCATATTCTTCGCCCGCGTACAGACCGCTTCAAGCTTGTCGTAGTTATCGTTCCAGATAAGTATCGAAGCCATGAGTTTAAGGGAGGTCTTTTTGACCAGTTCCAGGGCTTTTGCCATTTCATCCATGATATTGGGGATTTGACGGGATTTGGCCATGGTAACCGGATCCCCTGAATCAAAGGAGATACTGAGGATGTCGCAGCCTGCGTCGGCAAGGCGTTTGGGCATATCATTCCGCATCAACAGTTGAGGCGCAGCATTTAACACCGAAGTGTTCATCTTGCACTTGGTTGCCTGTTCAACAAAGTCGATCACTTGGGGGTGCAGGAGGGGGTCACCACCGGTGATGGTAAGGTGGGACACCCCAAAACCGGCAAGCCGGTCAATGGCGGTGAGGGCTTTTTCCCTATCGACAAAGACCTTCGGCTGCTGTTTCCATATCTCACAGAACGAACATTTCGCTATGCACGCATTGGTGATCGCGAATTCTGAAAACCGCAACCTGCCTTGCAGATAGTTTTTTGCAATATTTCTGTTTTTACCTCGAGACATTTCATAACCTCTTAAATGGTGGTTTAATCTGGATTGACAGGATGATTTCAAAGCCCTGTTCAAGGGTATCTGAGCTATGGCCATGGTTCTGTACGATGGTGTATGCCGGTTGAAGCGAAACATTAAGCCAAGTGACCGGGGACCATTTACCCAGGAGCGTTACGGTATAGGTATAGGTGGGAATGCCTGTGGGCGGCCTCACCACATCCGCAACCTCGTGGGTGACGCGATACCCATCATCATCGAAAATATCGGTGCCTGAATTTTCCCCCTGGGCTAAAAAAAGGAAGGAACCTTCGAGAGACCACTGGGCCCCATGGTGATAACCAGCCCAGAGCGTACCTGCGATGGAATCCGGCCCAAAAGGGGTACCGGTCCAATACCGGACAGTGAGCCGATCCACCTCTGCAAGCTCCCGGTAATAAGACCAGCCCTTATCGTACTTCACGTACATATACGGGTAGGTGTATACCCCCTCAAGGCCGAAGGTCCAATACCCCTGTGGAACAGGCATAGAAAACTCCGCTCCGGCCTGAAAGCCCAGGGCGTCGGGGGTGAGGTCTTCTTCCCACCGATCATGTTCAACCCCCAACTGTAATTGGGTTATCCCAAAGAGGCCGTACAACCGTACATGGTTCCAAGGTTGATATTCGATTTTCGCCCCAAAAAAAGACCCCGCCCGTGACGCGCCAGTCTTTTCAGCAGGGGCATCAGGAGCAAGATCAGCGTTGTAATCGCCGTAGGTTTCCCAGGACTCCATACTATGGAAAATCATCAGAGGATTCAGAAAACGCAGTTCCAGGGGCGCGTTGACCATCACCCCTTCCATTGCGGAAACGGAAACCCTTTTATGAGGCCGCATGTGCAGATAATGCATGTACAGATATTTATTGACCTCAAGCTGCATGATTTTCGCCGCGTATTTGACGAACGGCGAAAAGAGCGAAAGCTCCGCGTAACCGACTTTTTCCATGTAATCCGAAAGCAGAATACTGCCGGTCCTGGTCCTCCCGAAAAAATTATCCCCGATTCCTATGGCGAAATGGACCCCTGATGCCTTACCAAAGGGCACACCCACACTCAAGTAAGCATGTTTAGGAAAATGTATATCAACTTCCGGCGCCAGATCAAAGGGGATATTGGTATAATTATCATGCAGCGATGCGGCATACTCATTTTCCCCAAAATAGGGATCCATTTCAATGGTAATATAGGGACCAAAGGAAAGACTCAAAGGGGCGATAAACAAAGGCTGCCGGTAATGGTGATCATAGGTCCACTTCAATTCGCTGTTGGTTTTAAAATACAGCTCCGGCCACACCGCCATGTCCACCCCCAAGGTCAATGCGTCACCCTGATACGACAGCCAGGCAGACGAATGCAGGTACGAATCAACTCGCGCATAGAGCAGCTTCCCGCTGGGCGAAAGGGCCTCTTCGTCAATTTCAGTGAGCATCCGTTCAATCTGCCCAATCGTCAGCACAGAGTCCGCAAAAAAGACTATTCCCTGTTCCAGGGAAAGGACAGCCAAGGCATCGTACACCCATTCACCAGGGTCCACTCTCTTCTGAGCTGGAAGTGAAAAAAGGAGAGCAGCACAACATAAAACCATAACAAGGCAAAGTAGTTTTCGTGTAATCATTTTGTTCATAAAATTGAGCGCCACAGCTCAATACCTACCTTTATATATACCATTATTGGCATGAGATGTCAAGTGGATTGCCGAGGAACCGGTACTTGACCGAGTCGTTTCCGCTATAGTACGCTGTTTCTAATTGGAGGATTGATCATGGTTAAACGATTTTTTATCAATTTAGTGGTTTTAATGGCCGGTTTTTCACTTTCCGCCCAGACCCATGTATCCGTTCCCTTGGATAATCCTATATATTACCTGCTTGATCAGGCCCAATTGCGGGGCTTGTGCGCCCCCCTCCCTGCGGTAAAACCCTATTCCCAGGCGGTTATTGTAGCCGCAATCAATGAAATTCTGAGTTCCAGCGCAAAACCAGGCCGCCTCAGTGACACCGAGCGGCGCATCCTGGAAGACGCCAAAAAGGGTTTCACTAAAGCGCCCGCAGGTCTTGATTGGCAGCGGGGAGCCTATCATTTTGAAACCCAGGCGAAGAAGAGCGGCTTCCGGTTTTCCGGGGATGCTGGTGTTAGCCTGGAATCGGTTTTTTCAGGGAGCCTGTATTCTGGAAACGGTGCCTGGGGTACGGACTCATGGCTCACCGGGTATGCCAATGGGGATATAGGGGAGCATTTTTCCTTTGGATTTAATGTTGCAGGCGGGTTTATCCGCGCTCCCCACGATGAATTGGGAACGTATCACACCTATTACCGTGGATTTATTGATAATGAAAATTATATCGATCAACAAATCACGACCTATAGCCAACCGAAGGCGTTTTTTCCCTACACCTATCAAAAACACTGGGATGGGGTTATGTTTGGTTTTGGTGAAATTTCCGCTGGGAGTATAAAGAATTGGCCTGACAATATGGCCATGAGTGTGAACCTGATCTCTGAATTAGGGGGCGAATTTTTCGGCCAGGCCCTGACCTACCGCTTTGGGCGTATCAAGCGTGAATGGGCGGGGATGTCGGAAGGGAGCAGTCTGATTTTTAACACTGCTGCACGGCCCTTTGTGGCTTTTGAGGCGACCTTCAACCCGGTGTACTGGTTTAGTTTTTCAGCGTTAACCGGCGGGCTTGAATATTACAACGAAAAAGGGATAAAAGATTCTTCATGGACCAGCCAGAATGCATTTTCCATAGAACAGCTCGAATTCAACTATAAAAATTACGTGCATTTTGATGTGGGGAGTACCGCCATCTGGCCGAAACGGTTTGAATTGGGTTATATTTTCCCGATAAATAACAACTTCTTGTATCAATATAATATCGGTGACTTTGACAACATGGGTCTTTTCTTTGATATAAAAGCCCAATACCCCGGTATAGCGCAAGTGTGGTTTTCCTTCTTTGCCGATGAAATCGAAGTTTCCAGTGCGTCAAAGATGTTTGAGCTTGATAGGCACATGTTCGCCTTGCAGGGTGGTGCGAAAGTGGCAATACCGTGGCTCCCTTTTGCTTCTGCGACCTTGAGTTACACCAAAATTGAACCCTACTGTTACACCCACACCCGCATCTTTGTGCCCTGGAATAATGATGCTGATAACAAGATGCCTATGGAAACCTCGTATACCAATAACGGTGAAAGCATCGGCTACTATTTACCGCCGAACTCCGATGAATTGTTACTCCGCTTTGAAACCATGCCCTTGCCCCGTATCAGGGCGCATTTTCAGTACCAAATGATACGCCACGGCGCTGATTTCGGAAGCAGTGCTGTTGATGGGAGTTCTTTTTTATCTGAACTTGATCCCGATGGCCGCAGTGAGAAAAAGGAACTCAGAAAATACTTTTTACACGACGGCGCGTACCAATGGACGCATATTATCAAGGCTGGCGCCAGTCATACCTTTGCGAAAATACCCCTTCAAGTTTTTGGCGAAGCAGGGGTGGTGTTTTCAGCTTTTACCAACATCGAAGACCCAGCCAATTCAGGAAGCCCATCGTCCTACTCATTCATTGATACAGCAGAATATCCCAAATCAACTGGTATTATCATAACCATTGGGTTACGGCTCTTTCCAGACTGGTGATGAAGAGAGGACAGGATATTGATCAAACAGATCATCCGGCGCGAAGGCTATTTAGAGAAAATCAGAATCTTCATCGACAAACCGGTGATAAAAATAATCACCGGCATGAGGCGGAGCGGAAAAAGTGTTATCCTCAGTCTCATCCGGGAGGAACTCCTGGAACGGAAGATCGAAGGAGAGCGGATTCTCTACCTCAATTTTGAGTCCCAGAGCCTCAGCAATCTTGCCACCATGGAGGTCCTCTATGACTATGTTACCGAGTATGCCGCCAAAACAGCCGGCAGACTTTATATCATGCTTGATGAGGTACAGCGTGTCGGAGGATGGGAGCGGGCGGCCGCTTCGTTTCCAGTGGATTTCGATTGCGACCTCTATATTACCGGTTCCAACGCGGACCTCTTATCCGGGGAATTCCATACCCTGCTTGCAGGGCGGTTTGTAGAAATACCGGTCTATCCGCTTTCGTTTGCCGAGCATCTTGTATTTACCAAAGCAAAAAGAGAGGATGAAGGCAAGGATCAAAACCGGCAATTCCTTGATTTTTTACAGTTTGGCGGACTTCCAGGAATTCACGAAATGGATATCAATTCCGAAGCGGTTTTTCCTTATCTGACGGATATTTATAACTCGGTACTCCTCAAGGATGTTATTGCCCGGCATCGTATCCGGGATATAGAACTGCTGGAGCGGATCGTTAAGTTTCTAATGGACAATGTGGGAAATATCTTTTCTGCAAAAAGCATCGGTGATTTTCTGAAAAATCAAGGCCGGCGCTTGAGTGTTGAGACCGTCTACAATTACCTCACTGCCCTGGAACATGCCTTTCTCATCCGCAAGGTAAGCCGTTACGATATTAAAGGTAAGCGGCAGCTTGAAACTCAGGAAAAATATTTTTTTGAAGACTTTGGTTTAAAACACGCGATCCTGGGCTACCATGAGGATACTATTTCCGGGCTTCTTGAAAATGTGGTATTCATGGAACTGAAACGCCGGGGCTTTCAGGTCTATATCGGCCAACAGGATCACCGGGAAGTTGACTTTATCGCGATTCGCCGGGAAGAAAAGCTCTATATTCAAGTCGCTTACCTCCTTGCCGATGCGTCAGTAGTAGAACGGGAATTCGGTCCTCTCATGGCAATCCCAGACCACTATCCCAAGCTCGTCCTTTCCCTGGATCCGATCTGGGGTTACAACAAAGAAGGTATCATACGAAAAAACTTGATTGATTTTCTGTTGAACCTCTAGCTCCCTGGAAGCTGATCATTTACACTCGTTTCCGCTCCGCAATTATCCTGCGTACCCGCTCAATAAACGCTGCTTTGGAAAACTGTTGCACCTGTTCGGTAAAGGCTGCTCGGTTGCTAAACCGCGCTTCTATCGTTTCAAATGTATCCATGACCTGAATGAGTGATTCTGATGTCTGCTCATCAAAGAAAACACCGGTAACATCTTCCTTCACCGTATCAAGAACACCGCCCTTTCGGTACGCGATAACCGGACAGCCCGCTGCGTTTGCCTCAATGGGAACCAGCCCCAGGTCTTCAATGCCGGGGAACAATAGCGCCTTTGCGCGTGAGAACAGCTTCGTCACTTCCGCATCGGATATCCGGCCAACAAAGCTAATCAGCCCTGATCGCTCATACCCGCGTATATCTTTTTTCTTTGCCCCTGATCCGGCGACTACCAACTTCCTGCCAGAAGCAATACAGGCGTCAATCGCAATATCGGCGCGTTTATAACCGACAAGCTGTCCAAAAAACAGGTAAAAATCTTCCGGCTGACGTTCCACCGCCAGGAACTTCTCAATTGCCGCCGGTCCGTAGACCACATCGGCGTCACGGTTGTAATACCGCTTGATTCGCTTTGCCACATAATGCGAATTCGTGATAAAACGGTCAACGAGATTCGCAGAACTCACGTCCCAGAGCCGCAGTCGTGGAATCAGCGCCTTCATAAAGAAGCGGGTAATAAACCCTGCGCCCCTGAAATATTCGTGGTACATATCCCAGAGATAGCGCATGGGACTATGGCAGTAACAAATATGATAAGCCTCGGGATTGGGAACTACCCCCTTCACCGGCCCTGCCTCACTGGAAATAATCAAATCGTAATCCTGAAGATTAAAGTCCTTGAGTGCGTTAGGCATGAGCGGCATATATTTCTGATACAGCTTTTTAGCGAAAGGCAATTTGTTGATATACGACGTATATATCCGCCGCGTTCTAATAAGCGGTGACACTGCCTGCGGGTCATAAACGTGGGTATAAATGTCGGCGTTAGGGAAAAGCTCAAGCAGAGCCTCAAGCATTTTCTCTCCACCACGCATATTGACAAGCCAGTAATGAATGATAGCGATTTTCATGATGTTACCAGTTTTTCAAAATAATTGACGCTGTTTTTTCAAACGTATATTTGTCACGCAATATTTCCGGCAACGTAATGCGCTCCGGTTCTTTATCGCGCAGTAACGCCACCAACTTTTCTTTAAGGTCA
>JAITQK010000222.1 GCA_031288975.1 Treponema sp. | reverse complement strand
TAGAATTCATAGTAATATAAGAAGTTACATACATCTTTTAATCAACAGTATTACTGTCTCACTCCCGTACTGGAGCTTTCACCCTCCGTAAAATAGAGCGTTGTCTATGACAAGCCCGGTTATTCAAAATAACCTTGTATTAATATATAGCACATTTATTTTCCTTTGTCTATAGAAATACAAAAAAAAATAAAATTTATTATGAACGGCCTAAAACCACCTTTTAATGAGGGGGTTAGCCCATACTGGCACTTTCTTATCCTCATAAGGAAATGTCTTATGGGCCCACCTGGACTTGAACCAGGGACCTACGGATTATGAGTCCGCAGCTCTAACCAACTGAGCTATGGGCCCGAACATTCGGATTAGCTCCTATTTGTCTAATATACTACAAAATACCGGGAAGATGCAAGTACCTAGGCGATTTATTTGTATATTTTGATACGTCCTGACCCATTGTCTTCTTCATTATTTTACTATATCCTAAAATACCATAAGGTTGGAAATATGCCGGTACATTTGAAAAATGGAACGAAACCAAAGGTCCAGAAAAAGGAACAGCTCAAAGAACCAGAGGAATTCCGGGTCATCCTCTTAAATGATCATTATACCACTATGGATTTTGTGGTTGATGTCCTGATTCTGATCTTTCATAAGAATGAGGAAGACGCAAACCGGATTATGCTGGATGTACACCGGAAAGGACGGGGTATTGTGGGGCAATACCCCTGGGATATAGCTAAAACCAAGGTTGAGCAGGTCCATAACCTGGCTAGGCAGCACGAATTTCCACTTCGGTGTATTATTGAACAAATTTAAATAAACGCATTTTATATTTATGAACTTTAATAGTATAATCTAATTAGTAAGAATTTTTATGCGGTTCAGAGTGGAGTTCTTGTGAGGTTTTTTTTGGGTTTTGAGGAGTATATACTTAAATTGAACGTGTCGGAGTATGTAAGATGAAGATCAGTGGGCATGTGCAGGCTATTATAAATGCCGCCTATAATGAGGCTAAGGTACGAAACCATGAGTACCTGACTCCAGAACATATACTATATGCAGCCTTGGCTTTTGATGAGGTCCAGTCCATACTTTCCGCTTGTGGTGCAAACCTTGAGCAGCTTAAACATGGTATGGAAAGTTACTTTGAACAGAAGGTTCCTATCATGGGCGCTACGGAGCCGACCCAAACGGTCGGTTTTCAGAGTGTTATTGAACGGGCGGTGCTTCAAAGCCAGTCTTCCCAGAAACAAATCCTGGATGTGGCTGATATTTTGGTGTCCCTTTACGATGAGGAACGGAACTATTGCGCCTATTATTTACGCAAACTCGGGGTAAAGCGGCTGGAACTCCTCAATATGCTCTCTCACGGTATGGATGGGGAGGGTGAACAGACCTTTGCCTATACTAAAATAAACCGGGGAGAGGAAGAGGGGAAAGATGGGGCTTTTGAAGATGAGGGGGTGGATTCTTCCCAAAAGGCCAGAAGTAATAAACGGAGCGCCCTGGATCGGTATGCCACGGAACTCACCGCCCTGGCACGGGAGGGGCGGCTTGAGCCGGTCATAGGCCGGGAAGATGAGTTGGACCGGACCGTCCAGGTGCTCTGCAGACGGTTCAAGAACAACCCTGTTCATGTAGGGGATTCAGGGGTGGGAAAGACCGCCATCACCGAGGGACTTGCCCAGCGTATTGTGGCTGGTAATGTGCCCCCTACGCTCAAGAATTTTTCCATTTTTTCCCTGGATATGGGCTCCTTGGTGGCAGGTACCAAGTACCGGGGGGATTTAGAGGAACGGATTAAGCGGGTGATTGAGGAAATACTCAAGAAAGAGCGGGCCATTCTCTTTATCGATGAGATCCATACCATCGTGGGAGCCGGGTCGGTTTCGGGGAGTGCCCTGGACGCATCGAACCTCCTCAAGCCGGCCCTTACCTCGGGGCGGATTCGCTGCATTGGGTCCACGACCCATGAGGAATACAGCAAGTTTTTTGATAAGGATCGTGCCCTTTCCCGGCGTTTTCAGAAGATCGACATTGAGGAACCGACTGAGACGGATGCCATTGCCATCCTCAAGGGGCTTACCTCAAAGTATGAGGAGTACCATAAGGTCCGCTACCATGATGAAGCGGTGGAAGGGGCGGTGCGGCTTTCTGCCCAGTTTATCACTGAACGGCGACTCCCGGATAAGGCCATTGACGTGATCGACGAGGCCGGGGCTTTTGCCCGGATCGAGGCGTTCAAGCGGGCTGAAGGGGAAAAGGGCGAGGCCCAGAAAAATGCGAAGCCTATGAGCCTGGCAAAGGAGGAGTCCCCGGAAATCATCGACATAGATCTGCCTTTAATTGAAACCGTGGTTGCCCGGATAGCCCGGATCCCGGAACGCTCGGTGGGAGAAAGTGAAAAGGACAAGCTCCGTACCTTGGAGACGCGGCTTAGAGCGCGGATCTTCGGTCAGGATGAAGCGCTGCGGGCAGTGGTCCAGGCGGTCAAGCGGTCCCGGGTCGGTTTCCGGTCGGGAAACAAGCCGGTGGCGAATTTTCTCTTTGTAGGCCCGACAGGGGTTGGTAAAACTGAATTGGCCCGGAGTCTCGCGGATATCCTAGGGGTGCCCATGCACCGCTTCGACATGAGTGAGTACCAGGAAAAGCATACGGTTTCACGGCTCATCGGCTCGCCGCCGGGGTATGTGGGGTATGAAGAGGGGGGGCTTCTCACCGATGCGGTACGGAAGCAGCCCCATAGTGTGGTCCTCCTGGACGAAATTGAAAAAGCCCACCCGGATATTTACAATATTCTCCTCCAGATCATGGATTATGCCACCCTCACGGACAATAACGGGAGGAAGGCGGATTTTCGGAATGTGGTCTTCATTATGACCAGTAACGCCGGCGCACGGGACATCGGCAAGAGTCTCATCGGTTTTGGGGAACGGATCGTCGATGAATCTGCGGTAAACGGGGCAGTGGAAAAGGCATTTACCCCGGAATTCCGAAACCGCCTGGATGCAGTGGTCCGGTTCGACCATCTCTCCCAGGAGATCATGGTTTCTATTGTCCGTAAGGAACTGGAGAGCTTCAAAGAGCAGTTGGCGGAGAAAAGGGTACACCTCGATATAAGCGAGGCCTGTGTGGACCAATTAGCGGAAGATGGGTACAGCCGGGAATTCGGCGCCCGTAATGTGGGGCGGGTCATTGAAGAGCGGATAAAGTCCTTCTTTGTGGATGAGGTTCTCTTTGGCAGTTTAAGCGAAGGGGGCGCGGCACAGGTGGATTGGCAAGACGGTGAGTACCGCATCAGGGTGCTCGACCAGGAGGCCCCGGCAGTGGCTGCTGCCGAGGTGCTCATCTGAGCTGGCGATAGACCAGAGCTGAGATGATGCGCCGCTTGAGGTTATCGTGAGGGATCGGCGGTCACCCGGGCCTGATCCCGATTTTCCCTATCTCAACGAATACCAGCGCTTTTCCTTTCCTGTTCCGGACCGGAAGCCTGGTAATATCATCGCAGTGGGGGGGAACCTCTCGCCGGGGATGCTTCTCTCTGCGTATGAGCAGGGTATATTCCCCTGGTATAATCAGGAAGACCCCATACTCTGGCAGTCTCCGGATCCGCGTTTTGTGCTGTTCCCGGAAAAGCTCCATATCTCCTCATCAATGCAAAAGGTCTTCAAACGGGGGGACTTTGCGTGTACCCTGGATCGGAATTTTGCCGGTGTCATCCAGGGCTGTGCTGAAATATACCGGCCCGGTCAAGGGGGTACCTGGATTACCGGGGACATCATCGCCGCGTATACAGAACTGCATTGCCTGGGTTGGGCACATTCAGCGGAAAGTTATCAGGACGGGGAGCTTGTGGGCGGCTGTTACGGCATACGGCTGGGTGCGGCTTTCTTCGGGGAATCCATGTTCGCAAAGCGGTCCAACGCTTCTAAAGCGGCCTTTCTCACCCTGGCACAACACCTTTTTTCCGATGGAGTTGCCTTTATCGACTGCCAGGTCCATACCGCGCATCTCCAAAGCCTGGGGGCTGAGGAAATAAGCCGCCGGGATTTTCTCAGGCTCCTCAGAAAAACCCTGGCGTCCCGTGGCCGGGATCCGATTCTGCGGGATACGATGGATCGCCGCGGTAACTGGGGGAACCATGCTTCACAAACCAGGGGGTTTACAGGTAGTATGATCCTATGACCGACTTTGTTCACCTCCATGTCCATACGGATTATTCACTTTTAGACGGCGCCGCATCGGTGGAAGCCCTTGCGGAGAAGGCCGCTTCCCTTGGGATGAAGCATCTGGCCATCACCGACCACGGCAATATGTTCGGGGTTCTGAAATTCCGGGATGCCTGCGAAAAACGGGGGATACACCCCATCATCGGGAGCGAGTTTTACATGGCCCCTGGTTCCCGGTTCAAAAAATCCGGTTCTGAACATGGCAACAAATACTACCATCTGGTGCTCCTGGCACGAAACGGCGAGGGGTACCAGACGCTGATAAAACTGTCTTCGTATTCTTATACCGAAGGTTTCTATTATAAACCCCGGATCGATGAGGAACTCCTCGTGCAATACCATGAGGGACTCATTGGGCTTTCCGCCTGCGTGGCCGGGGAGATCCCCAGCCTCATCCTGGATAGGAACCTGAATGGCGCGGAAAAGCGTGCCCGGTGGTTCCAGGAGATCCTGGGGGCGGAGAACTTTTACCTGGAACTCCAGGATCACCGGCTGGAAATTCAACAAAAGGCGAATCCCGGGATCATCGAACTTGCGAAACGGACGGGTATTCCCCTGGTCGTTACCAATGACATCCACTATCTCGAACGGGGGGACGCCCCGGCCCAGGACATCCTCCTCTGCATATCGACCCAGAAGAAGCGGAGCGAAGAAAAGCGGATGCGTTTTGATACTGACGAGTTCTACTTTAAAACCGGGGAGGAGATGGCTGCCCTCTTCCCGGACTACCCGGAGGCGGTGAGCAATACGGTACGCATTGCCGAGCGGTGCGTAACGGAAATCCCCAAGCCTGGTCCCCTGCTCCCGGATTTCGAGATCCCCCAGGGCTTTTCCGATGCCAACGAATACCTGCGGCACCTCACCATGGAAGGACTGGCCCAGCGGTATCCCGACCGAGTTGAAGCGGTCCGGGAACGGGCGGAGTATGAACTGGACGTCATCATCAAGATGGGCTTTACCGGTTATTTCCTGATTGTGGCGGATTTCATCAACTGGGCCAAGGAGCATGGTATCGCCGTAGGCCCAGGCCGGGGTTCTGGCGCCGGGTCCATCGTGGCATACTCCCTCAAGATTACCAACATAGACCCCCTCAAGTACAACCTCCTCTTTGAACGCTTTCTCAACCCTGAACGGGTCTCTATGCCTGACTTTGACGTGGACTTCTGCAATGAAGGGCGGGAAGATGTCATTGACTATGTTACCAAGAAATACGGCCAGAACCGGGTAGGACAGATCGTCACGTTCGGAACCCTGAAGGCCCGTGCGGTGATCAAGGATGTGGCCAGGGTTCTGGAGATCAGCCTGGATGAGTCCAATATGATAGCCAAGCTCATCCCAGAAGACCCGAAAATGACCCTGGCCAAGGCTTTTGAGCAGGAACCGCGCTTAAAGGAACTAGAAGAAGACCCCAAATACCAGGAGCTATTCACCGTGGCCCGGCGGCTTGAAGGCAAGAACCGCCACAGCAGCCTCCATGCAGCGGGGATCGTCATTGGCAAGACGGACCTCACCGACTATGTGCCCCTCTGCTGGGACCCCAAAACCAAGGCTGTGGCCAGCCAGTACACCATGGACCTCATCGAAGACCAGGGCCTGGTGAAGATGGACTTCCTGGGTCTCAAGACCCTGGACCTCATCAAGAACACCGAGGACCTGGTCCGCCGGCGAGGCGGGAAATACGCACACTTCAGCATCGACTCCATTTCCGATACTGATGAGACCACCTATAGGATGCTGGGAGAAGGAAAAAGCGCCGGGGTGTTCCAGTTTGAATCTGGAGGGATGCAGAAGATCCTGAAAGACGCCCAGCCAGGCAAGATTGAAGACCTCATCGCCTTAAACGCCCTCTACCGTCCGGGACCTATGGATTATATTCCCCAGTTCATCGAATCCAAATGGGGCCGCCAGGCAATTGAGTACCCCGACCCCTGTCTTAAAGACATTCTGGAAGAGACCTACGGGGTCATTGTGTACCAGGAACAGGTCATGCAGGTGGCCCAGCAGATCGCTGGGTACAGTCTGGGACAGGCTGATATCCTTCGCCGGGCCATGGGGAAGAAGAAAAAGGAGGTCATGGTCAAGGAGAAGGAGAAGTTTATTGCGGGAGCTACTGCACGGGGCTTTAAGAAACAGGATGCCGACCGGATCTTCGATATCCTGATTCCCTTTGCAGGGTACGGGTTCAACAAGAGCCATGCCGCAGCCTATTCGGTGGTAGCCTATCAGACCGCCTATCTCAAGGCCAACTTCCCTGCGGAGTTCATGGCCGCCAACCTCACCAACGAAATAAGCCACCCTGATAAGCTCCCGGTCTATATTGACGAGGCCCGGAAGATGGGTCTCTCCATCGATCCCCCGGACATCAACCGCTCAGAGGGTTATTTTTCCGTGGTAGATGGCCGCATTGTCTACGGCTTCATGGGCATCAAAGGGCTGGGGGACGGTCCGGCAGCGGAAATCGGAACATGCCGCGAAGCAGGGCCGTATAAGGACTTCATGGATTTCCTTAACCGGGTAACCATCAAGACCGTGGGCAAGAAGGTGGTAGAACTGCTCATCCAAACCGGCGCTTTTGACAGCTTTGGCATGCACCGTTCAACCCTGGTGGAGAACCTAGAACGGGCTGTGGAGTGGGCGCAGAAGATCAAGGATGCCAAGCAATTCGGCCAAGCCAGCCTCTTTGACGCCACGGATGAAAAGGAATATCCTGACTTTGATTTCAAGGAAAGCCCTGAATGGGACCGCATGGAAAAGCTCAGGATCGAAAATGAACTCCTGGGCTTTTACTTCTCAGGCCATCCCATGGATGACTATAAGGCGACTTGGGAACAGAACGTAACCCTGGACCTGGCCCATTACGAAGACGCGGCAGATACCATGTATACCCTGGTAGGCATAGTCAAAGTCATAAAGCTCTATCACACCCAGAAGGGCGATCAGATGGCCTTTGTTACCCTGTCCGATTATAACGGCAGTCTGGAGCTGACTTTTTTCCCAAGAGTATGGAAAGACGCGGAATCCCTGGTTACCGTGGACCGGATCATCGCCCTCAAGGGGCGGCTCGATCACTCCCAGAAACGGGACCGTCCCAACTTCCTCGTGGAGGCCCTCCTGGACCTGGATCAACTGGAAACAGCGGCAAAGACCAGTCAGAAAAAGCCCGTTGCCAAGGCCGGTTCTAAGAAGGCTGCTACAAAAGACGACCTATCAAAGCCAGATGAGGCCGAGCCTAAGAAGGCTGCCCCCAAAAAGCCGGTAGAAAAGGGTGGTTCAGGAAAGCAGGCTGCGGACAAGCCCAAGCGTACACCGGAACCGCCAGTGGTTGAAAAGGCCCCTGAGCAATCCTACCGGGAGGTCCATATACGCATCCACCCAAACGCCGCGGAACAAGAGGAAGCCCTCTATCCCTTACGGGACCTGCTTATCGAGCAATCCGGCCCCTGTACGGTGTTTATCCACCTCCCCCTTGGGGAAGCGGAAACGGTGATTCGAACCACCTCGCAGATCTCCGCTACTGCGGATACCACCGCGCTTGATACCCTCTCCCAGTGTGCCGGGGTTGCCCAAGTCTGGGCTGAGTGAGGGGGCCATTAAGGAGTGAAAAGTTAGCAGGACTAGATGATCCTTTGGGGCGGCTTTGGCGGCATACCCAGAGGATCGATGTGGCCATTAAAGAAAGATACAACATTATTTTCGTTTTTTACGCCTTCGTAGTCTGGCCGTTACAAAAAAATAAATAAAAATGCAAATTTTTTTTTCAAAGTGCTTGATAAAAGAAAATAAAAGTGTTATATATTAAAATGAACACTAACTAATACAGAATGGTATATCATATTGTAAGTGGTCAGTTTTGGTAAGCGTGGTATTTGCAAACAGAAATTCAAGTTTATAGAGGGAGTGTGGAATTGAAGACTAAAGACATATATGCCTATAGAGAGCACATAGCGCTTTTTCCGCGTTTAGGTAT
>JAITQK010000213.1 GCA_031288975.1 Treponema sp. | reverse complement strand
GTCTAATACTCTATAAAAAATATATCAAGGGCTGCTATACAATCCGCGGACCTCTTCTTGACTTTTTATGTTGATATTGGTATAGTATATACAAAATTGAAATTTGAACTAACACGCTCATAAAATCCTCCAAATCGCCGATATGTAATAATGGGAAGAAATGGATGAAAAATCATAATGTTAAGGATATTGCTGTAGGCGCGCTTTTCTCCAAACCGCTGTACATTGATGACCAGTTCATCCTGCTCAGCCCTGAAATGCCTTTTTCACCGGTAATGGCCCAGGCGCTTATGGAATGGGAATTTAAAGTAGCATACAGCGATGGCGCGCCAGTCCTCCCCGGGGAGCAGAATGATAGGGAAGAAAGTATCTTTGCCAAGGTCGTGAGTGAGAAAGCCGTACTGAGGCGGATCGAACTCTTCTATGCTGTTCTTGAAAAATACACGGAAACCCTTTTTGCCAAGGCCTCAGCCGGGAAACAGCTTGATTACCAGTCTCTGAGTATCCAGATGACCGAAGCCTGTGAGCTCATCAGGAAGAACCGTTTGGCCTTGCTTTCCTTTTACAAAAAGAACGCAGTGCAGTCCGGGCAGAACAACAAGATATACCATGCCATTCGAACCCTGGTCATCGCGGTCGGCATCGGTTTCTTCTATAAATTATCCAAGAATGACCTTGCAGAACTGGGAAGCGCCGCCCTGCTCCATGAGATAGGCATGGTAAAACTGCCCTCCAATACCTACATCAGCAAGCGGACCCTCAACCCTGGGGAGAAGAACGCGATCCATACCCATCCGCTGCTGGGCTATTCCCTCCTGAAAGCCTTGGATTTCCCCCTGACGGTCTGTAATGGCGTCCTCCAGCACCAGGAACGGGAAAACGGTTCGGGGTATCCCCGGCAAATCAGGGGGGATACTACCTGTCTGCACGCTAAGATAATCGCCGTGGCCTGTTCCTATGCGGCCATAACCGAAGAACGCCTGCAGAAACCGGCCAAGGATGTGTATAAGGGCATGATGGAGATCATCCACAACGAGGGAAAACAGTACGATCAGACCGTCATCAGGGCCTTCCTCCACTGCATTTGCATATATCCCGTAGGGAGTCATGTGCTCCTCTCTAACTCAAGTAAAGGCCAGGTTGTCAATTTCACCCTTGAAGCCCCTCAGTATCCCTGTGTGCGGCTTTCTGATATCGTGGGCCCGGATGGGAAGAAGCCGGTTGTTCAGACCTCCCCTATGGGTGTTCATATTGTCCGCCTCCTTTCCAGCCAAGAAATAGTTGTCGAGACTTCCTAACTGGAGCCATGAAGAATACCATTCTGTTCATTCTTGTCCTTCTGGTGATACGGGGGTTTTTCTCCCTTGTGGAAACAGCCATCGGCGCCTGCCGCAAGACCTTCTTCCTGGCCCAATCAGAACTCGCGGAGGCTGCCCAGGCCGAAGATCCTCAGGCTGAAACAAAGGCCCGGGCCGGCAAGTACCGCAGGGCCCTCCAGCTTCTTGAGAACCCGAAGCCGTTGCTGGCGTCAATCAGGCTGGGCATCGCCTTTTTCGGTATCTGGGCCGGGCTTGCCGCAGGCTTCGGCCTTGTCCTGCCCCTTGCTTCCCGGTTCAGCGGCTTCACCCCCCTCATCGTGGTCCTCGCAAGCGCCGTGCTCACCCTTGTCGCGGAGTTCATCCCCAAGCGAGTCGCCCTGGCCCTGCCTGAGCGTATCATCGTGGCAAGCCTTCCCCTGCTCAGGGCCTGCGCTTTTCTGGCAAAGCCATTGGTTTCCCTCAACGAACGGGTCGCCGGCCTGATCTTCAAGCTGCTCAGGCTTGACCCTGTTGCCCCTGCCAACATGACCGAAGACGAGCTGCGCCTTGCCCTGGCAGAGGGCGAGAAGTCCGGGATCGTGGAGAGCAAGGAGCGGACCATGGTGGAGGGCGTGTTCTACCTGGGGGATCGGCCCGTGGGGGCCTTCATGACCCACCGCTCGGAGATCCAGTGGCTGGACCTGAACGCGGAAAGCGCGGAGATACGGGACACGGCGATTCAATACCGCGCCCAGCGCTACTTCCCGGTGGCCGACGGGGTCCTTGACGAGGTTGCCGGGGTTGTTTCGGTGCAGGACATCCTCCTCGCGCTGCTGGACCAGGGGGAGCCTTCGCTGAAATTGATTATGAAGAGTCCTCATTTCGTGCCCCAGACCATGTCTGCCCTCAAGGCCTTCGAAGCCTTTAAGAAGGCCGATGCGGATATCTTGCTGGTGATGGACGAGTACGGCGGTTTTGCCGGGGTGCTTCTGGTGCGCAGCCTCATCGAGGAGATCGTGGGCCAGCTTTCCGCGCCGGCTCTGGATGACGAGGTGATTGTTCCGATGGATGGGGGCTTTCTGGCCGACGGAGGTGTGAGCATTGACGACATCGCGGAGCTTCTGGGGCTGGAGGGTCTCAAGGCCGAGCGGCTCCTGGCGGAGCATCAGGACTACCACACGCTGGCGGGCTTCATCCTGCACCTTGCCGGGGAGATTCCCCATACCGGAGCGGTGTTTGACTACTGCGGGTATTGCTTCACGGTGCGGGAGATGGACGGAAACCGGATCGACAAGGCCTTCATACGCAAGGGGTAATGTTTAGGAGTTAGGAATGCAATGTCAATAGGTTAAGCGGAACAGTGATGGATCTGCTGCGGAGGAAGGGCATGGAGTGCGGGTGTAAGGGCGAATAATATTCGCCCTTACCTTAACCTGTTGACATTGCATTCCTAATTGCTCATTACTCATTTGTATGCTATGCTGTAGCCATGACGATACAACAAACCATTGAAATACCGGCTGACCGCCGGGTGTATTTTGACTTGCCCCGTGACATCCCTATCGGCGAGGCAAAAGTTGAATTTACCATCACTTTGGTTCCGGCGCTGAAAAAAGAGGAACCGAAACTGGGAATGATCACTTCGGAACAACTGAAAACCCTCATTGGCGACAAGGCGCCGTCCCTGCCCAAAGGCTGTGAAGTCAGTGACCGGCGGGAAGCGTTTATAAACCTGGCATGGCAGCGCGGAAAACCCCACAAGGAACACTCGCTGTTTAAGTATGCCGGTTGTCTCAAAGACAGCGGCATTTTTGACGGGGACTCTATGGACATCCAAAGGGAAATGCGCCGTGAATGGGAATGATGAAGTTGTTGTGCTGGACACCAATGCGGTTATCGACCTTTTGAAAAGCGCTACGTCCCTTGCGAAGTTGGAACAGCGTTTTCCTCATGCGGTTTTTTGCATCAGCGTCATTACCTTTATCGAGGTGCTGGGGTTCCCAAAAATCACACCGGAATATGAAGCGCAGATTCTGACATTTTTCACCGATGTCACAATAATCGGGGTAACCAATGAGATCGTGGAAATAGCCATTAAAATACGCCGAAAGAAACTGCTCAAGCTGCCGGATGCGGTGATTGCGGCCACAGCCATATACTTTAACGGGACCATCCTCACCCGTGATACGAATTTGCTTAATTTTGAGTATCCCGGTTTGCGTCCCTCGCGCATTGAGTAACCGTTTAGTGGGGGCAGGGCGCTCTGCTTACGAACCGGCAACTGGCAACTGACCACTGGCAACTGACAACTGAGTAGTGAAAGGCCCGAAGTAATCAGGCAAAGGGGCGCTGATGTCCAGCGAAAAGCCGGCCTGCGCCGCCAGATCTCCGCTGATGACGAGCCGCGAAGCATGAAGCAGAAGACGCCTGAGTCCAAGGGCCTTGCGGAGCGTCTTGTTCAAGGCAAAGTCGCCGTACTTGTCATCCCCCAGGACAGGATGCCCGATCCCCGCAAGGTGCCGCCGGATCTGGTGCATCCGGCCTGTCCCCAGTTCAAGCTCTACCAGAGAGAAAGCGCAGCCTTCCCCATCCTCTACCGCGAGGCAAAGCCCGGAAATCCGGCGATACCTGGTCTCGGACTTCTTCACCGCTCCCCGTATCTCAAGGTCGAGCCTGATACTGCCTGCATCCGGGCAGGGCCTGCCAGCGCAGACCGCCAGGTATTGCTTGACGATGCCGCCGGCGCCTGCCTCACCTTTGCGGGAAAACAGCGCGGAGAAACGCGCCGCCGCTTCCCGGTGCTTTGCGACAAGGATGATCCCCGAGGTGTCCCGGTCCAGGCGGTGTACCAGAAGCGGCTTTGGGGACCAGGCCGCGCCCAGCATTGAGTCAAGGGAAACGGCGGCCTTCTCACCCCCTTGTACCGGCAGTCCGGCAGGCTTATTGAAGACCAGGCAATCGTCGTTTTCAAACAGCGCCGGAATTGTTCTGATTTTTTTAATCGCGTGGGCCATAGCCCAGTATACGCGGCAAGCGCTCCCGGGGCCACTCCCCTTGCTCGTTACTAACCACTACTTTCACCTTGAAACTGAGAGAGCAGAGGGCTGTCATAGGTTCCGGCAATAATCGCCGTAATGTCGTAAGGAACCATCGGGTAGGATGCTGCCCAAATAATGGGCAGCCTCCTACCCGATTACGAATTCCTGTAATTTTTTGAAAAAACGCTTGACAATTTATTTTGAATTGGGTAATTTCATATTAAATACTTATGAATTCTAGGAATTCTTAAAAATCAAAGTCTGAAGGAGGCTTCTCATGACCAGAAAAAAAGTGTTTGCTTTATTGATGCTGACGGCGGCACTCGTACTGCTCGGCACGGTATTTGCTTGCGCAAAGGCTCAAGGCGAGGGGAAATATCCTCTGGGTGAGTATGACATCGCCTACGGGGG
>JAITQK010000201.1 GCA_031288975.1 Treponema sp. | reverse complement strand
GCCCGCGGATTTACGCGGATTAACGCAGATTTCCACCAAGAAATCTTGTCTTATCCGCGAAAATTAGCGAAATCCGCGGACCCTTTTCTTCATTTTTTGTAGTCATGCGTAACATGACTTACTCACTGTTCCGTTCCCAGGTGTATAGAAATTGAAGGGCGTATTGCTGGATGCCGCCAAAATAGGTGTCAATAAAGTACGTCAGGTTCTGGCCCACATACCGGTAATGCCAACATTCCCACCGATAGCCCGTCACCTGTTCATAGCCTTGGGGGAATGAAATGGACCAGCCAAAACGACTGGCGTTGACGAGGATCCAGCGGCCTGCGGTGGTGTTCGCAAAGGAATCGTCGATGGAACCAAAGTCTACCACCAGTCCAAGTTGGTGCTGGCTGTGCCCAGGGCGGGCTGACTCGCGGTCCGCTGTTTCCTGGCCGGATTCCCGGACATTCCGGGCATAAACCGTTTCCTGGTAGGCATAGGACCGGTAGGTTGAAGAGGCTATGAGGGTGACTCCCTCCTGCCGGGCCGCAGCAGCCATTGTTTCCAGGGCTTCCACCGCAGGACGGCGCAGCATCAGGCGCTGACGACTTACACGGTAGGTACCGTTCTGTAATTCCATGAGGTCCGTTGGTTCATAACCCCGTGGAAGGGCATGCCCCTTATCCACTAGGACTCTGAGGTAGGGATCCCCTTCCAGCGCAGCTCCCAGGTCCTGCATAAAGGAGCTGAGGGTGGTTAAAATCCTTTGGGCATACTCCTGGGGGATACCTGCTTCATCAAGGACACGGCTTACCTGAGCATGATCCTTATGCTGCGTTACATTCAGCGCTGTGGTTTGCTGATTTGACTTGGAAGGCTCCTGAGCAAGCGTCTTTGAACAGGATGTGAAGAGCATGGTTATTGCCACAAACGAGAAAAAAAAGAAAAAACGGCTGATGATACCCATGCTTACAACCTGATGATCCGTGCCTTGGTCAGCACCTCCATCCCCGATTCGGTGAGGAGTATATCATTTTCCAGACGACAGCCGCCATGAACCGAGTCGTAGAGTCCTGGTTCCAGGGTAAAGATCATGCCCGGTTTAAGGACCCAGGTGTTATCGGTCCGGTTACGCAGGACAGGGGCTTCGTGGGCTTCGAGACCGATACCGTGCCCCAAGGCATGGGGCATGGTCTTTTTTGAGGTACTGAAAAAGACATCCACTGCAGCGGATATGGTTTTGGTGGCCATGCCGTCTTCTACCATGGCAAGGGCGATCCGGTAGGCCCGTTCGGTAAGGAGGAGAAGCCGTTCCTGTGCACGGGACAGGGGACCTCGGCCAAAGGTGAGGGTAACGTCTGTGGTATACCCCTTGTATTTCAGGCCAAAATCCAGGATGGACAGGCCCTTGGTGGCAAAGGGTTCTGCGGTATAAGCCGGGAACGCGTGGATGCCAAAACTCCGGTCCGGTCCTGCGGCCAGGGTCTCAAAACCCGTACCCTCACAACCCCGCCTGCGGCTTTCAGCTTCAATAAAAAGTGCCACATCTCCTTCGGTCTTAAGCACTTCAGAGCGGATGCCTTCTTCCAGCAGATCGATGAGGTCGTTGGTGATGGCTGAAACGTTCCGGTAGAGCTGAATCTCCTCGGCATCCTTGATGGTTCTGAGTGCCTCAACCTCCTGGTGGATGCCCCCGTTACGGCAGAGCACATCAAAATCAGTGAGGGCCTCCACGTAGCGTAAGAAAAGGGGATATGGCGTTTCTGAAGGAATTTCCATCCGAGAACCAAAGGGTATCTTGAAATACTCCACCGCTCCCTGGATCGCCATGATGGGACGGCGTTCAAATTCGGCGTAGGCAATCACCCTATCCACATCGGCGAAGCGGGAAGCCATATTACTATCCCAGGGGACCAGCAGGGCTTGTTTATCAACATAGAGGAACAGCATGGCATCCCCTGGATGGCCGGTCATCCAGCGTATCGAGGGATCCCGCCGCTTTTCAGTATCTTCAAACATAACCATGACGATACCTTCCTCGGCCATGTAGTCGTAGAGCTTTTCCCGGCGTTTCAGATATATACTCATAGGGTAAAAGCCTCCCGCGCCGCTTCTTCAATGGCTGCAAGCTCAGGGTCCCCGATTCCGTAATGAGTTACGAACCGGAACACCCCCTGGTCCCCAGGATTAATCTGTATGCCCTTTTTGGCAAAGACATCCAGGATCCGCGCCGCAACTTTTGGGTCCTCTGCAGAAGGAAAGACGCAGAAGACCATGTTGATATCCACCGTATCGGGGTTGATGATAAGCCCCGGAAGGGCCGCAAGGAAGCGAGCCAGTTTTTTTGCCCGACTATGATCCGCTGCAAGGCAGAGGGTCTGTTCTTTCAGGGCGATAAGCCCCGCCGCAGCGAGGATCCCTGCCTGGCGCATACCCCCGCCCATGATCTTCCGTTTCATCCGCGCCTCATCCACAAAGGTCCGGGGGCCTGCAAGGAGGGAACCGACCGGAGCGCACAACCCCTTGGAAAGACAGAACATCACCGAGTCACAGCGGGCGGCGATTTCCCTGGCATGTACCCCCAGGCTGCACGCAGCATTGAAGAGCCGCGCCCCATCCAGGTGAACCGGAAGCTCCCAGGCATCTGCCAGGGACCGTACCGCATCCATTGCTGCCAGGGGTACGACGCGGCCCAGGGAATGGGCGTTTTCAAGGCAGATAAGCGAGGTTGCCGGAGCATGGAGGTCCCGCTTCCGCAGCCGTGCCTT
The DNA here is from genome assembly GCA_031288975.1 of Treponema sp. Taxonomy (GTDB): domain Bacteria; phylum Spirochaetota; class Spirochaetia; order Treponematales; family Breznakiellaceae; genus JAITNP01. The sequence goes on along the minus strand of JAITQK010000201.1, from coordinate 657 downwards.
GAGGCTATCAGGACAGAGTACCCCATCAGGGGCTGCAATGGGCCTGGTCTGTACCCCTGCAATAATCGAGGCTGCCGCGGCCTCGTGCTGGATAATATGAGATTCCTCTCCAAGGAGCACTTCAGTGCCCCGTTTACACCAGGTAAAGAGGGCAAGCTGGTTCCCGAAGGTACCTGAAGGCACAAAGACCGCCGCTTCTTTACCGAGAAGGTCCGCCCCCAGAGCCTCCAGTTCGTTTATAGTAGGATCATCCCCATATACATCATCCCCGACCGCCGCCGCAGCCATGGCCTTACGCATCCTATCCGTAGGCTTGGTTACCGTATCACTTCGTATATCAATCATAATCTTTCATTATCCCAATAATGACTAAGTTTGCAACCGCTAGTAATACCGCTTGACACCAATTTTTGCGCTCTGATAGAGTAAATGACATGCGCTTTGGGGAAGAGCCTGCGGGCTTCCTGGGCACGTATTGCTTAACGCCTTAGCTTCGCTTTAAGCGATACAACACACCGCGGTGGATTCATGGAAAGGCTAGTACCCAGTCAAGAAGTAAACCGTGGATAAAGTCGCTTCAGTTTGATCCGGGCATCGGCAGTAGTAAAACGCCAATCGATCGTGCACGCCTTTTCGTTTCTGATTTGGTTCCAGGCG
>JAITQK010000150.1 GCA_031288975.1 Treponema sp. | reverse complement strand
GGGCTGCGGCAAAGGCCCTGGAATTATCATGCAGCCCATCCCCTTGGGCGCCAAAAGCAGCAAGGTCATAATGCATAGTTCACTCCATATACCTACCGGTCAAACAGGGTCTTGAGATCTTCGTGGCTCATCCGGGCAAGCCAGGATTCCCCGGAGGACACGGTCATGTCCGCCAGTTCCCGCTTACTGGTAAGCATGGCGTCAATCTTCTCCTCAAAACTGTTCTTCGTGATGAACCGGTGGACAAAGACATTCCGGGTTTGCCCAATGCGGAAGGCCCGGTCAGTGGCCTGGTTTTCCACTGCCGGGTTGTACCACAGATCGTAATGGATAACCCGGCTCGCTGCAGTAAGGTTGAGGCCCAGCCCCCCTGCCCGCAGACTCACCAGGAGGATACGGCAATCCCCCTCACTACGGTGCATCGCCGCATTAGCCTCTGTTCCTGCACCTTGGAACTGGTCAATCACTTCGTTCCGCTTCTTTTGGGACATACCACCGTGGTAGACCAAGGCCGCCTCCCCGAGTTCATCCTGGATGATGGTCCTCAGACACTCAAGGGTTTCCACGTACTGACTAAAGATAAGCACCTTTTCCCGATTCGCAAGGATGGCTTCCAGCAGGGTCATCAAGAGTTGAGCCTTACCGGAAAGCCCTGAAACCGCCGGGCTTTCCTTGTCGTACACCCGCGGATGATCGCAGACCTGCTTCAGAGCCGTAAGCAGCGCCAGTATCAGGCTTGACCGTTCCTGGGGTCCCTCCATGGACTCGGATTTTTTCAGCGTCGCGGTGACGATGCTTTCGTACAGGGCTGCCTGTTCCTTTTCCAGGGTCGCGTATTCAGTGGTGCTGATCTTTTCAGGCAGGTCCGCGATGATGAGCTTGTCTGTTTTAAGCCGCCGTAACAGAAACGGGGCCGTGATCTTCCGCAGGGTTTCGGCTGTTTCCTTTTGACGCAACACCTCAATGGGCACACGAAAGGCTTCTTTGAACTGGGGGGCAGTGCCGAGGTACCCGGGGAGGATGAAGTCGAAGAGAGAGCGCAGGTCTTCAAGCCGGTTCTCCACCGGGGTTCCTGAGAGGGCAAGCCGGTATTGGGAGCGTAACTGCTTGACCGTTTGGGCGCCCCTGGTTTCGGCGTTCTTCATCAGGTGGGCCTCATCCACGATTAAGAGGGAAAAGGGCTGATCCGCCAGTCTCGCCCGATCCCGCACCACGGTCTGGTAGGTGGTCAAAAACACCGCCGCATTCCCGGCAAGGCTGCGCTTTGTCCCGTGGTACCGGGACACCAGGAGGGACGGGGCAAAGCGGCTCAGTTCCCGCTCCCAGTTTTCAAGGAGCGCTGCCGGTGCAATGATGAGACACCGGTCCCGGAGCAGCCCATCCTCAGTGAGCCGCAGGAGCACGGTGATGGCCTGAATGGTCTTTCCCAGGCCCATATCGTCAGCGAGGATACAGCCGAACCCCGCAAACAGGAGGGAGCAGATCCAGGTATAGCCCCGCTCCTGGTACGGTCTGAGGGAAGCATGGAGCGTACCGGGAATGGGGAAATGCCGCTCACTCAGGAGCTTCTGGATGATCTGCTCCGCATCAAAGGAGAGGAGACTGTCCCCGGCAAAGTAGGCCCTGAGGAAATCATTGACCTGGGGAACGCCCCCTTCCTGGGCCTGCTTGAGGAGCCGCGAAACTTCTGCAGGGTCCAGACGGATAAACATATCCTTGAATTGCACCAGTGCCTTTTTCTGTTTAACCAGGGCGTTAAACTCCTCCAAGGTGAGTACCGTATCCCCAATGGCGATCTGCCATTGCCATTCCAGCAGCGCATTAAGACCGAGGTAGTTCACCAGGGTTCCTGAATGCTTGGCCGTGGTTTTCAGGACCAGCCGGGGCTTCAATTCCCGATGGAGATTTTTGGGGAACACCACCTCAATGCCCAGCCGGGAAAGGAGCAGGGACGCATTATCCAGGAAATCCACGAGCCGCTCCCCGGACAAGGGGACCCCATTCTTGGAGGCCAGGGTCCCCAGTTCAGGGAGGTAATGGGAAAGGGCCGTGGGCGCCTTGAGCACCTCAATGGTACCGGTCTTGGAGGCCGCGTCTTTCAGGGGAACCTTGACCACCCCTGTTTCGGTGTCCAAAAGCACCTCCATGGACAGCTTGAAATCCGCGGCTGCCCTGGCCGAAGCTGGTTTGAGGGTGAGCCGGTATTTCCAGGCTGAAAAATCAATGGACAGTACCGAAAGCCAGCGATCCATGGCAATAGGCATACTCCGCAAGGCCGGAGACGAGACATCGATCACCGCACCCTGGAAAAAGAGGTCCAGCAGTTCCCTGAGCACCTCACTTCCCCGGACCTGACAGGCAAAGGAGTTCTGCTGTACCCATTGCCCCAGGAAAGCTGAGGCCAGGAGATCCACCACACTGCGGCTGCTCACAAAGCTCTTCTGCTTAGGCCGCTTCCCGGCGCCTGCAGTATCCAAGGGCAGCATCCGGTCCTGATATGACGCTACCAGGTTCAGTGCGTCATTGATAAGGGGAAGCCGGTCAAAGGGTTTCCAGATGATCCGCAGCAGCGAGGGGGAAGCCCCTGCTTGCCGGGCCTTGGCCGAAACGGTTTCCACCAAGACCGCGGGGATAAAGGCTTGGGCAGCGCAGAGGAGGTTGAGGAATTTAAACAAATAGAAGAGAAAGGTGTAACTCGTGGTACCATCATCAGAGGCAAAAGAACGGAACCGGAGAAAGGCATCATAGAGGGACCGCCTGACCTGTTCCCCGGTCACGATTTCCTGCACCAGCACTGGTTCTGCCCCAGGCGCGGGATTGGCACATTCGATGGACCAGTGGGAACGGGAAAAGGTATGCTCATCCTCAGCAGTTCCCTCCTGCCAGAGCTGAAACCGGGCCGCGTGGTGGTAGAATTCCGCCAGGACCATGGTAAAGTCCCGGGTACAGAACGGGGGAGACGAGGGAAGCAGGGAAAGGATGAGGTCCGTACACAGGGGCAGTTCCGGGAACACCGGCGAGGCAACAGGTATCATGCAGGGACTCGAATCCGCGCTTATGGAGAAGGGGGCGGGAAGCGCCTGGTTCAAGGAAGCGCCAAAACGCTCCGCCAGGGATACAAGGTCCATACCCCTAAGCTTGAAAAGCACTGTGGGATCAGCATCAATTTCCCGGGCAATAATATAGTAGAGGGCCGCCATGTGCTTGCAGGGGTCCCCCCAATCAGGGCAATTGCAGGAGCGCTTCATCGCTTCCCAGCGGGTGGGGATGAGGTTGATCCCCTCTGCCTTGAGCTTGACCAGAAATTCCTCGGGCAGTTCCCCTGCGGCTATACGGGAAAGCAGGGCCGGATCCTCCTCAATCAAGTGCAGGACCCGCGCCTGGTCTTCCAGCTCAGGAAAACTGATCTCTACCTTATAGAAGGGCTGATAATGCCCCTGGACCTTAGCCTTCGCCTTCCGGTCTATGATATCCAGGGACAAGACTTTCCCTGTATTAGCATAAGACCTTCCCCGGTTGAGCCGGGCACCCATTTCATAACTATCGAGGACCTCAATAAACCACTTTCCCCAGGGCGTAACCCCATAGTTCTGTCGAGCCATACTTTTTTCCTTAAGGACACGTGCCTATCCTAGGGTTATACACGAAACCAGACAAAAACACAACGGTACCTCTGAGCGGGGGCGTCCATTGACACGTACCGGTAAATCCCCCACTATGGGATATTATGATTACCCTTATCACCGGCGGGGTAAAATCAGGCAAATCGAGCCGCGCCCTGGCGCTGGTTCAACAAGCCTGGACCTTTCCGGTATCGTTTATTGCCACTGCTGAGGTGCTGGATGAGGAAATGCGGCTCCGTATCGCACGGCACCAGGAAGAACGGGTGCGTCTGGGCGGGGCAGCGGGCTTTGTTACCATCGAGGAACCGGTGGACCTGGACAAGGCCATTGCCCGGAGCGGGGATCAGGTGGTGGTGGACTGCATTCCCATGTGGATCAACAACCTCATGTACTACCAGCGGGAAGCTGAGTTTCCCCGGATTCTGGATGCCTTTATCAAGGGTATGCCGCGGAACTGCATTGTGGTTACCAATGAAACAGGGCTGGGCGCCATTCCCTTTGAGGAAATCACCCGCCGCTATAATGTGCTGTTGGCCGAGGCGAACCGAGCCATTGCCGCTGCCGCAGATACGGTGGAGTTTATGATTGCCGGCATTCCGCTCAAGGTGAAATAAGTGTACCTCAGCGTTCCTTCCTGGGTTATTCCCGGAACCTACCTTGAAAACCTCCGCTTCCTGGCAGACCACCCGATGCTCACCGGGGTGGAGCTACTTTTTTTTATGTACGATACTGAAGTAAAACGCCTGTTGGATACAGAATGGGCCAGTATCCAGGAGTATGCAAGCCGTTTTGTCTATACCGCCCACCTCCCGGATCCTCTGCAGCCTGCCCATGAAGAGCTTGTAGCGCGGCTCCTGCCCTTTGCCCGCCACCTCATCGTGCACCCCAGCTCGCCTGAACAGGCGGAAGCCCAGGGGAAGCTCCTCAATGGCTGGACGGAAAAATACAGGGGAAGTACGCAGGGCAGGGAAGCGGGCCATTTCCTCCTGGAGAATACCCAGACCAGCCGGTTCGAGGCCCTCCTCCCCCATCTTTCTGCTGAAACCGGACTCTGCATGGATACAGGGCATCTCTTGCTTGAGGGAAAAAGCCCTGCGGACTTTTTTAAGCGCTACCCAAGCCGTATCCGGGAGATACACCTGCACGGTCTTGACCGGGAGCAGGCTACCCTGGATGGACGGCTCCCGGACCACCGTCCGGTACGGGCCGGGGATAAGTGGTTCAGGGACCTGGTTCCGGTACTGGAAGATTTTACCGGCGTGGTCAACCTGGAAGTGTTTTCCTGGGAAGAAGCCCGCATGAGTATCGATACCTTGGGGGCTGTGGGGTTACTAGACCGGTGTAGGTGGTGATCCACAAAGTATGCTGAGGCATTATAGAGGAAACGTGGCATGAATTTTGCAAGGTTATGGTGAAACGTAACCGTATCAATCAACTTATTCCGTTCACCACGGCACGAAGAGTTTTTTCCTGTAGTTCACGGGAACCTTTCTTCGAAGTGTCCAATCGAGTAGGAGGCTACCCTTTAACTGATCGTGATCTGCAGGGTATGCCGATGAATTTTTATTTTTTTATTTTTTTCCGTATTTCTATAGACAAAGAAAAATAAATGTGCTATATATTAATACAAGGTTATTTCAAGTAACCCGCGTTATCCTGGATAACGCCATATTTTACGGAGGGCGCAAGCTCCAGGGTATGATACCGGGGAGTGACAGTAATAAAGATGTACATAAATGCTTATAAAAATTTTA
>JAITQK010000085.1 GCA_031288975.1 Treponema sp. | reverse complement strand
AAGTATTTTTCCGGATAGGCTGCCGCTTCCTTTTGAGCCGCAAGAAAGGCCCCATCGGAGCTTTCCAGAGGGTCGGTCTCCACGATCTTCGCCCCATAGCGCCGGATGAAGTGCTTCCGTTCATCATTGGCATTGGCAGGCAGGTAGATAAGCACCGGATAGCCCAAAGCTGCCCCGATCATGGCGTAGGCAATCCCTGTGTTGCCGCTTGAGGCGTCGATGATGGTCTTTCCTGGCCGGAGGAGCCCCCTCTCAAGGCCGTCAAGGATCATGGCACGAGCAGCCCGGTCCTTGACAGAACCTGATGGGTTGAGGAATTCCGCCTTGGCCTGGATGGAAAGGCCGGCTTCCAGAGCGATCTTGTTTAATTCAATAAGCGGGGTATTCCCCACCAGGTCTAATAGTTTCATTTCATATAAGTCCGATGTACTTATTATGGATTTTACTCATATAAAAACATATTGTCAAGGGAGGATGGTATTAACCTATACTGCTACTCCGCCCAGTTCCGGCTTCGGTCCACGGCCTTGTGCCACCCTGCCAGGAGTCTATCCCGTTGGGCTGCATCCATTTGGGGGGTGAAGGTCATATCGCATTTCCATAAGGTACGAACCTCATCAATGCCCCTCCAGAAACCCACCGCGATGCCCGCGAGGTAGGCCGCGCCCAGGGCAGTGGTTTCCCGGACCACCGGACGGCGTATCACTCCGCCGAAAATATCTGCCTGGAACTGCATGAGGAAGCTGTCCCGGCTTGCGCCTCCGTCTACCTTAAGGCCGGTCAGGGTGATGCCCGTATCCTTTTCCATGGCCTTCATCAGGTCAAAACTCTGGTAGGCAATGGATTCCTCTGCCGCCCGGATGATATGGTACCGTTTGGTTCCCCGGGTGATGCCGACAATAGCGCCCCGGGCGTACATGTCCCAATACGGGGCGCCGAGGCCCGTAAAGGCCGGGACCAGGTATACCCCGCCGGTATCAGTCACCTTACGGGCATAATACTCGGCATCGCTGCTCTCGGTGATGAACCGCATCTCATCCCTAAGCCACTGGATCACCGCACCCCCCACAAACACGCTGCCCTCCAGGGCATACTGCACCCTCTCCGGCAGGCTTGCCGCGATGGTGGTGAGAAGCCCATTCCGGCTGGCACCGGCTTCGTTCCCGGTGTTCATCAACAGGAAACAACCAGTACCGTAGGTGTTTTTGGCTTCCCCTTTTTCAAAACAGCATTGTCCAAAGAGACTGGCCTGCTGATCCCCTGCGGCGGCGGCAATGGGGATTTCAACCCCTTGAAGATTCACCGTACCATAGACGGAACTTGAGGGATTCACCGCAGGCAGCATGGCACGGGGTATATCCAGAGCGGCAAGGAGCCGATCATCCCAATCAAGCCGCTGAATATCGTAGAGCATGGTCCGGCTGGCGTTGGTATAATCCGTTGCGTGGACTTCCCCGTTGGTCAGCTTCCAGATGAGCCAGGTGTCCACGGTCCCAAAGAGTATCTCCCCATTCCGTGCCCGTTCCCGTGCACCCTCAACATGGTTCAGGATCCAGGCGATCTTGGTCCCCGAAAAGTACGCATCCGGCACCAGTCCCGTGGTCTTCCTGATATGCGCCTCAAATCCGTCTTGCACGAGGCGATCCACGATGCCCGAAGTCCGCCGGCACTGCCACACAATGGCGTTGTAGATGGGCCGTCCTGTCTTCTTATCCCAGAGTATGGTGGTTTCCCGTTGATTGGTGATGCCGATAGCGGCAATATCATGGACCGTAACATCATACTTGGTGATCAGTTCCATCATCACCGCGTACTGGGATGCGTAGATTTCCATGGGATCATGCTCAACCCACCCTTCCTGTGGGTATAGTTGGGTGAACTCCTTCTGTTCCACCCCAATCATGTTCTGATCCCGGTCAAACAAGATTGCCCGTGAACTGGTGGTCCCTTGATCCAGGGCCAATACGTAACGAAACATGGTACCTCCTCTTTATGAGCGACAACAATAGTGAGACTATAGCACGGTTTTATGGAAAAGTGAACCCTGCTGTAAAAACCGATGATTAACTATATCACACAGAATCCCCTGCAAAAAATAGCATCCTCCTCATATAAAATACCCCGTCCTCAAAGCGCCGCCGTATGGCTTCACTGTCGGCGGCGGAAAGAGCGCTACAACCAGCAAATGCCCGCTTCCCAGCGCCGCCACAAGGCTTATTTCATGGTAACGCGGCTTCAATAGCTTTGCTGATAAATTCAGCGCGATTCTTTGTTACACGGTCAATGCGGGCGAGAAGTTGTTGATTGATAACAAGCGAAAACTGCGTTTCCACCGCTGGTGAAACGGGTATCGCGGTTACCACAAAAGAATAGCGCTCTTTCCATTCAGACCAATCGGACCAGCTTCGCTCGATCTGCTCCAGCGTGCGCGGTTCGGGTAATTCCATTCGTTCCGCGAAATCAGTGAGTATCTCTTTCGCGTTGCGTATCGCATCATCAAAATCCGTCCCTGCCGACACAACCCCGGGCAAGTCGGGAAACACAACACCGTAGTTCCCGTTATCTTCTTCAATCAGCGCAAGATATATTTTCATGCCCGCCGGCGTATACACGTTACCCATAGTACCTCCGATAAGGCGCCACCTTATGGCTTCACGCGCCGCGTAGCTCCGCCGTGCTGTCCCGCTTGTTCCCCTGTGTTTCAGGTGTGAGCGGGCAGCAGCGGCTGTTTGAGTGGCGTGGTTTCGCTTTGCGGTGGGGCTGCACGCTGCTGTTCCTGCTCGTCCAGTTCTGTGAGAATTCGCGCCGCTGCTCTCTCGTTTTCCAGCCGGTCTTCCAACGGCATGGACTCTCTTAACCTCGAAAATGGATGCGTCATTTATTCCTCCTCAAGTTCCTCTAAATACCGCTCATAGATAGTATCTGCAAGTGGAACATATATATCATACCAGCGATCATTGCCGGTTTTATCCCCACCGATTAACAATACAGCTACCCGCCGGGGATCAAATAGGTACAAAGTACGAAGTGGTCTTCCCTGACATTGGCTCCGCAACTCCCGCATAGCGCCATGTCGCGATCTTTGAATGTTACTGCTATAGGGGAATGACAAGGCAGGCCCCCGGCTTTCAAGCAGGGTAACAGATTTATCAATCGCGTTCCGTTCCTGCCGCGTCAGGGTTTCCCACCATGCCCCAAATTCGTCGGTATACTCAACTTCCCACATACCCGCTCCCCTCAAACGCCCCGTCCCCAAAGCGCCGCCGCGTAGCGCACCCCACGGGGACGACACGGCAATGGCAAACTATGTTCTTACCGCCTTTTTTGCCAATTCTTCAACCAGTTCCACGGTCGCAAGGCGTTCTTCCAGCATGGCACGGAGAAAATCCCTGGGGACTTGCCTCAGTGTTTCTTCGTGTGTCAAATGAAAGCCCGAAAAATCACTCATTTGAGGAATGTCTGTGGTGTCAATGTCTTCATCTTTCAGATTGATGAGTTCAATCAGGTCATCAATATCCGGCGATGCTTCTGATATGTTCATAATAAGCCTCCTGTTCCTTGCGCTCTGCTT
>JAITQK010000078.1 GCA_031288975.1 Treponema sp. | reverse complement strand
CATAGCATTGAAGCACAGTATGCTTCAAGAGAAGCAATTCCAGGCTTTAGTCGTACTATACCGGAAGAAAGTGTTATACGAAAAATGGTAAAAACTATGTTCCAGATTTCTTCCTAGGCCCCTGTCATTCCTTTTGGATTACGGATTTATACAAGATAATGCATATCAGAACAGGAATACTCTTGATGGTGTTTTCATCAATATGTGTATGTATTGGTCAGTTATGCTGGAAATTATCTACCAGTGGAAACGCACGGTATTTATGCGCGGGTTTTTTACTCTATGGAGCAGGCGCTCTTGCAATGCTCACGGCCTATAGATTCGGCAGTTTATCCGTATTACAGCCAATACTCAGTATAAATTACCTGTTTACTATTATTCTTGCCCGTCTGGTACTCAACGAAGCTATTACCGTGTATCAAGTTATCGGAATTGTAGTCATTAGCGGAAGCGTTATATTGATCGGGAGCAGCGAGCATTAACACGGTATATTTTTTTCTGCTTATACTTATGACCATGCTTGGTTCTGTTGCTTCTTTGTTTTTTAAACAAGCGTCTCAATGTAAAACTATTCTGGCATTGCTAAGCAATGCCAGTCTCTATATAGGAGGCGGTTTATATTTTTTCTCGATGCTTCTTAATATTTATATTTTGCGATTTCTGAAATATTCAATAGTATTACCGCTAACTTCCCTAACCTATATTTGGACGATGTTTTTGTCTTATGTGATATTAAAAGAAAAAATCGGAACTAAAAAGATTGTCGGCGTACTTGGTATTGTAATTGGAGCGATCTTGATAACAAAAGCAAGGTAAAAATTCCCCGGACCGTAAGTCCTTATTTTAGGGCCGCTTCTCTAGTTCCCTGATACAGGCGTCCATTTCATGACATTATTTTTCCAGGGCGTTGTTTTTGGTGTTGAAGGACTTGGGGGGACCGGCGGATGGTGCCTTATGCCGATGTTTTTCGCTCTACCCTGAGCCGATACCCTAGGTTTTCGAGGACCCCGATGATGGTGGCAAAAGAGGGGTTACCATGCGAGGAGAGCGACCGGTACAGGCTTTCACGGGCCACATGCAGGTTGTGTGCGATGGCCGCCATACCTTTTGAGCGCGCTATGTCGTCGATCACCGCAAAAAGCAGCTCCGTGTCATTCTCCGCCAATGCGGCTTCAAGATATGCCTTTACATCCTCCGGGGTCTGGATATGGGTTGCCATATCCCATTTAGTTATTTTCATTGGTCACCTATTTTAGGGCCGCTTCTCTAGTTCCCTGATACAGGCGTACATTTCATGCCATAATTTTTCCAGGGCGTTGTTTTTGGTGTTGATAGAAATGATCCCATAGGAAATATCCGGCTTGTATTGTTTGACTAAGGGGGAGTTGTGAAAGAGTTCTATATCCGAAGTGTTATCAATGCGGCCCTGGAGTAACCACACCATCCGTATTGGCTGCCGTTGCGGTTCTTTGCTCGATAATTCGCAAGAGTATTTGATCATCACCCGATCCAGGTAGTGTCTTTTAATGGCTTTCCGGTTTGAATATTTGGCATCCATAATAAAGTACCAGGCCGGAGAATCGCCGGACCACACCTTGAACAAAAAATCCGGAGAATAGTAGTTATTGTTACTCAAAGTTGTTCTAAAAAGGGTAATGCCGTTTTCAAAATCATCACTGCGTATAACCGGTTGATAGTACAAGGTTATCTGTACGTCCTTTCGTTTGAGGAAATAGGTATTCGCAATGTCATATTCATTAAGATAGGGATAGCCATCGGGATTGTATTCATACGACAAGGAGGGGAATTGATCATCTGCGCCGCTAAACCCGGAATTTTTAAACATAGTCAATAGTTTACAGAGGCAGTAATACTCATAGAGCTTGTCCAGGGTTTTGACATTGAAGATCAAACTTTCTTTGACCAGGGTAAATTCCCCGAACTTGTACCATTTCATGATCTGTTCGAATATCAGGCGATAAGAACGGACCTCTTGAAAAATTTTTGTTTTCTTGGGGATCCCCGTCATGGGCCGGTCTGAATAGATCGATATCTCCTGGTATTTTGAATATTGCACAGAGATGTTGACGATAAGCTCCTGTAAGGTATTCAGTAGTTGCTGCGTATTGGCCAACTGCATCTGTTTAACCGCGATGATTGGCGCATGGAATCCCTCCCGTTCCATCTGGCGCAGGTTATCGACAATTTTCGTTTCATCGGTGATCCACCTTATCAGCTGTTCTTCGATCTGTCTGGCATGTTTGGATACCAGCAATAGAAACCCGGATACCACTTGGTTCTCGTAGATATCAAAGTTTTTCATGGCTTTTTCCACATTCATCTGAAAGGGAATGTAATTACGGCCATTCAACTGCACGGTGGTATTCGTTGATACCTCTACCAGTTGCCCGATATTCTGAAACAGCCACTGCATACTCGTGGTGTTGATGTTCCTGATTTTATCATAGGTTTGCAGCGTATTATCCTTAACGATCCGGTGCCGGATGTTACTTTTAAAGATAGGATAATTTTCCTTGTAACTTATGTAAATGGAAGTCAGCAGTTGAATATACGAATGTAAGGACTTATAGGATGAATTTTTTTGTAACCCGCTTTCCAGAAACATGTTGGTATTCCCCGATCTGCTTCTGGGAGCGTACATCCAGCGGTTAATCGTATCATCATTGAATTCCACCAGGTATTTTATCAGGGCTTCGACATTTTCAGCAGTAACCGCGTCTCTGTTGAAACAGAGCAGGTAATTGCTGGAAAAGAAAATGTACGATTGATCGGTAAATTGAACCTTGAGGGATAGCTTTATCAGATCATAGTACAGATTAAATATCAGACCGCCACTCTCATCTTCCGTGTCATCGTAAAGAACAATATCGTTTTTTTGTTCTTGTTTTGGGGAGTAGCAATAGCCAATAAGCTCTTCATTGAGAAACAGCTCCAGGTAACTAATCTGCCGTTCCACCTCGGATAATACTACGGAACATTTATAACGATCTTCCGAAAACAGACTTACCTGGGAGTTTTGATTTTGTACCATCAGCTTAGGCTCATGGTATAAAACAACATCATCGGTTTTATTACCATGACGCAGAATGAGCCGGCATTTCATTGATCCGCCCCCTATTTCGCGAAGAACTGATAAAAGCCCAGGTTTTCGTCCGCCGCCTTGAGCATACGCTCAATATGGCCCAGACATAGGGGCATCCCATCACACACCGTTTTGAGGGTAGTCAGCAGGGTCTTGTACTGGTCCCCGATACCATTGATGATAGGCAGGATCTTTTGGGCTATGGCATAATCCAGAGGAGCGAACTGGGTCTCCATGGTTTGCATATCCATGTATTTACAGGCGATGATGCAATAGGATTGTACCATTTTCTGGTTTCTCGGCATGATGGGGATGTTGTTATTCTTAAAGACACCCTGTATTTTAGTCCATTTATTACTGATAGCATCCACATTGATAGCACTTTCATCCCGCGGGATGAAGAGGCTACTCAGCATAGAATAAGGAATAATCGTTTCCTGATTGGGTAACGCGCCGTTGAGCAGAATATCACCGTTGATGCTGTCGGGGTTTAAGGTGATAACCCAGCTTCGATCCAGAAACCGGGGAGACAGTTCTTCTGTGGTGTGATCAAAATTGACCGTGGCTAAAAAGCGCAGATGCTGCGGGATGTTCCAGGGTTCTTTACCTCCCAGATCAAGGGAGTAGTTATAGGCTGAATCGGCGTCACAGAAGCGCAGAAAAGCGGCCCAGTAATGTTCAATCGGACTGAGATTGGCCTCGTCCAGCAAGATGAGAAAAGGCGCATCACAGTTGTGGGCATTCTCATCCTTGAGGCGATACAAGGCGTCAAAAACCCGGTTGTTACTTTTTTCCATGGTTTTGGTCAGGGGGTTGTAATACCCGATGAAATCTTTATGAGAGGTCCAGCCCCGTTCCACCGAGATATCCACAAAGCGACTGTCCTCGCCGAGCCGGGCAAGGCCCAGGGATTTTGCCAGGAGCGTACATAGCGAAGTTTTTCCCGTACCTGGTTCACCGGCAAAGGTGGTGATGAAGCCCTGCATGATACAGGTTATATAATTCACCACCTCGTTTCTGGTAACATACCGGTTGGCGGTTTGTAAATCCGCACTGACTCGGTCGATAATTTCACCTGCCGGCAAATGCACTAATAGCCTGGTATTAAAGGGCACAATAGGATGGACTGCCGGTTTTGTTTCTTCAGCACTATACGCCGCTTGTTTCTGCACCACCACAGCTTCACTGTTCAGAGGTTGAAAGATCTGATTGAACAGCTTGCGGTCTATCTGGCGGGCCAGTAAGCTCATGGCATTGTGCTCATAATCGGCCATAGACTTTTGTAAGGCTTCTTCCAGGAGGACCGTTGCCCGCTTATAATGCTCCCATTCGGTCCTGATCGTATCAAGCTCCGTGCCCAGTTGGCTTTTCTCTTCCCTGAGCTGGGAAACCTCAAGTCCTTCTCCCAACACTTCCTGGAGCTGGTCTTTATCATGCTCTAGGACCTGGATCGTCTTCTGGAGGTTTCTGATTTTTTCCTCTGATTTTTGCATTTCTTCATGGTTGCGCCTTCTGACCTCTTCGGTGATCACGCTTTCGTCAACCTGAAGCTCTTTAATGCGTCTCTTTTTTTCTTCAATCTCCTGGTCAAGCCGGACAGCGATATCCTTAACCTTGGAAGAATCGCGGATCCTCTTTTCGATTTTATCAAAGTGCTCATTGCAGACTTTGTCAGCCAGTTTATTAAAAAGATCGGCGTTTTCAAAGGCATAGGAAATAATCGATAACAGGAACGTATCGTATTTGAATATCTCATCGAGAATGGCCAGCAAACGGTTTTTTCGGTCTTCGGTGAGTTTAATATCATTGAAGGACAGCAGCGATTCGGAAAGTGCGCTTCGTATGTCCCGAATCTCGTTTCTGGTATAGGGCTTGATGGTGTTTGTCGTCTTGAGGGACGAAATCAAATGGGTGATCAACACATCATCGCCGATAAAGTCGATGAGATTATCAATCGGCTGCAGATTGGTGAGGGCTTTTTTTTCAATAAACGCAAATTGTACCTGCCCATATTCATCACTAATCTCTATCCGCAGATTATCAATGTCAAAGGTACTGTATCGATCAAGCATATATTGATTTTCTTTCTTCCCTGCAAGCTGGATTCGATCCTGGTTCCTATCCCCCTTTTCGATAGGACCATAATAGGCGTCTTTGGTACGAATCAGCAGTTCTTTGGTATAGACCGGTATCTCCGATTCAATGGATTTACTTGCGGCAATGAACACAAAATCATTTGCTATTTCCAGAATCTGCAAAAAGCCCCGTTCTTTAAACCCATAAATTTCTATTTCGGAATCCAGAAAATCGGGATTATACCTGATTGACAGATAGGGATCTTCTTCCCGGTAGGTAGTGGGTTCCCGGTTAAATTTGATACTGACCAAGTTCCCTAATTCATCAATGACATCATTCGCCAGCCGTTTCTCCTGGGATATATAGACATTGATTCGCTCATTAGGATCGATTATTTCTTCGTAGGTCCCATCATCTTGTTTAAGATACCGAAGGTACAGATGACATACCTTATTTTCCGGGCCTAAGTAGTTTCGGTTATACGAAAGCCATCCTATTCCCGTTTTTCCCAAATACATACGCATCCTCCTTTAACTAATCCTCATAGCGATAGACATCTTATTTGTATGTGTCAACAATCGTGGCATCATTTTTTTCTCCATTTTTTAGGCGTCTCAAAAGTAATGTTTTTATCATACTGATGTTGATAGAATTTGTCAATCACTAGTGGATAAACCTTGAATATTTATTCCCTTATCAGATATTATGGGAATATGAAGAAACGGCCAGTAGCGGCCCGGTTGGTCTTAGAAGACGGGTCAGAATTTTCAGGGTGGTCCTTAGGCAAGGCCCGTTCCCAGGCAGGAGAGGTGGTCTTTACCACAGGCATGAGCGGTTATCCCCAGTCTTTGACGGATCCGAGCTTTCGGGGTCAGATATTAGTAGCCACCTACCCTCTCATGGGAAACTACGGGGTACCAGTTAAACCAAAAACCGGGGAGCCGTGGTTTGATGATCAGGGCATTCCGCTCCATTTTGAATCCGAAGGAATCCAGGTTTCCGGTTTCGTGGTGGCTGAAGCCTGCGAAGAACCGAGCCACTTCGCCTCTGGTGCGTCCCTTTCAACATGGCTTGAGAAAAACAACGTGCCGGGCATCTATGGCATCGACACACGAGCCTTGACCTGCCGTCTTCGGGAACACGGGGTCATGGGGGGGAAGATCCTCGTGGAGGGAAGCCGGGAGGTTACCATGGACTCAGGGCTGAACCCCCACCCGGTGGCGGATGTGTCCCCAGAAGCGGTCAAGACCTTCCTCCCCCCAGGGGCCGGACCGGGGAAGCTGCCGCGGATAGCCCTGGTGGACTGCGGGGCCAAGGCGAACATCTTCCGCTGCCTCCTCGCCCGGAAGGTGGAGATACTCCGTCTCCCCTGGAACCACGATTTAAGCGGCATTGACTACGACGGCCTCTTCCTGTCCAATGGGCCAGGGGACCCCAAGGATTGCGGCAAAACCATTGCCATGCTCAGGAAAGCCTTTACCCGGGGAAAGCCCATCTTTGGCATCTGCCTGGGCAACCAGATCATGGCGCTGGCCGCAGGTGCGGATACCTACAAGCTCCCCTACGGCCACCGCGGCCAGAATCAGCCCTGTATCGAGGTAGGCACCAAACGGTGCTATATCACGAGCCAAAACCACGGGTATGCGGTACGAAACGAGACCCTCCCCAGGGGCTGGGAACCCTGGTTCCTCAATGCCAATGACGGCACTATTGAGGGGATCCGCTCCACGAGTGGGCCATTCTCTGCAGTCCAGTTCCACCCCGAAGGCTGTCCCGGACCTCGGGACACGGAGTTTCTCATCGACCACTTTCTCGATCAGGTGCGGAGCGCTTTGTGACTCCAGTGGACACCAGGAAGTGCGGCATTGAATATGAAGAAGGGTAAGTATGATACATAAGGATACGCCGAAAACAGTCTTAGTCCTGGGTTCCGGGGGTCTTAAGATCGGCCAGGCCGGGGAATTCGACTATTCCGGGTCCCAGGCCCTCAAAGCGCTCAGGGAGGAAGGCATCAAGACCATCCTCATCAACCCCAATATCGCCACGATACAGACCAGTGAAGGCATGGCGGACCGTACCTATTTCCTACCGGTTACCCCTGAGTATGTGAAGCAGGTCATTGAAAAGGAAAAGCCCCAGGGCATCCTCCTCTCCTTTGGAGGACAAACTGCCCTGAACTGCGGGGTTGCCCTGGACCGGGAGGGGACCCTTTACAAGTATGGGGTCCGGGTCCTGGGTACGCCGGTTAAGGCCATTGAGGATACCGAAGACCGGGAACGCTTCGTGAAGCGGCTGGAGGAAATCGGGGTCAAGTCCCCCCAGAGCATAGCGGTTACCGATACCGATGGGGCAGTGGCGGCGGCAGAACAGATCGGGTACCCCGTGATGGTTCGGGTGGCCTACGCCCTGGGAGGCGCCGGATCGGGGATCTGCGGGAATGAGACGGATATCCGGCGACGCTGTGACCGGGCCTTTGCCCAGACCCCCCAGGTGCTGGTGGAGGAATGGCTGGGAGGCTGGAAGGAAATCGAGTATGAAGTGGTCCGGGACTGCTACGACAACTGCATCACGGTTTGTAACATGGAGAACTTCGATCCCTTGGGTATCCATACTGGGGAAAGCATTGTGGTGGCCCCTTCTCAGACCCTCACCGATTCGGAGTACCACAAGCTCAGGCGCATCGCCATAGCGGTGATCCGGCACCTGGGGATAGTGGGGGAATGCAATATCCAATACGCCCTGGACCCTGCTTCCGAGGATTACCGCATCATCGAGGTAAACGCCCGGCTTTCTCGGAGTTCCGCCTTGGCTTCCAAGGCCACAGGCTATCCCCTGGCCTTTGTTGCCGCGAAACTTGCCCTGGGCTACGCCCTCACCGACATCGAGAACCGCATCACCCGGGTGACCAAGTCCTGTTTTGAGCCGGCTTTGGATTACTGCGTGGTCAAGGTCCCCCGATGGGACCTGGCCAAGTTCAAGCACGTGGAAAACCGCATTGGTTCTGAGATGAAGTCCGTGGGAGAGGTCATGTCCATAGGCCGTTCCTTTGAGGAGGCCCTGCAGAAGGCCCTCCGCATGACCGGCATCGGCGCCCCAGGACTTGCCGATACAGATGCGCTTTGTGGAAGCGGCGGGGCGAATATCAAAGACGCGCTTTCAAAACCCACTGATCGGCGTATCTTCATCATGTACCGCGCCATGCGTGAAGGCTGGTCCGTGGAACGCATCCACCGGCTCACAAGAATCGACCGCTGGTTCCTTTACAAGATAGCTCATGTACTGGAAACGGAAACCGCACTGAGATCAGTGAGGAGTGAGCACTTAGCACTGAGCAATGAAAGCAATGATACGCCATCCCGTGAGCTTCTGGCCCAGGCGAAGCGTCTGGGGTTCTCGGATGCCCGGATTGGCGAATTTCTGGGGATCCCCGAAGGAAAGGTCCGTTCCCTGCGGGAGACGTATCGGCTGCGGCCTGCGATAAAACAGATCGATACCCTGGCGGCGGAGTATCCGGCGAAGACCAACTACCTCTACATGACCTACGGCGGGACAGGATTTGGCAGTGGAGATGATGTGACGCCGGCTGGCCGAGGGGTCATGGTCCTGGGGTCCGGGGCGTACCGTATTGGGAGCAGCGTTGAATTCGACTGGTGTTGCGTGAACGCCGTGGAAACCGCCCGGAAACTGGGCCGCTACTCGATCATGGTGAACTGTAACCCCGAAACAGTGTCCACCGATTACGATATGTGCGACCGGCTCTACTTCGAGGAACTCAGCCTGGAACGGGTGTTGGATATCTATGAGCGGGAACAGCCTGAGGGGATCATCCTGTCCATGGGGGGACAGATTCCCAATAATCTGGCCACCAAACTCTACGATGCAGGGACCCTCATCTACGGAACCCGGCCAGAGTCCATTGATATGGCAGAGGACCGGAACAAGTTTTCCGCCCTCCTGGATAAACTGGAAATCGAACAGCCTGAATGGAAGGAGCTTACGGACTTAGGCTCGGCCCGTGAGTTCGCCGTTGCGGTGGGCTACCCAGTGCTCATCCGGCCCAGCTATGTCTTATCCGGGGCAGCCATGAATGTGGCCTGGGACGACGGGAGCCTGGGGAAGTTCCTGAGCCTTGCGGCAGATGTGTCTGCAGAGCATCCCGTGGTGATTTCCAAGTTTGTGGAAAATTCCAAGGAGATCGAGATAGACGCGGTGGCAAAACGGGGGAAGATACTCTTCGAGGCCATCACCGAACACATTGAAAATGCAGGGGTCCATTCTGGGGATGCCACGGTGGTACTCCCTGCCCAACGGCTCTACATCGAGACCATCAGGAAGATCCGCAAGATCAGCGAGCGGATCGCCGAGGCCCTGGATATCACCGGGCCATTCAATATCCAGTTCCTGGCCCAACGGAACCAGGTCCGGGTGATCGAGTGCAACCTCCGGGCAAGTCGGAGCTTCCCCTTCTGTTCCAAGATAAGCCGGGTGAATATGATTGACCTGGCGGTCCGGGCCATGCTGGATGAGAACCTCGAAAAGCCCCCTCGTGCGTCGGCGCTGGACCTGGAATGGGTGGGGGTCAAGGCTGCCCAATTCAGTTTTTCCCGGCTCCACGGGGCGGATCCGATCAGCGGGGTAGAGATGGCCTCCACCGGGGAAGTAGGCTGCATCGGCACGGACCTGAACGACGCCTTTCTCAAGGCCCTGCTATCAGTAGGCTACCGGATACCCAAGAAGCGGGTGCTCCTGTCCACCGGGCCTATTGGGAACAAACTCGAATTTCTCGATTCCGCCCGGCTCCTCCTTGAGATGGGCTATGAACTCTACGCCTCCCGGGGCACCGCCAAGTTCCTCAGCGCCAACGGCGCCCCTGCCACGGCCCTCAACTGGCCCCTGGAAAAACGGGAACCAAATATCGCGGATTTCATCCGGCGCAGGGATATCGATATGATCATCAACATCCCCAAAAACAACGGGGAAACAGAACTCAAAAACGATTATATCATCCGCCGCATGGCCATAGACTTTGACATACCCCTGTTCACCAACATCAAAGTCGCCCGCCAGTTCATCGATGCCCTGGTGTATCACCGGCAAAAGGGACTTGAGATTAGGGCTTGGGAGGAGTACCGGTTTTAGGCATCTGATCATAGGGGATCTTCGGATCATAAGTTCCTGACCGGCGTTCCCCGTTAATACTCGGGATCTCAATTACCATACCCGGCTCTATTACCACCGGATTCTCAGGATTCTTCATCTTCCATTTGTTTGCCTCATAGAGGATATACCACAACTGGTGATCATTATACACCGCGGGATTGGCGGCAATATTCCAGTAATTGTCTATCCCTCGCTCCATAACAGGATAATACCGGGGGAATGTCCGGCCCGTAGCAGGTGGTTGACGGGATTCTGACCCAACCCCTTGAGGAGACTCATCCACTGCTATCCCTAGGTAGGCTTCCGCTTCTGCCAGCGCATGTTGGCGGGCCTCCTCTTCCGCTATGGCCCATTGCTGGGCCGCTTCTTCCGCTACCGCTTGCCGGCGAATTGTTTCTACTGCCTGGCGAAGAGCGGCCGTTTCCGCCACAATCTGTTGCCGCCTCGCTTCATCTGCTGCTGCCTGCAAGCGTTCTGCCGCTGCGCTGTCTTGATGTGCTGTCGCTGTTTCCGCCGCTTGTTGGTAAGTTGCTGCTTCCACTGCCCATTGCCGAGCCGCTTCTTCCGCTGCTGCTTGTTGAAGCCGTGACTTTTCCGCATCGGTTCTTTTATTTATAGCCACTTGTCGAGCCACTTCCGCGGCTATTACCTGCTGAAGCGTAGTTCTAGTACTGGTAGTTTTCCCACCCTCACTCTGTTGCCGTGCAGCCGCTTCTACCGCTGCTTGTCTGCGAGCGGCTTCTTCAGCTTCTGCTTGTTGACGAGCGGTTTCTGCTGCCGCTGCTTGTCTGCGAGCGGCTTCTTCAGCTTCTGCTTGTTGACGAGCGGTTTCTGCTGCCGCTGCTTGCCTGCGAGCGGCTTCTTCAGCTTCTGCCTGTTGACGAGCGGTTTCTTCCACTGTTGCCTGTCGCCGTGCTGCTTCTTCGGCTTCGATTTGCCCACGATCTGTATCTTCTTGCTGGTGCATAGCCGCTTCTGCAGCCGCCTGCCTGCGTATCGCCACTTGTGCTGCCGCCTCCGCTTCTGCTTGCCGGCGTGCTGCATCTTGAACTGCCGTTTCCGCAGCCGCTTGCCTGTGAGTGGCGTCTTGAGCTGCTGCTTCAGCAGCTGCTTGCCTGCGAGCGGCATCCTGAGCTGCCGCCTCCGCTTCTGCTTGCCTGCGAGCGGCGTCTTGAGCCGCTGTCTCTGCCGCCACCTGCCTGCGAGCGGCATCCTGAGCTGCCGCCTCTGCTTCCGCTTGCCGCCGTGCCGCTTCATCTGCTGCTGCTTGCAGGCGTGCCACTTCCTCCTCCGCCGTGTTCGCCCCGGATTGTTGTTGAGTTATCCCTTCCCCCGTAGCTTGCCGGCGTGCTGCTGCTTCCGCAGCCGCTTGCCG
>JAITQK010000019.1 GCA_031288975.1 Treponema sp. | reverse complement strand
TCCTCCGCCGCTGCCAAGGCCGCTGCGGTAAACCCGTGGGCTTCAAGGCTTTCATGGGATAGCCCCGGCGCACCCACAAAGGTCTGCCGGCCCGTGGCATAGGCGGTGATTTCTGCTATGGCCTCCGCACTGTATCCCAGTACCTCCAGAGCTGGGGGTACTGATCGGTTGATGATCTTGAAATACCCGCCTCCGGCGAGTTTCTTGAACTTCACCAAGGCAAAGTCAGGCTCCACCCCGGTGGTATCACAATCCATGAGGAGGCCGATGGTCCCGGTGGGGGCGATGGCGCTTACCTGGGCGTTCCTGAATCCGTGGGCGCTTCCCAGTTCCAAGGCCCGGTCCCAGGCAGCTTGGGCTGCACCCAAAAGATATGCCGGGCACGCAGTGGGATCAATGCCCTTGGGGATGATATGGAGCGCTTCGTATTCGGTGGCAGGGGCATGGCAGGCCGCACGGCGGTGATTACGAATGACCCGTAGCATGGCTTCCCGGTTTTCGGGATACCGGAGGAAAGGACCAAGTCCTGCGGCCATCCGGGCGGACTGGGTGTATGCCTCGCCGGACAGAATGCTTGAGAGTGCAGCCGCCACGGCCCGGCCTTCTTCCGAATCGTAGGCCAGCCCCATGAGCATGAGGAGGCTTCCCAGGTTGGCGTACCCCAAGCCGAGGGTCCGGTATTCGTAGGATAACTGGGCGATCCGTTTTGCCGGAAACTGGGCCATGACCACGGAAATCTCCAGGATCGTGGTCCATATCCTAATGGCGTGGAGGTAGCCTGGAATGTTGAATTCCTTGGTTTTCCGGTCGTAGAAAGAGGCGAGGTTAATCGACGCCAGGTTACAGGCGGTATCATCCAGGAACATATACTCCGAACAGGGGTTGGATGCCCGGATTGCTCCACCGGCGGGGCAAGTATGCCAATCGTTGATGGTGGTGTGGTACTGGAGTCCTGGATCCGCGCACTGCCAACTAGAACGGGCTATTGCCTCCCAGAGTTTGCGGGCTTTGAGGTTTTTTTCCACCTTCCCGGATACCCGTCCGTTTAAGGTCCATTCACCGTCGTTCAATACCGCTTGCATGAAATCATCGGTTACCCGGAGGCTGTTGTTCGAGGACTGTCCCGAAACCGTGTTATAGGCCTCGTCATCCCAGGCAGTGGTGAACACCTGAGGACTGACCTCCTCATCCCCCTGTTCCAGCCGGCCCAGGAGTTGATAGAGGTAGGTGGGAGGTATCCGGTCTGCCAGGGCATTCCGGATTGCCATCGCAAGTTCGTGGTTTTTTTGCGTATTAAAGGCATCGGCAGCGGGACCCCGGAACGTGGTCAATGCCTTTTTGATCCCATCCAGGTGCTTCTTGATGATGAGGGACCCGGTTACCATGGAGGCGACCTTGTGTTCCTCCCCGGCTTTCCAGTCTATGTATTTTTCCACATCAGGATGATCCGCGTCGAGCGTTACCATCTTCGCTGCCCGCCGGGTGGTTCCCCCGGACTTGATAGCCGATGCGGACCGATCCCCAATCTTGAGGAACGAGAGCAGTCCCGAAGATACCCCGCCTCCGGAAAGCCGTTCATTGAGGGCGCGGATCTTGGCGAAATTGGACCCGGTCCCGGAACCGTACTTGAAGAGCCGGGCCTCCCGGGTTACCAAGTCCATGATGCCCCCTTCGTTCACCAGGTCGTCTTCAATGGAAAGAATGAAGCAGGCGTGGGGCTGGGGCCGTTTATAGGCACTGTCGGATTTCTTGAGTTGTTCATCCTGGGGATCAACGTAATAGTGCCCCTGGGGAGGGCCATCTATGCCGTAGACCGCATACAAGCCGGTGTTGAACCACTGGGGACTGTTGGGAGCCGCCATCTGATGGGCCAGCATATAGCAGGTTTCATCGTAAAAGGCCCCGGCATCTTCATCAGTATCAAAGTACCCATACCGCTTGCCCCAGTCCATCCAGGTATAGGCCAGACGGTGAAATACCTGCCGGCTGTCATGCTCGGCTCCATCTAGGGGCAGGCTGTCCCCCGGATCCGGTTGGGTGGCCTCTGAAGCCACTGGACCAGCCTGAAAAAGGGGGCCAGGGAGCGCCCACTCCTTCCAAGCGTATATTTTATCCGCCGGCACCCCTGCCTTGCGAAAATACTTCTGGGCAATGATATCCGTGGCGATCTGGCTCCAATCAGCAGGCACAATCACCGTATGTTCTGAAAAAATCACCTTCCCATCAGGATTGCGGATCTCACTCCGCCGTTTTTCCCACACCATATCCTTATAAGGCCCGGATCCGCCTTCTGTAAACAGCCGTTCAAATTTCATAGCTCCATCCTGCGTATCAAAAGTTTGAAAGTAACCACACTACATTACAGGTAGTGTGATGTTTTATATAATACCCCATATAAAGGGGAGGGTCAAGGGAAAGGGTCGGCGGGCGTCCTGAGACAGATCCCTAATAGCTCCATTTAAACCCAACAGAAGGCATGGGAATGGGCAATTCATAGACCGCGGCATTGCTCCCTGTATCCTCTTCCCCGGTATAGCTATTGAAACTGGTATTAGCCTGGGCCTTGTATACCAAGGACATGAGGTTCTCAACGGCAACATAGATTTCACCCTGGCCCTTGCCTTTGGAATTAAAGAAAAACCAGGAAAATTTGAGGTCCAGGGGAATGGACCAGGTGGTCCGTTCGTTGTCAGAATAATAAGTGTCCCGTTTGTATTTTTGGATGACGAGGGGTTTATCATCATTCATGACCAGCACCGCGTAGGGATTAATTTCACCGACCACGGCTTTCGGCCTTCCAGAAGCAAGCCCCAAGCGGACGGCGATATTGAACTGTTTAATCGGTTTGATGTTCAATACCAGGTTGAGGTTGTGAAAACGGTGAAACGAGGGATAGAACCAGATGCCTTCTTCTTGTTTATCCTTCCCAACGGTGCTAAGGGCCTGGGGATTCCGGTAGCGGGCATAATTGAAGGAATAGGAAAGCCACCCATCCCAATACCGGGATTCCAGCTTCTGCAGCATCAAGTCAAACCCCCAGATCCGGCCCTCCCCGTCAAAGAGGTAATCGGAGCTGCTGGTTTGTGATTCACTGTCGGTACTTAATATCGTGTAGGCCCGGTCAAAGACATACTTAAAGTACCCTTCAATGTTAAAGCTATAGCCTCCCAGAAAATCCAGTTTGGTCCCCACCACCGAAGTCCAGGAACGGTTCTGTTTCATCTCAAAATCGCCGATACCGTTACTGCGTTCGATCTGGGATATGTTATCGGTCATGGATGAAAAAAAACCGGTCCCGATAGTGGTGGTAAGGGAATCCAGGATGCCTTTGTTTTGCAGGACGCCGAAGTCGAGGTTGATCCGGGGGTTAAAGGCCGGTACGGTTCGGATGGTAAAGTCATCACCGATAAAATACACATGATCCAGCCGCAGCCCCGCCTCTGCGCCGAACCGTTTGTTGGGAGTTGTGTATTCCAGTACGGTATAAGCGGACGAGGTAAGGCCCTGATTATTCACATCCACGGTATAGTCAACAGGGTAATTGATATAGGGAGTGGGGATATCCATCTCAGGGGGAGTTTTAGTTTCCGCAATACCATGAATGCTATCCTCCAGTTTCCATCGGGAGTACAACTCCTGAAGCCCAAAAGCAACCAGAAAGCCTTTCCCCAGGTCCCAGTCAAGGTCTGCCCGGCCCTGATAGCTTCCCGCGGTATTGGTTATCCCTATGCGTTGATCCTGCTCAAGAACATAGGCAGTGTTATCCTCTAATAAGGAGCCATATTGATTACGAAAATCCTCAGAATAGGGTACATGAATATTATAGTAGATATTTCCATCGAGCTTGGTTTTTAAAAAGCCGGCCCCCAACGTTGTTTTGAGGACCATAGAAGGCAGGGGGTTAAGGGTCAGACCAGTAATAAGGAATCCCAGGGAATTATCCCACTCAAAATCCATATCGGTCTGGTTGTGCAACTCGGTCGCCCCATCCTCAGTGTAGCCCTCATTCTGATATGCGGCCCCCGCACCATCCCCACCGATAAAGCCGCTCATGGTCCATTCCAGGGTGGGGGTAAACCGGTAATCCACTGAGAAAGCCGTGCTCCTGATATAGGGGGCGATGCTGACCGCGTTGATTTGGTCCAGGGTCTCATTATCCACCACCGTGCTTAACTGCTGGGCTGTCCAGACAAAGGGGTCCCAGTAGGTCACCTTCCCCATGAGCATAAGCCCCCCCTTACTCGCCAGGGGTATCGACAGATTGAGGTTCGCGGCACTGGAGGAGACCCCCAGTTCAAGCTCCGTTTCAGTGAAAGAGGGCTTCCGGGAACTTACTTCCAAAAGCCCGGAGATGGTGTGCCCGTACCGGGCGGAAAACACCCCGTGGGAAAGCTGGGCGCTTTGCACCATCCGGGGATCAAAGATGGAAACCGAGCCGCCCCAATGGTAGGGGTTTTCAATGTAGAACCCGTCCAGAACCGCAGTCAGGTCCCCAGGCTCTCCGCCTCGGATCGAGGGCCTGGCGTTAAACATGCCCGTATACCCCACCCCGGGAAGGAGCTTAATCGAGGTCATCACGTCCTCAAGGATACCGATCTCCGCGGTCCTGGTGAGTTCATCCCCTGAGATCGCAACACTGCGACCACTTTTGGTCTCACTGACCCCCGGCCTTTGGGCCTCTATCACGAGTTCCTGATTTTCCATGATCCCGCTCAAGTGTAAGCCCAGGGTAAACCGGTCCCCCGTAAGGGGTATCACGAGGCGTCCGCTTTCATAGCCCGGATAGGCAACCTGGATCACCACCTGGCGGTCGTCGGGAACCGCAAGGGTCACCTTGCCTTCTTCATCGCAGATCCGCTCTCCGCCATCCCATGAACGGATAAGGGCCCCTTCCAGGGGAAGCCCTAAATCGGTATCCTCAATAGTTATCTCCACATCCCGCGCTAAAAGGGGACTCAGACCGATTAACAGGAAAATCCCTAAAAAGGCGTATACCATAGTATCACGTGTACCGGGCATTGTATCTCCTTCAACAAAAATTAAAAAAGTCGCACCATCGTACCTGTAAAAATATGATCATTTTCCTGGAAAAACTACCCCTTACCAATTGACTTTTTTTTTAACCTTTGCTATTTTGTAAATAGCTATTCCCCGGTTGTGTAATGGTAGCACGGCAGACTCTGGATCTGCTTGTGGGGGTTCAAATCCTCCCTGGGGAAAAGGGTATCACCAGTTTATGGTAGGTGATGTTTCGACGAGTCGGCCCCTTCGTCTATCGGTTAGGACATGAGATTCTCAATCTTAAAAGAGGGGTTCAATTCCCCTAGGGGCTATTGGCGGTTTTATATATTATCGGTACCCCTATTGGGAATCTGGGGGACATGAGTTTCAGGGCGGTGGAGACCCTCAAGCAGGTGGATGTGGTAGCTTGTGAGGATACCCGGCGGACCCTCAAACTCCTCAGTCATTTCGGGATACGGGTCAAGTTGATTTCCTGTAGAGCTAGGAATGAAGCGCATGCTGCGGAAAAGCTTATTGGCATCCTCAATGAAGGGCAAACCCTTGCCTATACTAGCGATGCGGGGACTCCGGCGGTCAGTGATCCTGGGGCGGTACTCGTTAGGTATGCGGTGGAAGCTGGCCATCAGGTCATTCCGATTCCAGGTCCCTCGGCGTTTGCTTCCTTGGTAAGTGTTGCAGGGGGGATGGATAAAAATGTGATTTTTGAAGGGTTTTTATCCCCTAAGCCGGGGCGCCGCCGTTCCCGGCTCCAGGCGCTTTTAAATACTGAATCTGCCTTTGTCTTGTATGAATCTCCTTTCAGAATACTTAAGCTTTTGGAAGATTTGGTCGAATTTGATAATGAACGGTATGTTTGCGTGGGAAGGGAGATGACTAAGTTCCATGAGGAATATCTCCGGGGATCCGCAGCGGAGGTTCTTTCTATGTTAGCGGAAAAGAACGAGCAGCTTGGTGAATTTTCGGTGTTTGTATCTGGAAACAAAGCCAAGTAATCAATAAACTATTATTGGTTGTGTACCGATAATATTAATAGGTAGGATACGATTATGATGATCAATAGGATAGGTCCCATAGATCCCATTCAATCCGGTAAAAACGCCGGATGGATTAATCAGGTAAACCGGACGGTACAGACTGATTCCATTAGTCTTTCCGCAGAGGCACGGGAAAAGAGTGAAGTGTACCAGGCGAATGCGGTAGTGGCTTCTGCTTCCGATGTCCGTATGGATCGTATTGCGGAACTTAAACAAAAGATTAACGATCCTTCATATATTAATGATAAGATTATCAAGGCTACGGCAGATAAAATCATGGACGCCTTTGGTTTATAGTTGAAGATGCATAATAAACGGGGCGGAACCGAGGGTTCCGCTTTTTTTTTCTGAGGTGTTGGCACCCAGGGGGCAATTAGTATGACTGATATTACATTTAACCTGGACCCAGAGGTGATACTGGGTATGGATACGGTAAACCGGGCGGGAACTGTCTGTAAGGCTTATGGTAGCAGAGTCCTTATCGCCGTGGAACAACAGCTTTATGCAAACCATACGATCGATCGGCTTACCACGATCCTGGAAGATTCGGGAATAGAGGCCATTGTCTTTGATGCCATTCCCGCCCAGGCTACGGCGGAGGTGGCGATAAAGATTGCCACCCTTGCACGGGGATCCCGGTGTTCGGGCATTATCGGTTTTGGTGGCCTTACTACTCAATCGATAGCCCGCCTTGGGGCGATAAGCTCTGGCTCTGATTTATTTGACATTCTGGAAGGGAAAAAACCTGATGTTCCCTTCCTGCCCTATAGCGCGATCCCCACCACCTTGGAGGATCCCTTTCTGTTTTCAAGCTATTTTATCGCCATTGATCCCCGGGATCGGTCAGTAAAACTCATAAAATCCCCTAAGGGCTTATGTAATGCGGTTATTATAGATGGAACCCTTGGTGAATCAATATCAAAACCAGAGGTCTTTGCCTTTGACGGCTTGTGTACAGCCCTGGAAGCCTACTGTTCCCGTAAGGCTGGCATCTTGTCTGATGTCCTGTTGGAACAAGCCATTGCCCGTTATGCCCGCATAAGCGCCGGTAACGCGGATAATGTGGCAGAGGATTTCATAAACGCCGGGTTCTTTTTGGCCCTCGGTACATCGGTAAGCGCTCCCGGCATAGGTACCGCTCTGGCCTATGCCCTTAACGGGCGCTTCTCAGTGGAAAAATGCCGGTGTTCTACGGTACTGCTCCCCGCCATTGTGGAACGGCTGATAACGGTGCGGCCAGAAAAGATAGCCAAGGCTGCGGCCCTGATGGGTATGGAGCCAGGGGCTTCGGTTGCGGATTCCGCCACCTTGGCGCTTGATGCCATCCGCCGCCGCATGGAAGACCTCACGGTCCCCAGGACGCTTAAGGAATTCGGCCTGGCCCTGGACCGGCTGGTCCCGGTCGCTGAAATCGCCCGGAACCTGGAATTCGTCGCCTTTTCACCCTGGACCATTACAACCCACGAGGTCTATGATATGCTCAAGCTGGTATTTTAGGTGGTACCTAGTTGTAGGAGGATTGGATTTTTCAAAATACATACCCTTCATACCAGCACTCACCCATCGCCCCTGTCAAATCGCCCTGCCCTCTGGTTCTACTAATACCCCTAACTGTCCATTGCCAGAATGCCGATATTGGGAGAAGTATGAATGCCCTTGCCGTATTATATGGGGGTAGCCTTGCCGAGGCGGCCTATGAAAAAGTATTTTCTGGAAAGAGCGCACTGAACCTTGCCTTAGAACAGGTGGCGCTTTTTCCAGAGACCCGGAAAACCATACTTTTGGTGCGGGATGAACCAGAATGCGTGCAAGGAGTTCAGGTCATAAAAGCCCCGGAATGGACCAGGCGGCGCCTCCTCGAGACCTTGGCATCGCTTTCTGAAGGCTTTGATCTGACCTATTTTGCCTGGGCCGATTGTCCTCTCTTGGATCCTGCGCTGGCCAAAGCCCTTGCAGACCGGCACCGGCGCTATAAGGCGGAATATTCATACGCTGACGGCTGGCCCTACGGACTTTCCCCAGAGCTGCTTGCCCCTGGTGTCGCCGGTATTCTCTCAAAAATACTGGGTAATGATGATGGACCAGTAACCCGGGATACCCTTTTCTCGGTGTTACAAAAGGATATCAATGCTTTTGACATTGAAACCGAGATTTCTCCGGTAGACCTCCGGGTCCACCGCCTGAGCCTGAGCGCAGATTCCAGACGAAACCTCCTCCTCCTGACCCGGTTTATTGAGGCGGGCTTTTCCAGCGCCCAGGATGCGGAACGGATCATCGCTGAAAAACCAGAACTCCTGCGGACCCTCCCCAATTTCTATACGATTCAGGTATCTGGTTCCTGTCCCCAGCCTTGTACCCTCTGTCCCTATCCCCGATTCAGTGCCCTGCACAAGGATTTCATGGAACCGGAGCGATTCGCTGGGCTGCTGGATACTATAGCCGCCTTTTCCGATGACGCGGTCATCGATTGCTCCCTCTGGGGGGAATTAAGCCTGCACCCGAAAAAATTGGAACTTATCCGCATGGTCCTCGCCCGGCAGGGCCTGTCCCTGATCATCGAAACCTCCGGGCTTGGCTGGAAGATCGGAGAACTGGAAGAACTGGCGCAAGAAACAGCACAGACCTTGCCCCGGAAGAACCGCATGGCCCCCCTTTCGTGGATAGTCTCTCTGGACGCCCATGATCCTGGACGGTACCGGGAAATCCGAGGCCTTGGTATGAGCGAGGCGCTTGCCACGGCAAAGGCACTCATGAACCTATTCCCCAAAGATGCATACGTGCAGGCGATCCGGGTCAAGGGCTTTGAAGATGATATCGAACACTTTTACCGGTCTTGGAAAGAGGCGGGGATGAACATCATCATCCAAAAATACGACCATTTCTGCGGCTTCTTGCCTAAGCTGCAAGCCTCGGACCTGTCCCCGGTCCAGCGCCGTCCCTGCTGGCACCTCATGCGGGACATGGCGATTCTGCTTGACGGCAGCGTTCCCTGCTGTAAAGAAGATATGGCCGTTCTTGCGGCAACAGCGGCCCCCCTGGGGAATGTATTCTCCGAACCGCTGGAAACCATCTGGGCCCGGGGGGAAGTCTTTTACCGGGAGCACTGTGCCCAGAGGTATCCGGGAATCTGTGCGGAGTGTGATGAATACTATGCCTATAATTTTTAACGATACCTTGCCCTCGTATACTGCTGTAGGGGGCACCGAACGGAGCGCTTCCACCGGACTTTCAGCGATCCTCCTCAACCGAGGCGGACGGTATCCCCGGCGAACCCACTTCCAAGAACTTGAAAAGACGGGCTTTGACTACATCATCTCCATGGAAGGACCCCAGGAACGCTATGATGTGGAAGAACTGTCAAGCCGTTTCCCCCAGGTCCGTTTCATCCTGTTAAAAGAGGTAATCAGCCCTGGTGCACAGATCAACATTGCAGCATCCGAACTATCAAGTCCCCTCTTCTTTGTCCTCTGGAATGATCTGAGGATCCTCCACAGCGGCGGAGCATCCCGGATGGCTGAACGGCTCCAGATCTTTCAGGAAGACGTGTACAAAAGCGATGGACAAAAAAGTGGCTATAAACGCCTCTGTACCGTACCGGTGATTCAGAATTCCCATTTTGAAACCCTCCCCACCGTTGCCGCACCAGCAGCCTACCGCAACACCATTAAAACCCTCCTCTTTCCCCCCAGCAAGGAAGGACAGTCCAGCCTCTACCCCTTTGATGGAGTCGGCATCTACGACCGGGACCGTTTTATCCAGCTTGGCGGTTTTGATAGCACCCTGAAAAGCCTCTACTGGCAGTTCATGGATTTCGGGTTCCGGGCCTACCTCTGGGGAGAGGAAATCAACGCCACCCAGCTCATACGCCTTTCCTATGACGGAGAAACGCCCCCTGAAGACAGCACCACCGAAGAAAGCTACCGGCGTTTTTACCTTAAAAATCTGGCCCCTATGTTCCACGGAGACTATGCATACATTCCCCTGAGACGCTTCCCCGCGTATTTCTGGAGAAGTGGCGGGGACTTCTTTGCCGCATGGGATGAATTTTCCAAAGGACGCCAGTGGGTTAAGAGCAACCGCTACCGTTTCCGCAGCGACGCACGGGCCATAACCGAACTCTGGGAAGATGTGAACGACTCGCAGTCTGCAGAAGAACCGCGGCTGGAAACTTCAATAATCGAACCCGTGCGGATTGAGACTGCCAAGCCCGGTACTCCCGCTGAACCGCTGAGTACCACCAGTAATCCAGAATTTGAAAAGACAGGACACATTGGACCATGATCGCCGTAGTACTCCAGGCACGGCTTGACTCAAGCCGCCTGCCCGGGAAATCCCTCAGACCCCTAGGAGGCGAACCCCTCTTGTTCCGGGTCATGGAGGCCCTGGGGCGCCTGCCCTGTGACCTCCATATCCTTGCCTGCCCGCTGGACTGCGTTGCGGATTTTAGCCCCCTGGCAGAACGAGCCGCCTTTGAGGTGATTCCTGGTTCCAAAGAAGACGTATTAAGCCGCTACGGTACGGCCATACGCCGTTTCGGTATAGACCGGGTCATCAGGGCAACCGGGGATAATCCCTTTGTCTGTATTGACGCCGCAGTAGCCATCAACCAGGAGGCCCTGGAGCGTAACGCCGATTATGCAGGCTATAGCGGCCTTCCCTACGGCGCCGGTGTAGAATCCGTTGCCGCCGATGCCCTGCTCAGGGCAGAACAAGAAGCATCCCTCCCTGCGGAACGGGAGCATGTGTGCCCCTATCTGTACAATCATCCTGAAGGATTTCTGCTCCACCGGCCCCTGGCGCCTCGTATCTGGCAAGGCCCGGACATTAGGATAAGTGTGGATACCCTGGAAGATTTTACCCGTGCTGAAACCTTGTACGCAGCGCTTTCAGCCCTGGGGGATGGGGAAGCACGGTACCAGGGAGCCACGATTATCAACACCTATACAACGATTTGGACGCACCGGTGAATTCAGGGCCTATACTGGTGGTTCCCGCCTTTGAACAAGGTCAAGGGGGTGGCCACCTGATCCGTTCCCAGGTACTGGTCCGGGACCTCCGCACCCAGGGACGGGAAGCCTATCTCCATATTCCCGGACTCGGAACAAGGATCATTTCTGAGGTGTATCTGGATACGCCCCTGCTTGGTGAAGCGGGGGTGGACGGCAAACAGTGGAGCTTTATCGTCCTGGATCGATTCAGGACAAAACGAGAGGAATTTGTCCGGTGGTCCCGTATAGCACCGGTGATAGGTATTGATGAAGGCGGGGCCTGTCGAGAGGAATTTGATTTTCTGATCGATCTCTTGCCAGGGCTTTTGTCTCCACCGAATCTGTTAGCTCCGTGGATGCTGCCCTTGCCGAAAAAACGGCGAGGGGCTTTCTTATGTGGAGGGCCACAGGCCCCCCACGCCCCCCGGAAGTGCTTGAAGATGCTCGTGAGCTTCGGTGCTGAGGATCCGGCGGGGCTTACCCTTCCTGTCTCTCTAGCTTTGATTGGAATAGGGGAACTTACCGTTGTGCTCAGTATGCTGCATCAAAAGGGCAACAGAGAAGTGAAGGAAACACTCATGAGCCGGGGAGTTCGGGTTATAGAGGGAGTACCGGAACTCCGGGAATACTTGGCCGACTACGACCTGGTCATTACCCACTTCGGCCTGACCGCCTTTGAAAGCCTGTATGCCAAGGTACCGGTTCTGCTGGTATCCCCAAGTGCATACCATGAAAAACTTGCCAAAAATGCAGGGTTCGTATCTGTCGGAATCGGCCGCCAGGGAGCGAGCCGGCTCCCCAGGCTTATGGGAGCTACGGATTTCCTCCCAGCCCTGGGGAAAAAATGTGAAAAAATCGCCGCGCAATACAAGGCGGCTCAGAGTCTGGGTACGTTCCTTGCAACCTACAGTCCCCTGGTTTCCCCATCCTGTCCTTGTTGTGGCGCGGCAAACCACCGCGCCCTTGTCCGTTTCCCAGACCGAACCTACCGCCGTTGTACCGAGTGCGGCATGGTCTACATGCTCCGCAGCTCCCCGCCACCTATCGAATACGCCAAGGATTATTTTTTTGATTTTTACAAAAAACAGTACGGTAAAACCTATCTTGAGGACTTTCCAGGGCTGATACAAACGGGAAAAACCCGGGTGCAGCACATCAAGGCCCTCCTCTCCTCCAGTGCAAAGCCGCGCCTCCTTGACATAGGATGCGCGTATGGGCCATTCCTGGTAGCCGCACAGGAAGAAGGCTTTTCCCCCACGGGCCTTGAGGCCGCAGAGGATGCGGTCCGGTATGTACAGGACGAACTGGCAATTCCCTGTTTCAGAGGACTGTTCCCGGATACGCCCCTGCCCGCAGGTGCCGAGGGCTTCGACGTGATTTCCCTGTGGTATGTGATAGAACACTTTAAAGAGCCGCACCAAGTCCTCAACGCAATCGGGAAACTCCTCAAACCAGGAGGCGTATTGGCCTTTTCAACCCCCTCCCTTGCTGGGATTTCAGGACGAGTTTCCCGGATCCGTTTCCTGGATAAAAGCCCGGCAGATCATTGGACCATCTGGGAACCCCGCCAGGTCCGCAGCATACTCGCCCGCTTTGGCTTTAGACTTAAAAAGATCATCGTTACCGGCCATCATCCCGAACGCTTCCCCCTGATTGGCACCTTTTTGGCCGGAAAACAAGGTCCCCTCTACCGCTTTTTCCTGCACCTCAGCCATCTGTTCAGACTGGGAGACACCTTTGAAGTATACGCGGTTAAAAGCCCCAGACAGGGCCTTCATTGAGGATGCTTCTCTTCATTCGGTCTTGAATTTTGACACATCATTCGACAATTTAGAAACCCGGTCCTTGGTTTCCTGGGTAATCGAGTACAGCTTGTCCATGTCGGATCGTACCTGTGTGGCATCGGTAGCAATACTGTCCATCTTGTTGCTCATTTCCGAACTTCCCGTGCTCACCCGGCCTATCTCGGTGAGGACTTCAGCGCTGCCGTGCATCATTTCGTTGGAACCGGTTTTCACCTGGCTGGTGATACTGGTAATATCCCGCATCGCGTCGAGAATCAGATTGCTCTCGGTAGTCTGTTCATCCATAGCGCTTTTGATCACCGCCTCTTGATTCCCTACCGTGGCAACCAGGTCCACAATAAGGTTGAAGCGTTCCTGGGAATTATGGGAAAGCTCCGTCGCAGTATTGATCTGGTTTTTCAGCGTGGCGAGTACCGTATTGATGGATTTTCCCTGGGCCGAAGAATTTTCCGCCAGCTTGCGGATTTCATCAGCCACCACCGCGAAACCCCGTCCCGCCTCTCCCGCGTGGGCCGCTTCAATAGCCGCGTTCATGGCAAGAAGATTGGTCTTCGCCGCAATGCTTTGAATCATGCCACTCGCCTCAAGCAGCCCATTAGAATCCTGTTCGATGATCTTCATAATTTCACTCACCTGCCGGATGCTGTCTTTTCCGGATTCTGAAGCATTAAGAAGGGCCTCCATGGACTCGGTGTTTTTACGGAGTATCTCCGCCACGTTTCTGATATTTCCCGCCATTTTTTCAATAGCCACGGAGGAATGATCCATGGCTTGGGCCTGATGTTCGATAGATGCGTTAAGATGTTCTGTATGGGTTTTGATAGCGCCGATAGTAGCGTGCGTTTCTGTTATTGACGCGGCCTGGTCTCTGTTTTTTTCTTTTATGTTCAAAATGTTATCGGAAATATGATTCATAGCCTGAACCGTACTCATCATAGTTGTGGACAGTTCATCGGCAATCTCTTCAATACGGACCGCAGCATTCTTGGTGTTCAAAATCATACCGGCAATTCCGTGTATCGAAATGTTAAATTTCTCTGCCATAGACCCAATTTCATCTTTAGAAGAAGCATCGAGTGTTCTGGTAAGATTACCATTGGAAATATCCTCAAGAGCTGGCAGCATTTTTTCCAGGGGCTTTGCAACCGAACCGCCAATAATCAGGGCCAAGACAAGGCCCACAACAAGAAAGACCACAATAAACACAATGGTAAACATCATCAACGTATGCAGATACGCAAAAAGCTCGGCGGTTTCCACCGCCACGATGATCGTCCAGTCAGTTTTACGCACCGGCGCCGACGCGCAACTCAGATGTTTCCCGTTATAGGTATAGGATCCCACCACCTTCCTATCCTGCACAACCTGCGCTATGTAACGCCCAATGGACACACTATTGGGATCCGATTTTGCAGCATCAACCGGGTTATACTGATTAAACACCAGGTCTATGTTATCATGGGAAATGATCGTTCCCTTGCCGTTGAT
The DNA here is from genome assembly GCA_031288975.1 of Treponema sp. GTDB lineage: Bacteria > Spirochaetota > Spirochaetia > Treponematales > Breznakiellaceae > JAITNP01. The sequence goes on along the minus strand of JAITQK010000019.1, from coordinate 7,539 downwards.
CATATAGGCATAGCGGGTCTCTCCCTGACTAATGCCTTTGAGTACATCGCTTAAGAAGGAACCTTCCTGGCGCACAATGAGTGCCTGCTTTATCGTGGTATCCGTATCACTCACGAAGATGGGCACCCCAAGCATAACCACCGGCTTGCCAATGACCTTGCTGATGAGTACATCCGATACGGTCTGTTTCCCAGCCAGAGCATTGATAACATAATCCCGGTCGGCGAGATTTGAATTCGTAGGTTCCTTGATGTAATGGGCCACGCCGTCCATGTCCACCACAGCCATATCGAGGTAATGGTGACTGTCAATCTCAGGGAGTAAGCTCGATTGCTGGAGATTCCAGTCAAAACTCCTGGTTCTCATACGGTTAGCCAAATCCTGCAAGATAGTGAGATGTCCTTCCATGTAGTTTTCAAACATGTTGGCAACGACGGCAGCCTCATTGAGCTGTGCGATATTTGAGGTTTTATGCACAACATCCCGGGCGATGAAGTATGAGGCCATTCCCATACAAAGGGTAATAACAAACACCAGTGCGCCGATAAAAATCGGCAGTTTTCTCGATAAATTCATAATAAATCCTCATTTTATCAAAAAATTGGGACCAGATCAAGTAGGTTCCTGTTAAGATGTCTCCTTATTCTATATGATAAGCTGATTACGGTCAAACGAAACGGGAGTTTAATTTAAAGAGTAAAAAATTGCTAAAAAGTAAAAAAGTAAAGTTTTTTGTTGACAAAACCGGAAAGGAAGATGATACTAAATCTGTAAACGTTTTCACAATGTATTAGTGGTATTGTTTACAAATCTTCTAAGGAGGCTTTTATGAAAAAAGCGTTGTATGTAGGGGTCGCGGTCCTTCTGGCTACGGCTGTGTTTGCGGGGTGTACGAAAAAGGAGGCGCCAGGAGGTACTGCTTCGGCGAAGTCTGTGGCTAAGATCAAAATCGGTTATCTTAACAGTAACGATAACGACACCTGGCTGAGTTACCTCAAGGATGAGTTCATTGCCTATTTTGCGGATAAGCCCCAATACGAACTGCTCTTTGAGAATGGTCAGGACGACGTGGTCCGTCAGAACGATCAGGTAAACTCGATGATCGTCAATGGGGTCAAGGCCCTGGTCGTGAATCCCATTAATACCACCGCAGTTGGGCCTATCACGAAGGCTGCTGCTGACGCCGGTATTCCCCTTGTCTATGTCAACCGGAATCCCTTTAGTGACGGCACATTGCCCCCTAATGTCTACTATGTCGGGTCAGATTCGATTGTGGGCGGCAGGATCCAGATGGAAGAGATGGGCAAAATCCTGGGGGGACATGGGGAAGTTTGCATCCTCATGGGACGCCTGGACAACGAAGCGGCGATTGAGCGGACCGTAGGGAACGAGCAGATCATCGCGGAGGAGTTCCCGGACATTAAGGTATTGGCCAAAGAAACCGGTAACTGGGCTCGGGACCAAGGGCTTGATGTTACTCAGAAGTGGCTAACCGCCTACCCGACCCTCACGGCGATACTATCGAACAACGACGAAATGGCCCTGGGCGCCATTGAAGCCTGCCGCACCGCAGGCCGCGCCGATGTGGTCGTCATGGGCATAGACGCGACTCCTGACGCAAAGGCCGCTATTAAGGATGGACGCATGGCCGCCACGGTACTGCAAGACGCAGCCGGCCAGGGCCAGGGCGCTGCCGAGTATGTTCACAAGGTTTTAAACGGTGAAAAGCCAGAACCCATAAACTGGGTACCCTATGTGCTTATCAACCTGGAAAATTTATCCCTGTTCCCGTGATACTGAGGAGGAGTGAACGAAGGGAGCTTCTAACAACCCGCTTCACTCCTCACTATTCCAAAGGAGGTTGTGGTGAGTGATGAATACATCCTCGAAATGAAGCATATTGTGAAAACGTTTCCAGGCGTACATGCCTTACGGGGCGTTGAACTGAAGGTCCGTAAGGGAGAGATCCATGCGCTGATGGGTGAAAACGGCGCGGGAAAATCAACGCTTATGAAGTGCATCGCCGGCATTCATCCCCCGACCAGCGGGGAGCTCATCTTTGACGGTAAGGTCATGGGGCACTATACCACGGCGGAGGCCCTCAAAATGGGTATTTCCATGATCCACCAGGAGTTAAACCCCATTTTATACCGGTCAATCATGGAAAACATCTGGCTGGGCCGTGAACCGCTCACCCCTTTAGGTCTCGTGGATCACAAGAAGATGTACGAGATGACCAAGGGAGTACTTAAAGAGATCGAATTGGTGGAGGACCCCGCGACTGAGGTGTCTACCTTGACCGTTGCGAAGATACAGATGATCGAAATCGCCAAAGCCGTCTCGTACAATTCAAAGCTGATCATCATGGATGAGCCGACCTCCGCCCTCACCGACCGGGAGGTCAAGCAGCTTTTCATCATCATGCGGCGGCTCAAGAGTCAGGGAAAGAGTATCATCTACATTTCCCATAAACTCGATGAAATCTATGAGATTACCGACCAGATTACCGTGTACCGCGACGGTACCTATATCGGCTCTGAAAAAACCGCCAACCTCAAGGTAGACAAGATGATTAACATGATGGTGGGAAGGGATGTGAACGAAATGTTTCCCAAGGTTACCTGTCCCATCGGGGAGGTGAAACTTGAGGTAAAGAACCTTTCCCATGCAAAGTTTTTCAAGGATGTTTCCTTTACCGTACGGCGGGGAGAAATTTTCGGCATCGCCGGTCTTGTGGGCGCAGGGCGCAGTGAGGTTATCGAAACCATATTCGGCATCCGGCCCCGTGTGGGTGGAGAAGTGCTCATCGACGGGAAACCAGTGGCGATCAAAACCCCCCGGGACGCTATCAGATACGGTATAGCCTTCCTCACCGAAGACCGCCGCAGTTCCGGGATTTTCCCCATGCTTCCCATACGCCTCAACATGGCAATCGCCACCTTCCCCAAGTTCCTCAACAAGGTAGGTCTCATAAACCACGCTCGTATGAATGAGGCTGTTGAGGATTATGTCAAGAAGGTTCAGATCAAGACTCCCAGCATCATGCAGCAGATTCAGAACCTGAGCGGCGGCAATCAGCAGAAGGTCCTGGTCGCCCGCTGGCTTATGACAGAACCGGAGATTCTATTCCTCGATGAACCTACCCGTGGTATCGACGTGCTTACCAAATCGGAGATCCACCGCCTCGTTACCACCCTGGCAGGTGAAGGGAAGTCTATTGTCATGATTTCCTCGGAACTGCCCGAGGTCATGGGCATGAGCGACCGCATCATGGTTATGCACCAGGGAAAGGTTACGGGGATCCTCGATAACCGGAAAGACCTGACCCAGGAAGAATTAATGGCCTACGCTACGAATACTATGGATGAATACTTCAAAGCAAATTAAGGAGAAGCAACAATGAAAATAATAGAAAATATGGATGTAAAAATGATCATGCGGAAGTACGGCATGGTTATCGTCCTCGTTCTGATGGTCATCCTCATCAGCATTTTGCGGCCTGCGTTTCTAAGCCCCACCAACATCTTTAACCTGCTGACCCAGACTTCGATCTTCGGTATCATGGCCCTGGGCATGACCTTTGTCATCATATCAAAGGGGATCGATCTTTCCGTTGGCGCGGTGCTGGCCTTTTCAGGACTCGTGGCAGCAAGTCTTGCCCAGGTAGAGGCGCCTATGAAGCTCTACCCGAATCTTCCCGCCCTGCCCTTCATCATTCCAGTGCTGGTGGGCCTTGGGGTTGGAGCCGGCTGCGGCGCGGTAAACGGATTCCTCGTGGCAAAGACGAAGATCCCCGCCTTCATCGCCACCCTGGGTATGATGACGATCACCCGGGGCTTCTGTTTGCTCTACACCAACGCCCGGCCCTTAAGCAATCTGACCCCGGAAATGAACCTGATCGGCGCCAAAGTCTTCAATATGCTGCCTGTGCCGGTGATCATTTATTTTATCGTTATTGTCATCAGCTATGTCCTGCTCAACAAGACCCGGTTCGGTAAGAGTACCTACGCCATAGGAGGAAACATCACTGCTGCCGAGGTTTCCGGCATCAACGTATCCAAGAACACGGTGATGATCTACGCTTACTGCGGACTCCTCGCGGGTCTTGCCGCCCTGGTTTTCGCAGGACGGGTGGGAAGCGTACACCCCGGCGCTGCCGAAGGTTATGAATTAACGGCCATTGCCGCTACCACCATCGGCGGTACTTCCCAGAGCGGCGGTATCGGAACCATAGGCGGTGCTTTTGTGGGCGCCATGGTGCTTGCGGTTATGCGTAACGGCTTTACCCTGTTGGGGGTGAACGCCTATTGGCAGAAGATCGCCGAAGGTGCGATCATTGTCGGCGCGGTCATTCTCGATATGCGCAAGAACGCCAAGAAAGCCTAGGGAGAAGAAGAACCGATGCTTAACCGCAAGCGATTTGCCCTTAACCGGATCATTGCCCCTGCTATGGGCCTTGCCGAGTTTTTCAAGTTTACCGCAAGCCTGGGACTTTCCAAAGTCGAGCTTCGAAACGACCTGCCAGGGAAGTCACATAGTGAGGACATCATCGACGGCCTGAAACCGGCAGAAGTCTACCAGATGGCGGCTGACGCAGGGGTGCAGATCATCACGATCAACGCCCTGCAAAAGTTCAACCTCCCTGCAAAAAGAGCGTCCTGTCTTGGGGAGTTGGAAAAACTGCTGGAACTTGCCGCAGCTATCCACTGCAAGGCCGTGGTACTCTGCCCTAACAACGAAGCGGAGGACAAACGCACGCCGCGACAAAAGTACCGGGACACTGTGGAAGCCTTGGAATCCTACGGCCCCCTGTTTGTGCAGTACGGGATCGCCGCATATATTGAAGCATTGGGGTTCGGCATTTCCTCCCTGGCCTCTCTGCCTGCGATTGTAAATGCCATAAAGTCATCGGGCTTCGGCTGTTACCGGGCGCTGTTGGATACCTTCCACCACTACATCGGGCCTGACAATGCAAGCATCTTCGGCATGGACGGTATGGGCGCTTCCTACGAGCTGCCCTACACCGGTCTGGTGCATATCTCCGGTGTGGAGGCAACCATTCCCGTCGCCGACTACCGGGACGCCCACCGCGTACTTATTGGTCCCAAAGACACCATGCACAACAAGGAAGCGATCCAAAGCCTGGACGCCCTGGGCTATTTGGGTATCTTTTCTTTCGAGCCTTTTTCCGAGGCGGTTCAGAAACTATCACCAAAAGAATTGGCCACAGCTCTGAACGCAAGTTTTGCATACCTGGGAGTATGCACGTGAGGAGTGAGGAATGTTGTTGCAAACAATTTTTTTCACCCCTCATTTTTTATTAAGGAGTATGGAGTGACTTCTAAAGAGCGTGTTAAGGCGGCTTTTGCCCATAAAGAAGCGGACAAGGTACCGGTGGATTTCGGTGGTATGAGCTGTTCGAATATCAACGCCATTGTGATGCGGCAACTGCGGGAGTATTACGGATTGCCCAAGATGCCGGTAAGAATCAAGGATATGTCAACGATGGTCGGTGTCATGGAGCGCGATTTAATGGACGCCCTGGGCTGCGATGTGCGGGAGCTTGATCCCTACGGTGATACCTTTGGCAATTCCAATATTGCCTGGAAAGAGTGGGAGTACCGAGGTGATACGGTGTTAGTTCCCTCAAATTGTGTTCTGAAAAAGGATGCAAAAGGGGGCACCTACATCTATCCCCAGGGGGACGCCAGTGTTGCCCCCAGCGGTTACCTCCCTGCCGGCGGGTTTTACTTCGATAATTTGCAGCGTTCCCCGCCTTTTGACGAGGATAACTCAAACCCCCTGGATCAGGTTGAAGATTACCCCATCGCTTCCGATGAGATGTTGGCATTTCACCTGAAAAAAATGGGAGAATACAAAAACGAAAAACGGGCGATCCAGGTAACGCCGGGCTATTTTGGTTTGGGGGACGCGAATAATATTCCCGGCCCGAATGTAAAAAATCCCAAGGGGATCCGGGATATTGCGGAGTGGTACACGGCGCCGCTTTTGTATCCTGAGTATGTGCACGAAGTTTTTGACATCGAGAACGAGCGGGCCATCGAAAGTTTCAAAAAGTACTACGACGCTTTTGGGAACGATATCGATGTGCTCTTTATCTGCGGCACTGACTTCGGCAGTCAACGCGGGCCATTGATGGGTGTTGACACTTTCAGAACAATTTTCATGCCCCACTACAAAAAAATATGTGATTGGGTCCACCGCAACACAGAGTGGAAGATCCTCAAGCACTGCTGTGGCGGCATCTTCCCCTTATTGCCCTCCATGATTGAAGCGGGCATTGACGCGATAAATCCGGTGCAGTGTTCTGCCGAAGGGATGGATCCCAAAAAGTTAAAGGACACCTACGGGAAGGATATTGTGTTTTGGGGAGGCGGGGTCAACACCCAAAAAACCCTGCCCTTTGGCACGCCAGAAGCGGTACGTACAGAAGTGCTTGAACGGCTTGAAATCTTCTCGAAAGACGGCGGCTATATTTTTAACACGATCCACAATATCCAAGCAAACACCCCGATTCCGAACATAATCGCCATGGTTGACGCGGTTAAGGAATTTAACGGAGAGCGGTGATCCAGCAAGTAACTGAGATGGAATGACTTTCAAGTGATTTTTTATATCCCCTAGACTGTAAAACACCCTGACGCCGTCCACTCGCCATGTTACTTTAAACAGGTGATTTGCATCGGCGGCGCCGGTATTTACTGTGCAGCAAGTCTTACGCGGCCCCTACTCTATTTTAAACTTAGATACCTCCCGAACCAGGATGTCGATGTTTTCTTTATTCTCACTACAGATGTTATCGACCCGTCCAACCGCGACGTTGATCTGATCCGCACCACTGGCCATCTCATTCATTCCGCTGGTGATCTGCTGGGTAACCTGTTCCAGGTTTTTGCTCTCATGGATAACTTCCTTGCTGCTCTCCTGCATTTCAAGAGAACCGTCCTTGACCTTCTGGGTAAGGTCATTCAGTTGGGCAATGGCCTCCAGAATCTGCTTGCTCCCTTCATTCTGCTCTTCCATGGCGCTGAGGATGTTCTGTTCTTGGTCGGATACGGTCTTGACTCCCCGGTCTATGGCCTCAAACTTGTTCAGTACCGCATCGGTTGACTTGGTGATCGTGTCAATCGAATCGTGGATCTTCTTGAGGACCGTGCTGATGGTTTTGGACTGTTCCCCGGAACTTTCGGCAAGCTTGCGGATCTCATCGGCTACGACGGCAAAGCCCTTCCCCGCCTCTCCGGCGTGGGCCGCTTCGATGGCGGCGTTCATGGACAAGAGATTGGTCTGACTGGCGATATTCTCCATCACCGCGTTGATCTCCATGAGTCCCGCAGATTCCCGGGCGATTTCCTGAATATCAGTGGCCACTTCCTGCAAACCCGACCGGCCCACCTCGGAAGCATCCGCCAGTTTCTTGACGTTTTCGGTGTTCTTGATCAGGGTCTGGGTAACGGACTGGATATTGGCCAGCATCTCCTCAATGGCTGAGGAGGACTGGGTTACACTGCTGGTTTG